>NZ_JBSFUT010000015.1:0-191733 GCF_053591935.1 Streptomyces sp. NPDC002851 | reverse complement strand
GTCGTCGCCGACGGACAGGAGTATCTCGCCGACGATGTAGGCCGTGGCGGCGCCGACGAACCACATGACGATCAAGCCGCCGAGCAGCGGTCCGCTCACGTGAAACACCGCCCCACTGCGCTTATGGAACGGGGTCCTGTTTCACGTGAAACAGGACCCCGTTCGCTGTGCTGCTTCGGCCTTACTCCTGCCCGGCCCACCACTCCTTGAGCGCCGCGACCGCCGCGTCCCGATCCATCGGGCCGTGCTCGAGGCGCAGTTCGAGCAGGTGCTTGTAGGCCCGCCCGATCACCGGGCCCGGGCCCACACCCAGGATCTCTATGATCTCGTTGCCGTCCAGGTCGGGCCGGATGGCGTCCAGCTCCTCCTGCTCCTGAAGCCGTGCGATGCGCTCCTCAAGCCCGTCGTACGCGCGCGAAAGGGCGGCGGCCTTCCTCTTGTTGCGCGTCGTGCAGTCGGAGCGGGTCAGCTTGTGCAGCCGGTCGAGCAGATGCCCGGCGTCCCGCACATAGCGCCGCACCGCGGAGTCCGTCCACTCTCCGGTGCCGTACCCGTGGAAGCGCAGATGCAGCTCGACGAGCCGGGAGACGTCCTTCACCAGCTCGTTGGAGTACTTGAGCGCGGACATCCGCTTCTTGGTCATCTTCGCGCCGACCACCTCGTGGTGGTGGAAGGAGACCCGGCCGTCCGTCTCGAAGCGCCGCGTCCTCGGCTTGCCGATGTCGTGCAGCAGAGCCGCGAGCCGCAGGGTGAGATCCGGCTCCCCGTCCTCCAGGGCGATGGCCTGCTCGAGGACGATCAGTGAGTGGTCGTACACGTCCTTGTGCCGGTGGTGCTCGTCACGCTCCAGACGCAGCGCGGGCAGCTCGGGGAGCACCTGGTCCGCGAGGCCGGTGTCCACGAGCAGCGCGAGGCCCTTCCTGGGCTGCGCGGAGAGCAGCAGCTTGTTGAGCTCGTCCCGGACCCGCTCGGCGGAGACGATCCCGAGGCGCTCCGCCATCGCCTTCATCGCGGCGACGACCTCGGGGGCGACCTCGAAGTCCAGCTGCGCGGCGAACCGCGCCGCGCGCATCATCCGCAGCGGATCGTCCGAGAACGACTCTTCAGGAGTGCCGGGGGTACGCAGCACCCGCGCCGCCAGATCCTCGAGCCCGCCGTACGGGTCGATGAACTCCTTCTCCGGCAGGGCCACGGCCATCGCGTTGACGGTGAAGTCGCGGCGGACGAGATCTTCCTCGATGGAGTCGCCGTAGGACACCTCGGGCTTGCGTGAGGTGCGGTCGTACGCCTCGGAGCGGTACGTCGTGATCTCGATCTGGTAGCCCTGCTTCTGGCAGCCGACCGTGCCGAAGGCGATGCCGACCTCCCACACCGAGTCCGCCCACGGCTTGACGATCTTCAGTACGTCCTCGGGGCGGGCGTCGGTCGTGAAGTCCAGGTCATTGCCGAGCCGACCGAGCAACGCATCCCGCACCGAACCGCCGACGAGGGCGAGGGAGGACCCGGCCTCCCGGAAACGGCGGGCAAGATCGTCGGCGACCGGGGACACCCGCAGCAGTTCGCTGACCGCGCGGCGCTGCACCTGGCTCAGTGCATTGAGGTTGTCTTCATTGGCGTTCGGCACAACAGAAAAGGGTACGTGCCTTGAGCGGCCGGGACGTCCCCGTTTTCGCTCCGCGGCCCGCCAAGAGGGCCCGCACGCCGCCCCGCCCCGGTCGTGGTCATGTGGAGCACTCCCCGGCACTCGGCCACAGCGCCTCTCGTTACCATGCGTGGACGCAAAAGCGACGACCACTGACGACGACGAGGGACGGACAGCGCGTGGCCGAGGCGGCAGACTTCCCGGGGATGACTCCCTCTCCTGCCCGCCGATGGCTGCGGCGCACGGCAGGGCTTGTCGCAGGCGCCCCCCTGCTGGCCGGCCTGCTCCAGCTGCCCGCCGCCCCCACCGCCGCCGCGGCCCCGGCCGGGCCCCCACACCCGGGCACCGCCACCGGGGCACCGCACACGGGCACCGCCAAGGCCCCCGGCGCGGGCAGCGTCGACGTCTCGCTCGACGGCCTCACCCCCTCCGCCCCGGACGAGGACGACACCCTCACCATCTCCGGCAAGGTCACCAACGAGGGCAAACAGCCGGTCACCGGCGCCCATGTCGGGCTGCGCGTGGGGCCCTCCATGAACGGGCGTGACGCGATCGACAACGCCGCGAAGCGCGCCGACTCCGTACAGAGCGTCGAGGGCTCCGAGATCGGCGGCAAGTACGTCCAGAAGTTCAAGAAGCTCGCCCCCGGCGTCCCCCAGGACTTCACGCTCACCATCCCCGTCGAAGAGCTGGAGCTCGGCTCCGAGGGCGTGTACCAGCTGGGCGTCTCCCTGACCGGGCGGGCCGCGGGACAGCCGTACGACCAGGTGCTCGGCACCGAGCGGAGCTTCCTGCCGTGGCAGCCCGAGGCGGCCGACGAGAAGACGAAGGTCAGCTATCTCTGGCCGCTCGTCTCCACCACGCACCTCACCGCCGAGACCGGTTCCGACGAGCAGCAGACGCCCGTCTTCTCCGACGACCGGCTGGCCGAGGAGCTCGCCCCCGGCGGGCGGCTCGGCCAGCTCCTCTCGCTCGGTCGCGATCTTCCCGTCACCTGGGTCATCGACCCGGATCTCCTGGCCGCGGCCGACGCGATGGCCAAGGGCTACCAGGTGCAGGACCCGAACGGCGGCAATCCGACCCAGGGCAAGAACCAGGCCGTGGCCAAGCGGTGGCTGAACGACCTGGAGAACGCCGTCGAGGACAAGAAGGTCGTCGCGCTGCCCTTCGGCGACCCGGACCTCGCCTCGCTCGCCCACCAGGGCAAGAGCGTCCCCGGCTCGCTCGGCCAGCTGAAGCCCGCCACCGATGTGGCCGCGACGACCGTGAAGACCGTGCTCCACGTGGAACCGAGCACCGACTTCGCCTGGCCCGCCCAGGGCGCGGTCGACCCGTCCATCGTCGACGTCGCCACGTCCGCCGGCGCCGACACCGTGATCGCCCGCAGTGACAGCCTGCGCGAGACCGGCGGCCTCCCGTACACGCCGAACGCCGCGCGGCCGATCGGCGGCGGTACGACGGCCATGGTGGCCGACGCCCGGCTCTCCACCCTCTTCGAGGGCGATATGACGCGGGCGGAGAACTCCACCCTCGCTGTGCAGCAGTTCCTGGCCCAGAGCCAGATGATCACCCTCCAGGACCCGGAGAAGCAGCGCAGCATCGTCGTCGCTCCGCAGCGCATGCCCTCCACCAGCCAGGCCCAGGCCATGGCCCAGGCCGTGCGCTCGCTCGAGAAGAGCCGCTGGGCCGAGCCGGAGGACCTGCTCGCCGCCGCCAAGGCCAAGCCCGACCCCGGCGCCACGACCCGGGTGCCGGGCACCGGCTCCTACCCCTCCGCGCTGCGCAAGGAGGAGCTGCCCAAGGAAGCCTTCGAGTCCATCCGGACCACCAACGACACCCTCGACAAGTTCAAGGTCATCCTCAGCGAGCCGGACCGCGTGGTCACCCCCTTCGGCCGGGCCCTCGACCGGGAGATGTCCACCTCTTGGCGCGGCCGCCCGAACGAGGCAGAGCAGTACCGCAGTGACGTACAGCGCTATCTCCAGGGCCTCACCGAGCAGGTGAAGCTGATCGAGAAGTCGAAGGCCAAGCTCTCCGGCCGCAGCGCGACGATTCCGATCACGGTGCAGAACAACCTGGTGCAGGGGGTCGAGCACCTGACGCTGCGCCTCACCTCGGACAAGCCGACCCGACTCAAGATCGGCGACGAGGCCTCCGACGAGCAGCGGATCAAGGTCTCCGCGGCGCACAGCCAGACCGTGAAGTTCACCACCACGGCCAACGCCAACGGCCCGGTTCGGGTCTGGGGCCAGCTCTACACCGAGGACGGCACGCGCTACGGCGAACCGATCAAGTTCGACGTGGACGTCACCGAGGTCACGCTGACGGTGATGCTCGTCATCGCCGGCGGCATCCTGCTCCTGGTCCTCGCCGGGTTCCGGATGTACACCCAGCGCAAGGCCGCCGCCCGCCGCACGGACGCGGAGGCAGCCGAGGGCCAGGACAGCGGCGACAGCGAGGGCGACAGCAGCGGCAACAGCACCGGTGACGACAACGGCCCGACCGGTGACGCGGGCCCGGAATCCAGGGAAAACGCCCCCACGCAGCCGAGTGACCCGACACCGGACACCGCTCAGGAAAGCACCGACCCGTCCGGCCCGGGTGAGAGAGTGGACCGTTGACTGATGATGTGGCCGGTGGGCCGTGGGACCGATGAGGTGGGGTAAGCATGAATGCGCCGTACGACGGTGACCGCGGCCAGGGCACGGGAGGCGGCGACCCCGCGGGCGGCCCGGGCGGCCAGGTGCCCCCGCAGCAGCTCACCCCCGACGCGTACGTCGAGGACGCCTACGCCCAGGACCCGTACCGCGCGCAGGACCTCGCCGCCCAGGACCCGGTGACCGAGGCGCTCTACGACCGCTCCGCGCACCCCCCGCCGCCCCCGGGCACCTACCCGGAGCAGCAGCCGCTCTACGGCCCCCCGCCCGCCCCGCAGCACGCGCCCGACCCGCAGGTCTGGGCCCAGCCCCCGGCGCCCGAGCCCGACGGCCCGTCCCGCCATCTGCCGTACGGCGACGATGCCCGTACGACGCAGTTCGTCGGCGTGGACGACCTCGTGACGCAGGCCAGTGACGAGCGCCACGAGCCGGACGCGTTCGCCCACCTCTTCCGGGACCAGCAGACCGGCGGCGCCCGCCCCTCCGGCGAGCCGACGGGCGTGCCCTCCCCGGCACACCCGCAGACCCCGCAGGACCCACCGGCCGGGGTCCCGCAGGCCGCGGCGGCGCCCGCGCCCGCCCGGCCGACCCCGCCGCCCGCCGCGAAGAAGGGCGGCCGCGCCTCCGGTCTGCTGAAGTCCAGCGCGGTGATGGCCGCGGGCACGCTCGTCTCCCGCCTCACCGGCTTCATCCGCTCCGCGCTCATCGTCTCGGCGCTCGGCGTCGGCCTGCTCGGTGACACCTTCCAGGTCGCGTACCAGCTGCCGACGATGATCTACATCCTCACCGTGGGCGGAGGCCTGAACTCGGTCTTCGTACCTCAGCTCGTCCGCGCCATGAAGGAGGACGAGGACGGCGGCGAGGCCTACGCCAACCGGCTCCTGACCCTCGTCATGGTGATCCTCGGCGGGCTCACCGTGCTCGCGGTCATCGGCGCGCCCCTGCTGGTACGGCTGCTCTCGACCCCGGTCGCCAGCGACCCGGCGGCCAACGAGGTCGGCATCACCTTCGCCCGCTACTTCCTGCCCACGATCTTCTTCATGGGCATCCACGTGGTCATGGGGCAGATCCTCAACGCCCGCGGGAAGTTCGGCGCGATGATGTGGACCCCGGTCCTGAACAACATCGTCATCATCGTGACGCTCGGCGCGTTCATCTGGGTGTACGGCACCTGGGAAAGCACCCGCATGACGGCCGGCACCATCCCGCCGGAGGGCGAGCGCCTCCTCGGTATCGGTGTGCTGCTCGGCCTCGTCGTACAGGCCCTGGCGATGATCCCGTATCTGCGCGAGACCGGCTTCCGGCTGCGGCCCCGCTTCGACTGGAAGGGCCACGGCCTCGGCAAGGCCATGACCCTCGCCAAGTGGACGGTGCTCTTCGTCCTCGCCAACCAGGCCGGCGCGATCGCCGTGATCCAGCTGTCGACGGCCGCGGGCAAGAGCTCCGGGGTCAACGGCACCGGCTTCGCCGCGTACGCCAACGCCCAGCTCATCTGGGGTCTGCCGCAGGCGATCATCACCGTCTCGCTGATGGCCGCGCTGCTGCCGCGGCTCTCCCGCTCGGCCGCCGAGAACGACACGGGCGCCGTCCGCGACGACGTCTCGCAGGGCCTGCGCACCACGGCCGTCGCGATCGTGCCGATCGCCTTCGGCTTCCTCGCCCTCGGCATCCCGATGTGCACGATGATCTTCGGCGGCTCGGGCGCGCCAGCGGCCACCAACATGGGCTTCATGCTGATGGCCTTCGGCATCGGCCTGATCCCGTACTCGGTCCAGTACGTCGTGCTGCGCGCCTTCTACGCGTACGAAGACACCCGGACGCCCTTCTACAACACCGTCATCGTGGCCGCGATCAACGCGAGCGCCGCAGGGCTCTGCTACCTCCTCCTGCCCGACCGCTGGGCCGTCGTCGGCATGGCCGGCTCCTACGGCATCGCGTACGCGATCGGGGTGGGGGTCGCGTGGCGGCGGCTGCGCAAGCGGCTCGACGGCGACCTGGACGGGGCCAACGTCGTGCGTACGTACGCCCGGCTCGCCATCGCCTCGGTGCCGGCCACGCTGGGCGCGGGCGCCGTCGTGTACGGCATCACGCAGGCGCTCGGCCAGGACACCCTCGGTTCGCTGGCCGCCCTGCTCGGCGGCGCGGTGGCGCTCTTCGGCCTGTTTTTCGTCGCCGCCCGGCGGATGCGGATCCAGGAGCTCAACGCCCTGGTCGGCATGGTCCGCGGTCGCCTCGGCCGCTGATTGCCCGGCCCCGTCGAGAGTCGCCGGGGCTCCGCGCACAACCATCACCGGCCACCGCGTGTCGTGGATAGCGGCAGACTGTGGGCACAATTGGCTTTGGCGTCGTACAGAGCGCGATGGATGGGGAGGCAGGAACGACGGTGGCGGAACGGAGCACGGCTGCCGTCGACGTGGCAGCAGGAAGCGACGGAGAGTCGCCGACCGCCAAGGCGGGCGAGGCCACGACCGACGGGACGCCCCAAGAGCGCGAGACGGCCACGGCCGACGGCACTCAGCTGTCGGACGACGGCACGGCCCCCGAGGGGCCCCGGGCCACACCGCCCGAACTGCACAGCGGCCACAAACTCGCCAGACGCTACCGGCTCGAGGAGTGCGTCACCCGTCTGGACGGATTCAGCAGCTGGCGTGCCGTCGACGAGAAGCTGCGTCGCGCCGTCGGCGTTCACCTCCTTCCGGCCGACCACCCGCGGGCCCGCGCCGTGCTCTCCGCGGCCCGCTCCTCCGCGCTTCTCGGCGATCCCCGCTTCGTCCAGGTCCTCGACGCGGTCGAGGAGAACGATCTCGTCTACGTCGTACACGAGTGGCTGCCCGACGCCACCGAGCTGACCGCCCTGCTCGCCGCCGGGCCGCTCGAGGCGCATGACGCCTACCAGCTCGTCAGCCAAATCTCCCAGGCCATGGCGGCCGCCCACCGCGAGGGCCTCGCCCATCTGCGGCTCACGCCCAGCGCAGTGCTCCGCTCGTCCTCGGGCCAGTACCGGATCCGCGGCCTCGCCGTGAACGCGGCGCTGCGCGGCGTCAGCTCCGACACCCCGCAGCGCGACGACACCGAGGCGATCGGTGCGCTGCTCTACGCCGCGCTGACCCAGCGCTGGCCGTACGAGGAGGACGCGTACGGCCTCTCCGGGCTGCCCAAGGACATCGGTCTGCTCCCGCCCGACCAGGTGCGGGCCGGAGTGCACCGCGGCCTCTCCGAGCTCACGATGCGCGCCCTGGTCAACGCCGGCGCCACGGCCTCGCGCCAGGAATCGCCCTGCACCACCCCGGAAGAACTGGCCCGGGCCGTGGGGGAGATGCCCCGGATCCGGCCCCCGGAGCCGGCCTTCACCGCCCCGCCCGAGTACCAGCGCACCACCTACCAGCAGGGCACCTACGGACGTCCCTCGCCCCAGACCGGTACGCGGCCCGTGGCGCAGGTGCCGCCCGCCCCGCTGCAGAGCCGTACCGGCAAAGCACTCAAGTGGACGGTGTCCGCGCTCATCATCGCGGCCCTGGGCCTCGGCAGCTGGCAGCTGGCGGACGCCCTGATAGACCGAGGTGACACGGGGGACCCCGGCAGCTCGCAGACGGGCGACGACGGCGACAAGCAGAAGGACCCGGGCAAGCCGCTCACGATCGACGATGCCTACGAGTTCACCTCCGGCGGCAGCGGCAGCGGCATCCAGGAGAAGCAGGTCCCGAACGCCGTGGACGGCAAGAAGGACACCGCCTGGGTCACCCCCCAGTACCGGGGCTTCGCGAACTTCGGCAACCTGCCGAGCCGCAAGGAAGGCAGCGGCATCATCGTCGACCTCGGCAGCGTCCAGGACGTCTCCGGGCTGACGGTCAACATGTACCGGGCGGGCCAGAAGGTGGAAGTTCTCGCCGCGGGCGAAGACGCCTCACAGCCCTCGTCCCTGGACGAGTTCTCGCACCGGCTCACCAAGCTCGACGAGGTCGGCGACAAACTCGAGAAGACCCTCGACAAGCCGGTGAAGACCCGATACGTCCTGATCCACGTCACCTCGCTGCCCAGCGACGGCTCGGCGAACGGGTTCCGTGGCGGTATTTCCGAGATCAGCGTGCTGGGAAGCGCCGACGCGTCCTAGGCACGCACTGAGGGCCTCGATACGCTGAGGCCTTCGACCAAGGTAGGGGGAGGCAGGTGCAACCGGAGGAGACCTCAGGGCTCCCTGACGCGACTCTCCTGGCCCGCCATGTCGCAGGCGACCCGGATGCCTTCGGTGAGCTCGTACGCCGCCATCGTGACCGCCTCTGGGCGGTGGCGCTGCGCACGCTGGGGGACCGCGAGGAAGCCGCCGACGCGGTGCAGGATGCCCTGGTCTCCGCCTACCGGGCCGCACACACCTTCCGCGGGCAGTCCGCGGTCACCACGTGGCTGCACCGCATCACGGTCAACGCCTGCCTCGACCGGGCACGTAAAGCGGCCTCACGGAAGACCTCTCCCGTCGACGACACGGAGCGTCTGGAGCAGCTCCTCGAACCGCACGAGTCGGCGTCCGCCCCGGCCGAGCGTCACGACCTCCACCGCCAGCTGATCGAGGCCCTCGGCACCCTGCCCCCGGATCAGCGGGCCGCGCTCGTTCTGGTGGACATGCAGGGCTACCCGGTCGCCGAGGCGGCCGAGGTCCTCGGCGTCCCGACCGGAACGGTGAAGAGCCGCTGCGCGCGCGGCCGAGCCCGGCTGCTGCCGCTGCTCGGCCACCTCCGCAGGGACGGTGAAGAAAACAACGGCAAGACGGGAGAGAAAGAGTCCGGCGGGGGAAGGAACCGGACGCAGGGGACATCCGTCCCACCGACAGCAGGACCCAGAGGGACTGCACCGCGGGAAACGGATTCCAGCGATACGACAGCCGTGAAGGGCGGAGGTGGGCGAGCGTGACATCCACGACCGACACGGCTGAGCACCCGGAAGTCACCGAACTCTCCGAGCTCACGGAGGGGCTGCTCGCCCCGTCCCGTGCCACCGAGCTACGGCGTCACCTCGCCCAGTGTGAGCTCTGCGCCGAGGTGCATGACTCGCTGGCCGAGATCCGTGAGCTGCTCGGCACGCTCCCCGGTCCGCCGCGCATGCCCGCGGATGTCGCCGGACGCATCGACGCCGCGCTGGCCGCGGAAGCCCTCCTGGACGCCACGGCGCCGGAGGTCCAGGACACCGCGCGTGAAACCGATGCCCGCGTTTCACGTGAAACATCGACTCCCGCTGCCACCGACGGGCCGGTCGACCGGCCCGTCGGGCATGCCCGGGCCGCCACCGGTCCCGGGCGGACCCCGCCCGGCGGTCGCCGTCGCCGTCGGCGCATCGCGGCCGCCGCGCTCGGCGCCGTCGCCACCGTGGCGGCCATCGGGTTCGGCGCTCTGCTGATCCAGCCCGGTGGTGACAAAGCCGCGGATGGTGGCGCCCACAGGACCTCGGTGGAGGCCGAGGGGCAGGTGTTCTCCGAGGCCAAGCTGGAGGGTCAAGTGGCCGATCTCCTCGGGGAGAAGAACCGTCCCGAGAAGGCCCCCGCCGAAGACGACGCCTCCTCGAAGCCCTCCGTGAGCACGGAGTCGAGCCCCACATCGCCGCGTTCGCACGCCACGCTGCGGGGAGCCGCCCCTCAGGTGCCGGAGTGCATCACCCGCGGCATCGACCGCGACGATCCCCCGCTCGCCGCCGAGAAGGGGGATTACCAGGGCAAGAGCGCCTACCTCGTCGTACTGCCGCACGGGACCGACGTCTCCCGCGTCTCCGCCTACGTGGTCGACGCGAGCTGCGTCCGCGCGGAGCCGCCCACCAAGGGCGAGGTCCTGCTGACCCGTTCCTACGCGCGCCCCTGACGGCTCTTCCTCCGCGCGCCTCCGGAGGCTTCCGCCGCATCCCCCCTCACCCCTTGGTGGCCGTTGACACACCGGGGACGCGGACACGTCGGGAATGCACGCCCCGTAGGATCCGTTGGGTGGGGTGAGAGTCCTGAGACGGGGCTCCTCCGAGGCAGTAGGCAGTCCGCAGAGACGAGGAATCAAGCCGTGAGCGACGTCCGTAACGTGATCATCATCGGCTCCGGGCCCGCCGGCTACACGGCGGCGCTCTACACAGCGCGTGCATCCCTGAAGCCGTTGGTGTTCGAGGGGGCCGTTACCGCCGGTGGCGCGCTGATGAACACCACCGATGTGGAGAACTTCCCCGGCTTCCAGGACGGCATCATGGGCCCTGAGCTCATGGACAACATGCGGGCGCAGGCCGAGCGTTTCGGCGCCGAGCTCGTTCCCGACGATGTGGTCTCCGTCGACCTCGCCGGTGAGATCAAGACGGTCACCGACACCGCCGGTACCGTCCACCAGGCCAAGACGGTCATCGTCACGACCGGTTCCCAGCACCGCAAGCTGGGCCTCCCGAACGAGGACGCCCTGTCCGGACGCGGTGTCTCCTGGTGCGCGACCTGTGACGGGTTCTTCTTCAAGGACCAGGACATCGCGGTGGTCGGTGGCGGCGACACCGCCATGGAAGAGGCCACCTTCCTCTCCCGCTTCGCCAAGTCCGTGACGGTCGTCCACCGTCGGGACAGCCTGCGCGCCTCCAAGGCGATGCAGGAGCGCGCCTTCGCCGACCCGAAGATCAAGTTCTCCTGGCACAGCGAGGTCGCCGAGATCAAGGGCGACCAGAAGCTCACCGGCCTGACGCTGCGCAACACGAAGACGAGCGAGACCTCGGAGCTGCCGGTCACCGGTCTCTTCATCGCGGTCGGCCACGACCCGCGTACCGAGCTCTTCAAGGGCCAGCTCGAGCTGGACGACGAGGGCTACCTCAAGGTCGAGGCCCCGTCGACCCGTACGAACCTGCCCGGCGTCTTCGCGGCCGGCGATGTCGTCGACCACACCTACCGCCAGGCGATCAGCGCCGCCGGTACGGGCTGCTCCGCTGCCCTGGACGCCGAGCGCTTCCTGGCCGCTCTCGCCGACAACGAGAACGCTGCCGCCGCGTCCGTCTGATCCGACGTCCCCCACCCACTGATAAAGGAGAAACACGCATGGCCGGCAAGACGATTACGGTGACGGACGCCGACTTCGAAGAGAAGGTCCTCAAGAGCGACAAGCCGGTGCTCGTCGACTTCTGGGCCGCCTGGTGCGGCCCGTGCCGCCAGATCGCCCCCTCCCTGGAGGCGATTGCGGACGAGCACGACGAGATCATCGTGGCCAAGCTCAACATCGATGAGAACCCGGGTACGGCGGCCAAGTACGGTGTCATGTCGATCCCGACCCTGAACGTGTACAAGGGTGGCGAGATCGCCAAGACCATCGTCGGCGCCAAGCCGAAGGCGGCCATCGAGCGGGATCTCGAGGACTTCATCGCCTGAGCGCACGGCAATCCGCTCCGAGCGGCGCCGATGTTTCACGTGAAACGGGCCCACCCCACGCAGGGTTGGGCCCGTTTCGCTGTCCCGGAATCCGTCACAGCTCTCTCTGGAGTGCCGTCACAACGGCCGCAACGCAGGGTCCTTCTGCACCGCCCCGAGCAACCGGTCAAGGGCCAGCTCGACGTCCTCCTTCCAGGAGAGCGTCGTCCGCAGCTCAAGCCTCAGCCGCGGATAGGTGGGATGCGGACGTACGGTCTTGAAGCCCACCGCCAGCAAATGGTCGGCAGGCAGGACACACGCCGGTTCCTTCCAGCGCGCGTCGCCGAAGGCCTCGATCGCCTTGAAGCCCCGCCGGAGCAAATCCTTGGCGACGGTCTGCACCATCACCCGGCCCAGTCCCTGCCCCTGATACCCCGGCATGATCCAGGCCGTCATCAACTGCACCGCGTCCGGGGAGACCGGGCTCGTGGGAAAGGCCGTGGAGCGCGGCACATAGGCCGGAGGCGCATAGAGCACAAAGCCCACCGGAACCTCGTCGACATAGACGACCCGCCCGCACGAGCCCCACTCCAGGAGCACGGCGGAGATCCAGGCCTCCTTCTCCAGGTCTGGTGTGCCTGCCGCTACCGCTGCCTGACCGCTGACCGGGTCCAGCTCCCAGAAGACACACGCGCGGCAGCGCTTGGGAAGGTCCGGAAGATTGTCCAGCGTGAGCGGTACGAGCCGACGCCCCATGAAGGCGGTTCCTCACTTCCTTCGCCCGCCGCCTCTCGGGCGGCTGACAGCGCGCTCCGTTCCCTGAGCAGGCTGCCGACGAAACCACCGACCGCCCCGATTCCGAGTCCCGCAGTCATCAGACCGGTGCGGCTCACCGATCGCATGGCCCCCGCCTCCCTCTCTTGAGGTGTCACCAGGTGGATGCGCCATACCCAAACGCATCGTATCGACCATGCGATTGCACCGATAGCGTAAGAAAGCAAAGAGCGGGCCGTGTTCCGGTACACACCGGACACGGCCCGCTCTTGGGTACGGAATCAGTCCTCCTCTGAGGACTCCGAAGCCTCCTCAGGGTGTCCCTGCTCAAGCACCGGTCCTTCTCCCGGTGCCAGCGATCCAAGAATGCGCTCCAGATCGTCCATTGAGGCGAACTCGACGACGATCTTTCCCTTCTTCTGGCCCAGGTCCACCTTCACCCGGGTCTCGAAGCGGTCCGAGAGGCGTGCCGCCAGGTCGCTCAGGGCGGGAGAGACCCGGCCCCCGGCGCGCGGCCCCTTGTTCCGCGGAGTGCTCTTCGGCCGCGAACCCATCAGGGTGACGATCTCCTCGACCGCCCGCACCGAGAGCCCTTCGGCCACGATGCGGTGGGCGAGCCGCTCCTGCTCCTCCGAGTCCTCGACGGAGAGCAGGGCGCGGGCATGACCGGCGGAGAGGACGCCCGCGGCCACCCGCCGCTGCACGGCCGGCGAGAGCTTGAGGAGCCGCAGCGTGTTGGAGACCTGCGGACGGGAACGGCCGATCCGGTCCGCGAGCTGGTCATGGGTGCAGTTGAAGTCCTTCAGGAGCTGGTCGTAGGCCGCCGCCTCTTCCAGCGGATTCAGCTGCGCCCGGTGCAGGTTCTCCAGGAGCGCGTCCAGGAGGAGCTTCTCGTCCTCCGTGGCCCGCACGATCGCCGGGATCTGCTCCAGACCGGCCTCACGGCAGGCCCGCCAGCGGCGCTCACCCATGATGAGCTCATAGCGGGCGGGCCCCAACTGCCGCACCACAACGGGCTGGAGCAGCCCCACCGTCTTGATGGAGGTGATGAGCTCGGCGAGGGCGTCCTCGTCGAAGACCTCACGCGGCTGCCGCGGGTTCGGGGTGATGGAGTCCAGCGGAAGCTCGGCGAAGTGCGCCCCGGCGGGAGCCTCCGGAACCTGGATGGCTTCGGGCGCCGCGGGCGGCTCCGTTTCACGTGAAACAGAACCCTGCGACAACGCGGCCACCTTCGCCGCCGCCACGCCACGCTCCGTGGTGAGCACCGGAGCCGAGCCAGGGGAAGGCGTGGCCTCGCCCGCGGCCGGAGGGACGGACTTCTCTCCGGTGGGGGCGGCGGGGATCAGCGCGCCCAGTCCGCGCCCCAGGCCTCTACGTCGCTCACTCACTGGATGCCCTCCGCCAGGTTCTGCTGCTCGTTCTGAATGGCCGTGTGGCCATGCGGCGGTGCGTCATACCGCACGCCGACTCCGCGCAGCGCCATCTCTCGTGCTGCTTCGAGATACGAGAGCGCACCGCTGGACCCCGGATCATAAGTCAGCACGGTCTGCCCGTAGCTGGGCGCCTCGGAGATACGCACGGACCGCGGGATGCTCGTCCGCAGCACCTCGTCGCCGAAGTGGTTGCGCACCTCCTCCGCCACCTGGGAGGCGAGGCGGGTCCGACCGTCGTACATGGTCAGCAGGATCGTCGAGACATGGAGCGCGGGGTTGAGGTGTCCGCGCACCAGGTCGACGTTCCGGAGGAGCTGGCCCAGGCCCTCCAGCGCGTAGTACTCGCACTGAATGGGGATGAGCACCTCGGCGCCCGCTACGAGCGCATTGACCGTCAGCAGCCCGAGGGACGGCGGGCAGTCGATGAGGATGTAGTCCAGCGGCTGCTCATATGCCTGGATCGCCCGCTGGAGACGGCTCTCCCGTGCCACCAGAGACACCAGCTCGATCTCCGCACCGGCGAGATCGATCGTGGCGGGTGCACAGAAGAGGCCCTCGACATCGGGGACCGGCTGGACCACCTCGGAGAGCGGCTTGCTCTCCACCAACACGTCGTAGATGGAAGGGACTTCGGCGTGATGGTCGATCCCCAGAGCCGTGGAGGCATTGCCCTGCGGGTCGAGGTCGATCACCAGAACGCGGGCGCCGTGCAGAGCCAGCGAGGCGGCCAGGTTGACCGTCGTCGTGGTCTTACCGACCCCACCCTTCTGGTTCGCGACCACCATGACCCGGGTCTGCTCGGGCCGTGGCAGCCCCTCGCCGGCGCGGCCGAGAGCCTCCACCGCCAATTGGGCAGCACGACCAATGGGGGTGTCGTCCATCGGGGTCGGTGTTTCACGTGAAACATCCTCCCCCGCCGACTCGGTACGGGGACCGGGGACCGGATCGGTCATCGGTCCCGCGATGTTGGCGTCGGACCGCAAGGATTCACTCTCCTCGACATCAGGCTCGCAATGAACAGAGCCTCCCATGTCTTCGGGGTCGTGAACTAGTGAGGCCCGGTCTTCTGTGGATGAATCCACCTCTGTGGACAACTCCGTACCCCGTGCAGGGGGCCTGCGATCACGCGGAGCCGCAGAGCGGCCGCGACTGATGATCCCGTGCAGCAGTGAGCGACGTTTCACGTGAAACACGATGCCCAGCCGCCGACCCCGCGGGCCTACGACACTCCGACACGCGTACGTTTAGCTGCTGGTGTGGAGTACGTCCGTCATCAGGACGGATCAGCGGCGCCGACGCACCCGCCCCGCACGGGCCGCCTTGGCGCGCTTGGCCGCGAAGCGCACTCCGCCGGGGCTCTCGCCGACCTCGACCCGCACCACCGTGGAGAGCGGGTCCACCAGGCCCTGGCCGACCTGGAGCACCGAGACCTCCACCGCGCCGAGCTTGTTGAGCGCGGCCCTGGCGCTCTTCACCTCTTCCTCCGCGGTGTCGCCCTTGAGCAACAGCATCTCTCCGTACGGACGCAGCAGGGGCACGCCCCAGGTCGCAAGCCGGTCGAGCGGAGCCACGGCGCGGGCCGTGACGACATGGACGGGCGGCACCTTGCCGAGCATCTCCTCGGCCCGGCCGCGTACCACCGTCACATGGTCGAGGCCGAGGAGCTCCACAACTTCGGTGAGGAAGGTGGTCCGGCGCAGCAGCGGCTCAAGGAGCGTGATCTTCAGGTCGGGCCGGACGAGTGCGAGCGGAATGCCGGGCAGCCCGGCGCCCGAGCCGACGTCGCACACCGTGACGCCCTCGGGCACGACCTCGGAGAGCACGGCGCAGTTCAGCAGGTGCCGCTCCCACAGCCGCGGCACCTCGCGGGGCCCGATCAGCCCCCGCTGCACACCGGCGTCGGCGAGGAGTTCCGCGTACCGGACTGCGTCCTCGAAGCGCTCACCGAATACCTCCCGGGCCTGCTCCGGGGCCGGGGGAAGCTCTGCTGCTTCCGTCACGGGGACCGTCCTTCCGTACGCACTGCGTGCTGGTCGTACTGACCGAGCTGATCGTTGACCCTGCTGGCTATCAGGCTGACAAAGACCGGCCCCGCCTGCGAACAGACGGGGCCGGGGGCGACGTGGTGGTCAGGCGGGGAGTACGACGACGAAGCGCTGCGGCTCCTCGCCCTCGGACTCGCTGCGCAGACCGGCGTCCTTGATCGCGTCGTGCACGACCTTGCGCTCGAAGGGCGTCATCGGGTCGAGCTTCACGGGCTCGCCCGTGGACTTGACCTCGGCGGCGGCCTTGGCACCCAGATCGGAGAGCTCGGCGCGCTTCTTGGCCCGGTAGCCGGCGATGTCCAGCATCAGGCGGCTGCGGTCCCCGGTCTCGCGGTGCACCGCGAGGCGGGTGAGCTCCTGGAGCGCTTCGAGCACCTCGCCGTCACGGCCGACCAGCTTCTGCAGGTCGCGGCTGCCCGCGTCGCTGACGATCGAGACAGCGGCTCGGTCGGCCTCGACATCCATGTCGATGTCGCCGTCGAGGTCGGCGATGTCCAGCAGACCCTCGAGGTAGTCCGCCGCGATCTCGCCCTCCTGCTCGAGGCGGGTGAGGGTGTCGCCGGCCTCCGCAGGCGCCGAGGTGGTGGTGCCTTCCGTCACGGGATGGACTCCTTCTTACTTCTTGGACGGGTGCTTGGGCCGCTGCGGGCCCTTGCGCTGTCCGGACTTGGCTTTGCTGCGGTTACCGGCGTCGGGCTTGCCGCCCGCCGGCTTGGCCTTGGACCCGCTGTCCTCCGCCTTGGCCTCGGACTTCTCCAGGGACGTCTTTCCCGTCTCCTGCTTCTCGGTCGCGTCGCCCTTCGCGGCGGACTGCCGCTGGGACTTGGTCTGGCGCTTGGGCTGCTGGCGCTTGGGCGTACCGCCACCGGTGGTCGCGGCGACCTCGCCTTCGGCCACGGCTACGGCGGTCTCGCTCTTCACCACGGTGCCGTCCGTCTGGGCCGCCAGGCCCGCCTTGCTCAGGCCGTTGATGAACTTGCGCTCGGTGTCGTTGCGGTCGCGGCCCTTGGCGACGATCGCCTTGACGATGTTCCGCTCGCCGCGGCGCAGCTTGCCGCCCTCGTGCCGGGTGAGCTTGTGCTGCAGCCGATCCAGGAAGGCGGCCTGCGCCTTGCTGCCCGGGGTGGGGTTCTGGCGGATGACGTACATCTGCTGGCCCATGGTCCACACGTTGGTGGTCAGCCAGTAGACGAGGACACCGACGGGGAAGTTGATGCCGAAGACCGCGAAGATGACGGGGAAGACGTACATCAGCATCTTCTGCTGCTGCATGAACGGCGTCTTGACCGTCATGTCGACGTTCTTCGTCATCAGCTGACGCTGCGTGTAGAACTGCGAGAACGACATCAGGACGATCATGATGGCGGTGACGATGCGCACATCGGTCAGGGAGGCGTTGAGCGCCTCGACCTTCTCCGGGCTGTCCATGAACTTCGCGGCCAGCGGGGCGCCGAAGATGTGGGCCTTCTGAGCGCTCGCGAGGAGCGGGCCGTCAATGGACCCGATCTCCTTGCTCGTGGCGATGCTGTTCAGCACGTGGTACAGGGCGAAGAAGAACGGGGACTGCGCCAGGATGGGGAGGCACGAGGAGAGCGGGTTGGTGCCCGTCTCCTTGTACAGCTTCATCATCTCTTCGGACTGACGCTGCTTGTCGTTCTTGTAGCGCTCCTGGATCTTCTTCATCTCGGGCTGGAGCGTCTGCATGCCCCGAGTCGCCTTGATCTGCTTCACGAAGAGCGGGATCAGACAGATACGGATCAGCACCACGAGGGACACGATGGACAGCCCCCAGGCCCAGCCCGTGTCAGGGCCGAAGACCGCCCCGTACAGCGAGTGGAACTGGACGATGACCCATGAGACAGGGGTGGTGATAAAGCTGAAGAGACTGGCAATCGTGTCCACTAATCAGGCTCCTTGAGCATGGGACGGGGTCTCAGTGGCGGAGGTCCCGCCCTTGTTGCGCCAGGCATTGCGCAGCATTTCGTGCCAGCGCGGACGCTTCCGCGGTGGCACGTGATCGACACCGCCGTGCGACCAGGGGTTGCACCGCAGAATCCGCCAGGCGGTGAGCGCCGTCCCCTTGATCGCACCGTGCCGGTCGATGGCTTCGTAGCCGTAGTGGGAACACGACGGGTAGTACTTGCACACCGGCCCGAGCAACGGACTGATGGTCCATTGGTAAATCTTGATCAAGGCCAGCAGTGGGTACTTCATCGCGTGCCCCCTCCAAGGAGCCGCTGCAGAGCGGCATCCAGGTCTCGGGCCAGCTGTGCGTGGTCGGCGTCGCCCGCACCGGGCAGCGCTCGTACGACTACCAGGCTACCGGGGGGCAGCTGGACCAGCCGTTCGCGCATCAAGTGGCGAAGCCTGCGCTTCACCTTGTTCCGTACGACCGCTACGCCCACGGCCTTGCTCACGACGAAACCCGCACGCGTCGGGGGAACGCTCTCCCCTGGCGCGTGCGGGTCCGTAGCACCGCTGCGTAGATGGACGACGAGAAGCGGGCGTCCTGCCCGGCGGCCTCGCCGTACCGCGGTCGCGAAGTCCTCGCGCCGCCTCAGCCGGTTCTCGGTAGGCAGCACGACGTCATGACCTGTTTGCTATCAGGCAGACAGGCGGGCGCGACCCTTGCTGCGGCGGGACGCCAGGACGGCGCGGCCGGCACGGGTGCGCATCCGCAGCCGGAAGCCGTGGGTCTTCGCGCGACGACGGTTGTTCGGCTGGAAGGTGCGCTTGCTCACTCGGGGGCTCCAGAAATGATGTGTGTGGTGGCGGGAGGTCGCTTGGCTGTCACCGTGCGCCCGCGAGGGAGCTCGCATACGCCCGAGTGCACCGCTTCACGATCACTGATCGTGCTCTTCACTGACTGTGATCCACATCCAGCGATCCATGCCCATTCGGAGGCAGGCGGCAGCAGCCATCGACAACTCGACCTGGTCACGGTACGCGCGGCTACGCCATCCGGTCAAACCAGCGTTACCCGGGGAGACACTGTGCACAGCCTGTGGACAACAACTTGAACCGTACCGGTCGCCCTGACTACCTTGGCTGAACTCCGATTCGTTCCCTTCCCCCCGCCCCACCCCTTTTCCGTTACGACCTGTCCCAAGAACCACACCTTCGTGGGACCCGTGAGAGAGCGTGCCCTGTGGCTGACGTACCTGCCGATCTTGCCGCAGTGTGGCCACGCGTGCTGGAGCAACTCCTCGGCGAAGGTCGCGGCCAGGGCGTCGAGGCGAAGGACGAGCACTGGATCAGGCGTTGCCAGCCGCTGGCTCTGGTCGCCGACACCGCACTGCTCGCCGTGCCGAACGAATTCGCCAAGGGTGTACTCGAGGGGCGGCTCGCTCCCGTCGTCAGCGAGACGCTGAGCCGCGAGTGCGGCCGCCCGATCCGCATCGCCATCACGGTCGACGACTCGGCGGCCGAGCCCACGGCCCCGGCCCCGCCGGAGCAGCCGCGCTACGAAGAGCCGACGCGGTACGAGGACCAACAGCGCTACGAGGAGCCCGAACTGCCGTCGGCCGACCGGGCCCGCGACCAGTACGAGAGCTACCGGCGCCACGACGACGCGGCGGCCGCCCGGGGCGAGCAGCACCACGGCTCGCGCCCGGACTCGCTGCCGACGGCCCGCCCGGCCTATCCCGACTATCAGCGCCCCGAGCCGGGCGCCTGGCCGCGGCAGGACGAGTACGGCTGGCAGCAGCAGCGGCTCGGCTTCCCGGAGCGCGACCCGTACGCCACGCCCTCGGGCCACGCGCCGCACCACGACTACCGGCAGGACCGCGCCCCCTACGAGCAGGACCGCTCGCCGTACGACCAGGACCGGAGTCCGTACGACCAGGAGCGCGCACCGTACGAGCAGGACCGCGGCGGATACGACCAGGACCGGTCGACGTACGAGCCGGACCGGAGCGGGTACGAGCAGCAGGAGCGGTCGCAGTACGAGCAGCCGCGCGGCGAGCGCAGGGGCCCTGCCGACTCCGCTGCCCCCGCCGGAAGCCGTCCCTCCGGCGGCCACCCCGGTCGTGGGATGCACGGCGGCAGCCCTTCCGCGACGCTGCCCGCCTCCAGCGGTGCCCCGGGTCCGCTGGCCGCGCAGCCCGCGCCGGCGACCGGGCCGGGGGAGCCGACGGCCCGGCTGAACCCCAAGTACCTCTTCGACACCTTCGTCATCGGTGCCTCGAACCGTTTCGCGCACGCGGCCGCGGTGGCCGTCGCCGAGGCACCGGCCAAGGCGTACAACCCCCTGTTCATTTATGGGGAGTCGGGCCTCGGCAAGACGCACCTGCTGCACGCCATCGGGCACTACGCGCGCAGCCTCTACCCGGGCACGCGGGTGCGCTATGTGAGCTCCGAGGAGTTCACCAACGAGTTCATCAACTCGATCCGCGACGGCAAGGGCGACAGCTTCCGCAAGCGGTACCGCGAGATGGACATCCTGCTCGTCGACGACATCCAGTTCCTGGCGGACAAGGAGTCGACGCAGGAGGAGTTCTTCCACACCTTCAATACGCTCCACAACGCGAACAAGCAGATCGTGCTCTCCAGCGACCGGCCGCCCAAGCAGTTGGTGACCCTGGAGGACCGGCTGCGGAACCGCTTCGAGTGGGGCCTGATCACCGACGTACAGCCGCCGGAGCTGGAGACGCGGATCGCGATCCTCCGGAAGAAGGCGGTGCAGGAGCAGCTCAACGCCCCGCCGGAGGTCCTGGAGTTCATCGCTTCCCGCATCTCGCGGAACATCCGTGAGCTGGAGGGCGCGCTGATCCGGGTGACGGCCTTCGCCTCGCTCAACCGTCAGCCCGTGGATCTCGGTCTGACGGAGATCGTCCTCAAGGACCTGATCCCCGGCGGCGAGGACGCGGCTCCCGAGATCACGGCCACGGCGATCATGGCGGCCACCGCCGACTACTTCGGGCTCACGGTGGACGATCTGTGCGGCTCCTCGCGCAGCCGCGTCCTGGTGACCGCCCGGCAGATCGCGATGTACCTGTGCCGCGAGCTCACCGATCTGTCGCTGCCGAAGATCGGGGCGCAGTTCGGCGGCCGCGACCACACCACGGTGATGCACGCGGACCGCAAGATCCGCGCGCTGATGGCCGAGCGGCGCTCCATCTACAACCAGGTCACCGAGCTCACGAACCGGATCAAGAACGGCTGACCTCACAGCACGTATCGGTGCGCATCAGCTCGTACCAGCTCGCACCAGCTCGCATCGGCGCGCATCGGCGCGCATCGGCGCGCATACGGTTTCGCAGCGGCGCCCCGGGACATGGTTCCGGGGCGCCTTTCGCGTTCCGGGACGTCTTCCGGCGGCAGCCCGGCCGTAGTGCGGTGTTCGATTACGGGGCCGGTGGACGGTGTTCTCCACAGATCCGGGGGCAAGATGCCGTCCACACCCTGGGGACCCGTGAGTTGTCCAGATCGCGTCCACAGCACACCCTGGTGACAACTCATCAAGGCAGCTCAAGTGGTTGTGGATTGGTGGACGAACACTCTCCACAGACTGTGGATGATCAGATTGCCCACAGGGGCCCGTTCGCGTTGTCCACCGGTGGCCCACAGGGAAACGGCGGTTGTCCCCAGGTTTTCCCCGCTTCTCCACACGCCTGTCCACTGTTCGGCAAGGCAACGCGCCTCCTCACCGGGTCGAGTGAAAGGCGTCACACCAAGGTGCTTGGTTGCCCTGTGGGGAACCGGGGTAAAACTGGGGACAGCACTGGGGAGAAGTCACCCCGGCCTGTGCATCGGGTGTGCAGAACTTTCCGCCGTCCACAGTGAGAGCCGTTTTTCCACGGGCTCCGCCCACAGCACCGGTGGACAAAAAACCGGCTCTGACCTGCTCAGATGCGGTTGTCCACGGTTTCCACAGGCCCTACTACTACCCCCACCTAGAGAACCCGGGAAATCCGCCTCGAAGTCTGGCCTGTGCACAACTCGCGCTCCGTCGTCATGAGCCCGCCCGTCACGACTTGACCCCGAGCCGCACCGAGTGTCGGTGCCGTACGTCAGACTGGTCCCCGGCGTTCTCCCCACCCTGGGGAGAGACCGAGCCAGACGACGAAGGCCAGCAGGGCAAGCGGCCAGGTACAGCAGGAGGGCGGCTTACGGTGAAGATCCGGGTGGAGCGCGACGTACTCGCGGAGGCAGTGGCCTGGGCGGCGCGCAGCCTCCCTGCCCGCCCGCCGGCCCCTGTTCTGGCCGGCCTGCTGTTGAAGGCGGAGGACGGCGCGCTGAGCCTCTCCGGCTTCGACTACGAGGTCTCGGCGCGGGTCTCGGTGGAGGCGGAGGTCGAGGAGGACGGCACGGTCCTGGTCTCGGGGCGGCTGCTCTCCGACATCTGCCGCTCGCTGCCCAACCGCCCGGTGGAGATCTCCACAGACGGTGTACGGGCGACGGTGTCCTGTGGCTCCTCGCGGTTCACGCTCCACACCCTGCCTGTGGAGGAGTACCCGGCGCTGCCGCAGATGCCGACCGCCACCGGCACCGTTCCCGGTGAGGTCTTCGCCGCCGCGGCCGAGCAGGTGGCCATCGCCGCCGGGCGTGACGACACGCTTCCGGTGCTCACCGGCGTACGCATCGAGATCGAGGGCGACACCGTCACGCTCGCCTCCACCGACCGCTACCGCTTCGCGGTCCGCGAGTTCCTGTGGAAGCCGGAGGTGCCGGACGCCTCCGCGGTCGCCCTGGTGCCCGCCAAGACGCTTCAGGACACCGCCAAGTCGCTGACCAGCGGTGACAGCGTGACCATCGCGCTCTCCTCCTCGGGCGCCGGTGAGGGCCTGATCGGTTTCGAGGGCGCCGGGCGACGTACCACCACGCGGCTGCTCGAGGGCGACCTGCCGAAGTACCGGACGCTCTTCCCCACCGAGTTCAACTCGGTCGCCGTCATCGAGACCGCCCCGTTCGTCGAGGCCGTGAAGCGCGTGGCGCTCGTCGCCGAGCGGAACACTCCGGTCCGGCTCAGCTTCGAGCAGGGCGTGCTGATCCTGGAGGCCGGTTCCAGCGACGACGCACAGGCTGTGGAAAGGGTCGACGCGCAGCTGGAGGGCGATGACATCTCGATCGCCTTCAACCCGACGTTCCTGCTCGACGGCCTGAAGGCGATCGACGCACCCGTCGCGCAGCTCTCCTTCACGACGTCCACCAAGCCCGCGCTGCTCGGCGGCAAGCCGGCCGTGGACGCCGAGGCGGACGAGGCGTACAAGTACCTGATCATGCCCGTGCGCCTCAGCGGCTGAGCGCACGCATGAGCGGGTAAGCCCGACAGGTGTGCCCAAAGGTCCCGGCGTAGGCTCGGACGCGGGGTCGGCGCTGGGCCATTTGGCTCACGGGGCCCCCGCCACCGCACAGTCTGACTAAGGGAACACCACTGATGGAGCTTGGTCTCGTCGGTCTCGGCAAGATGGGCGGCAACATGCGCGAGCGCATCCGCCGCGCAGGCCACACCGTCATCGGATACGACCGCAACCCCGACCTCGCGGACGTCCACAGCCTCAAGGAGCTTGTGGGCAAGCTGAAGGGCCCCCGCGTGGTCTGGGTCATGGTCCCGGCCGGGGACGCGACGCAGGCCACGGTCGACGAGCTGGCCACGCTCCTGGAGCCGGGCGATGTCGTCGTGGACGGCGGGAACTCGCGCTGGACCGATGACGAGAAGCACGCCGCGGAGCTCGCCGCCAAGGGCATCGGCTTCGTCGACTGCGGCGTCTCCGGCGGCGTCTGGGGCCTGGAGAACGGCTACGCCCTGATGTACGGCGGCGACAAGGACCATGTCGCCAAGGTGCAGCCGATCTTCGATGCCCTGAAGCCGGAGGGCGACTTCGGCTCGGTGCACGCCGGCAAGGTCGGCGCGGGCCACTTCGCGAAGATGGTCCACAACGGCATCGAGTACGCGATGATGCAGGCCTACGCCGAGGGCTGGGAGCTCCTGGAGGCGGT
This sequence comes from Streptomyces sp. NPDC002851, assembly GCF_053591935.1. Lineage (NCBI taxonomy): Bacteria > Bacillati > Actinomycetota > Actinomycetes > Kitasatosporales > Streptomycetaceae > Streptomyces > Streptomyces sp. NPDC002851. The sequence continues at coordinate 167,902 of NZ_JBSFUT010000015.1, read as the reverse complement.
GGACTCCGTCACCGACGTCCGTGAGGTCTTCCGCAGCTGGCAGGAGGGCACCGTCATCCGCTCCTGGCTGCTCGACCTGGCGGTCAACGCCCTCGACGAGGACGAGCACCTGGACCGGCTCCGCGGCTACGCCCAGGACTCCGGCGAGGGCCGCTGGACCGTGGAGGCCGCCATCGACAACGCCGTACCGCTGCCCGCCATCACCGCGTCCCTCTTCGCGCGCTTCGCCTCGCGCCAGGAGGACTCGCCGCAGATGAAGATGATCGCGGCGCTGCGGAACCAGTTCGGCGGCCACGCGGTCGAGAAGAAGTAATCCACAGCCTGTTCACACGCTCACACGCTCCACAGGGGGAGGTCGGTCCACGACCATGCATGTCACGCATCTGTCGCTGGCCGACTTCCGCTCGTACGCCCGGGTCGAGGTCCCGCTCGACCCGGGCGTCACCGCCTTCGTGGGCCCCAACGGCCAGGGCAAGACCAACCTCGTCGAGGCGGTCGGCTATCTCGCCACGCTCGGCAGCCACCGGGTCTCCTCGGACGCCCCGCTGGTACGGATGGGCGCCGAGCGTGCGGTCATCCGGGCCGCCGTACGCCAGGGCGAGCGCCAGCAGCTGATCGAGCTCGAGCTCAATCCGGGCAAGGCCAACCGCGCCCGCATCAACCGGTCGTCGCAGGTCAAGCCCAGGGACGTGCTCGGTATCGTGCGCACCGTCCTGTTCGCGCCCGAGGACCTCGCCCTGGTCAAGGGCGATCCGGGCGAGCGCCGCCGCTTCCTCGACGAGCTGGTCACCGCCCGCTCCCCGCGGATGGCGGGCGTCCGCTCCGATTACGACCGCGTCCTCAAGCAGCGCAACACCCTGCTCAAGTCCGCCGCCATGGCCCGGCGGCACGGCGGCCGCTCGATGGACATGTCCACGCTCGACATCTGGGACCAGCACCTCGCGCGGGCGGGCGCCGAGCTGCTCGCCCAGCGCCTCGACCTGATCGCCACGCTCCAGCCGCTCGCCGACAAGGCGTACAACCAGCTCGCCCCCGGCGGTGGCCCGGTCGCGCTCGAACACCGGCCCTCCGCCCAGGGCCACGGGCACACGCGCGAAGAGCTGTACGAGCAGCTGCTCGCCGCCCTCGCCGACGTCCGCAAGCAGGAGATCGAGCGCGGCGTCACGCTCGTCGGCCCGCACCGCGACGACCTGCTGCTCAAGCTCGGACAGCTGCCCGCGAAGGGGTACGCGAGCCACGGCGAGTCCTGGTCGTACGCGCTAGCGCTGCGCCTGGCCTCGTACGACTTGCTGCGTGCCGAAGGGAACGAGCCGATTCTGGTGCTCGACGACGTCTTCGCCGAGCTGGACGCGCGGCGCCGCGAGCGCCTTGCCGAGCTGGTCGCGCCCGGCGAGCAGGTCCTGGTGACGGCCGCGGTGGACGACGACGTTCCGGGCGTACTCCAGGGGACGCGGTACACCGTCGCGGCGGGCGAGGTGACCCGGGCATGAGCGAGCAGCTCCCCGACGGTCCGGATCCCGCCGAGCCCCGCAAGACCCCCGAGCCCTCCGGCGTCGACCTCGCCCGGGTCGCGCTGCGCGCAGCCAAGGAGCAGGCGCGCGCGCGGGGCGCCGCCGCCGAGCAGAAGCGGCAGGCCCGGCGCGGCGGCGGCCTGCGGTCCGGCGCGCGCGCCGACGGCCGGGACCCGCAGCCGCTCGGCGCCGCGATCAACCGGCTGATCGCCGAGCGCGGCTGGGAGACGCCGGCCGCGGTGGGCGGCGTGATGGGCCGCTGGCCGCAGATCGTCGGCGAGGACCTGGCCAAGCACTGTGTGCCGCAGCGGTACGACGAGGAGGAGCGGGTCCTCACCGTCCAGTGCGACTCCACGGCCTGGGCGACCCAGCTGCGGCTGCTCGCCCCGCAGCTCGTGGCCCGGCTCAACCAGGACCTCGGCCAGGGCACGGTCAAGCTGATCAAGGTGTACGGACCTCAAGGCCCGGGCCACGGACGCCGCTTCGGCCCGCTGCGCGCGCCCGGGAGCACGGGTCCCGGCGACACCTACGGCTGACGTTCCGGCTGACCCTCTCCGGCCGGTAGCGGATGGTTGACAGCCCGAAGCGCTGAGTGCCGCTGTGAGCCTCTTGGAGCCCCTTTCCGTATATGGGGAGTCGGCTGCGGCCGGTTCAGGGCGGCACATGCGGACTCAGGCACCGGCAAACGCCCATCACTGTCGGCGCTACCGGTAGACTGGAGTCCATCTCGCCCCGTCATGGGGATCCACGAGAGACCATCGCGAGAAGCTGCACCACGCTGACCGACGAATGTCGACAGATGCCGATACGACAGATGCCGACTGACGCCGACCGAAACCGACACTCACTGAACGACGCAGCCGCTCCCGTCGCCGACGGGAGCTCGGCTTGTGCTGTGCCAGAAAGGGCGCTTCGTGGCCGATTCCGGCAACCCCAACGAGATCATCCCGTCCACCGCCGCCGCCGGCGAGAACGGCGAGTCCCCGGCCTCGTACGACGCCAGCGCGATCACCGTCCTGGAGGGTCTGGACGCGGTCCGCAAGCGGCCCGGCATGTACATCGGCTCGACCGGTGAGCGGGGCCTGCACCACCTCGTGCAAGAGGTCGTCGACAACTCGGTCGACGAGGCGATGGCCGGTCACGCGGACACGATCGACGTCACGATCCTCGCCGACGGTGGCGTGCGCGTCGTCGACAACGGCCGTGGCATCCCGGTGGGCATCCACCCCGTCGAGAAGAAGCCGGCCGTCGAGGTCGTGCTCACGGTGCTGCACGCGGGCGGCAAGTTCGGCGGCGGCGGCTACGCCGTCTCCGGTGGTCTGCACGGCGTCGGCGTCTCCGTCGTGAACGCGCTCTCGACCAAGCTCGCCGTCGAGATCAAGACCGACGGGTACCGCTGGACGCAGGACTACAAGGGGGGCACTCCGACCGCGCCGCTCGCGCGGCACGAGGCCACCGAGGAGACCGGCACCACGGTCACCTTCTGGGCCGACGGCGACATCTTCGAGACCACGGACTACGACTTCGAGACGCTGTCCCGGCGCTTCCAGGAGATGGCCTTCCTCAACAAGGGCCTGCGGATCTCGCTCACCGACGAACGCGAGTCGGCCAAGGCCACCACTGGCGCCGACACCGCCGACACCGAGGACAACGAAGAGGCGCGCACCGTCTCGTACCACTACGAAGGCGGCATCGTCGACTTCGTGAAGTACCTCAACTCCCGCAAGGGCGACGTGGTGCACCCCTCGGTGATCGACGTGGAGGCCGAGGACAAGGAGCGGATGCTCTCGGTCGAGGTCGCCATGCAGTGGAACACGCAGTTCACCGAGGGCGTCTACTCCTTCGCGAACACCATCCACACGCATGAGGGCGGTACGCACGAGGAGGGCTTCCGCGCCGCGCTGACCTCCCTGGTCAACCGGTACGCGCGGGACAAGAAGCTGCTGCGCGAGAAGGACGACAACCTCTCCGGCGAGGACATCCGCGAGGGCCTCACGGCGATCATCTCGATCAAGCTCGGCGAGCCCCAGTTCGAGGGCCAGACCAAGACCAAGCTGGGCAACACCGAGGCGAAGACCTTCGTCCAGAAGGTCGTGCACGAGCACCTCACGGACTGGCTGGACCGCAATCCGAACGAGGCGGCGGACATCGTCCGCAAGTCCATCCAGGCCCAGACCGCCCGCGTCGCCGCCCGCAAGGCGCGCGATCTGACCCGCCGCAAGGGGCTCCTGGAGACCGCCTCGCTGCCGGGCAAGCTGAGCGACTGCCAGTCCAACGACCCGGCGAAGTGCGAGATCTTCATCGTCGAGGGTGACTCCGCCGGTGGCTCCGCCAAGTCCGGCCGTGACCCGCAGTTCCAGGCGATCCTGCCCATCCGCGGCAAGATCCTGAACGTCGAGAAGGCCCGCGTCGACAAGATCCTGCACAACAACGAGGTCCAGGCCCTGATCTCGGCCTTCGGCACCGGCGTGCACGAGGACTTCGACATCGAGAAGCTCCGCTACCACAAGATCATCTTGATGGCGGACGCCGACGTCGACGGCCAGCACATCAACACCCTGCTGCTCACCTTCCTCTTCCGCTTCATGCGGCCGCTGGTCGAGGCCGGGCACGTCTATCTCTCGCGCCCGCCGCTCTACAAGATCAAGTGGGGCCGGGACGACTTCGAGTACGCGTACTCGGACCGCGAGCGTGACGCCCTGATCGAGCTCGGCCGGCAGAACGGCAAGCGCTTCCGCGACGACACCGTTCAGCGCTTCAAGGGCCTCGGCGAGATGAACGCCGAGGAGCTGCGCATCACGACCATGGACATCGACCACCGGGTGCTCGGCCAGGTCACGCTCGACGACGCGGCGCAGGCCGACGACCTGTTCTCCGTACTCATGGGTGAGGACGTGGAGGCGCGGCGCTCGTTCATCCAGCGCAACGCCAAGGACGTCCGCTTCCTCGACATCTGAGTCGGCCGCAGAAGCCGCAGCTCGAAAGGACTTTGACCAGCAATGGCCGACGAGAACACTCCCACCACTCCCGTCACGCCCACGCCCGCGGAGCCCGAGGTTCCGGGCGTCGGCATGCGCGTGGAGCCCGTCGGGCTCGAGACCGAGATGCAGCGCTCGTATCTCGACTACGCGATGTCCGTCATCGTCTCGCGCGCGCTCCCGGACATCCGTGACGGACTCAAGCCCGTACACCGCCGCGTCCTGTACGCCATGTACGACGGCGGCTACCGCCCCGAGAAGGGCTTCTACAAGTGCGCCCGCGTCGTCGGCGACGTCATGGGTACGTACCACCCGCACGGCGACTCCTCGATTTACGACGCCCTGGTCCGCCTCGCCCAGCCCTGGTCGATGCGGATGCCGCTGGTCGACTCCAACGGCAACTTCGGCTCTCCGGGCAACGACCCGGCGGCCGCCATGCGGTACACCGAGTGCCGGATGGCGCCGCTGTCCATGGAGATGGTCCGGGACATCGACGAGGAGACCGTCGACTTCCAGGACAACTACGACGGCCGTAACCAGGAGCCGACGGTCCTGCCGTCCCGCTTCCCGAACCTGCTGATCAACGGCTCGGCGGGGATCGCGGTCGGCATGGCCACCAACATCCCGCCGCACAACCTGCGCGAGGTCGCGGCCGGCGCCCAGTGGTACCTGGAGAACCCGGAGGCCTCGCACGAGGAACTCCTGGACGCTCTGATCGAGCGGATCAAGGGCCCCGACTTCCCCACCGGCGCCCTCGTCGTCGGCCGCAAGGGCATCGAGGAGGCGTACCGCACCGGCCGCGGCTCCATCACGATGCGCGCGGTCATCGAGGTCGAGGAGATCCAGGGCCGCCAGTGCCTGGTCGTCACTGAACTCCCGTACCAGGTCAACCCGGACAACCTCGCGCAGAAGATCGCCGACCTCGTCAAGGACGGCAAGATCGGCGGCATCGCGGACGTCCGCGACGAGACCAGCTCCCGCACCGGCCAGCGCCTCGTCATCGTCCTGAAGCGCGACGCGGTCGCCAAGGTCGTCCTCAACAACCTGTACAAGCACACCGATCTGCAGACCAACTTCGGCGCCAACATGCTGGCCCTGGTCGACGGCGTGCCCCGCACCCTCTCCCTCGACGCCTTCATCCGCCACTGGGTGAACCACCAGGTCGAGGTCATCGTCCGGCGTACGAGGTTCCGCCTCCGCAAGGCCGAGGAGCGCGCCCACATCCTGCGCGGCCTGCTCAAGGCCCTGGACGCCATCGACGAGGTCATCGCGCTGATCCGGCGCAGCGAGACGGTCGACGTGGCCCGCACGGGCCTGATGGACCTGCTCGAGATCGACGAGGTCCAGGCCAACGCCATCCTCGAGATGCAGCTGCGCCGCCTCGCCGCCCTGGAGCGTCAGAAGATCACCCGGGAGCACGACGAACTCCAGGCGAAGATCAACGAGTACAACGAGATCCTGGCCTCGCCGCTGAAGCAGCGCGGGATCATCAGCGAGGAACTCGCCGCGATCGTCGAGAAGTACGGCGACGACCGCCGCACCAAGCTGGTGCCCTTCGAGGGCGACATGTCCATCGAGGACCTGATCGCCGAGGAGGACATCGTCGTCACGGTCACCCGCGGCGGCTACGTCAAGCGCACCAAGACCGACGACTACCGCGCCCAGAAGCGCGGCGGCAAGGGCGTGCGCGGCACCAAGCTCAAGGAAGACGACATCGTCGACCACTTCTTCGTGTCGACGACGCACCACTGGCTGCTCTTCTTCACCAACAAGGGCCGGGTGTACCGCGCGAAGGCGTACGAACTCCCCGATGCCGGACGCGACGCCCGCGGCCAGCACGTGGCCAACCTGCTTGCGTTCCAGCCGGACGAGCAGATCGCCGAGATCCTCGCCATCCGCGACTACGAGGCGGTCCCGTACCTGGTCCTCGCCACCAAGGCGGGCCTGGTCAAGAAGACCCCGCTGAAGGACTACGACTCGCCCCGCTCGGGCGGCGTCATCGCCATCAACCTGCGGGAGGCGGCGGATGGTTCGGATGACGAGCTGATCGGCGCGGAGCTGGTCTCGTCCGAGGACGATCTGCTCCTGATCAGCAAGAAGGCGCAGTCGATCCGGTTCACCGCAACGGACGAGGCGCTGCGCCCCATGGGCCGCGCGACCTCGGGCGTCAAGGGCATGAGCTTCCGCGAGGGCGACGAACTCCTCTCGATGAATGTCGTCAGGCCGGGTACGTTCGTCTTCACCGCCACCGACGGCGGGTACGCGAAGCGGACCCCCGTCGACGAGTACCGCGTCCAGGGCCGCGGCGGCCTCGGTATCAAGGCCGCCAAGATCGTGGAGGACCGCGGTGAACTCGTGGGCGCGCTGGTGGTCGAGGAGGCCGATGAGATCCTCGCCATCACGCTCTCGGGCGGCGTGATTCGTACGCGAGTCAGCGGAGTCAGGGAGACGGGCCGTGACACCATGGGCGTCCAACTGATCAACCTGGGCAAGCGCGATGCCGTCGTGGGCATCGCTCGTAACGCCGAGGCCGGACGTGAGGCCGAGGAGGTCGACGGTGACGTCGACGTCGACGCAGCGGCCGAGGACGAGTCGGCCGCAGGCACGGCCGAGGGCGCGCAGCCCGAGACCGAGTAGCGCGAGGAGTAAGTCGTGAGTGGAGCCACGGGCGCCGGAGCGAGCGGAACCGGAGCGGACGGCGGCCGTGGCCCCACCACTGACCCACAAGGGCCCCAGGGGGGAACCGTGACGGACACCCGGGCGCCGCAGGCGGAGGAGTACGACGGCAAGGCCGAGTACCCCGCCGGGCCGCTCCCCACCGAACGCAAGGCTGGGCAGCAGCAGGCGCAGCCGTACCACCCGCCACAGGCCTATCCGGCGCCTCCGGAGGGCGGTGTGCGCAAGCCGCGGACGGGGGCGCGGACGACTCCGCGGACCCGTAAGGCGCGGCTGCGGGTGGCCAAGGCCGACCCGTGGTCGGTCATGAAGGTCAGCTTTCTGCTCTCCATCGCGCTCGGCATCTGCACCATCGTGGCGGCCGCCGTGCTGTGGATGGTCATGGACGCCATGGGCGTCTTCTCCACGGTCGGCGGGACCATCGCCGAGGCGACCGGGTCGAACGAGTCCAACGGCTTTGACCTCCAGGCGTTCCTGTCGCTGCCGCGGGTGCTGATCTTCACCTCGGTCATCGCGGTGATCGATGTGGTCCTGGCCACAGCCCTGGCGACGCTCGGCGCCTTCATCTACAACCTGTCCGCCGGTTTCGTGGGCGGTGTGGAGCTCACGCTGGCCGAGGACGAGTAGGGCACGAGTAACCGATTTTGGGACTCAGCGCGTCGTGCGCTAATCTTCAGTGGTCAGCGCGGCGGGGAACACCGCAGAGCGCGGCGGGGCTATAGCTCAGTTGGTTAGAGCGCATCCCTGATAAGGATGAGGTCACTGGTTCAAATCCAGTTAGCCCCACAGCAGAAGACACAGAAGAAGGCGTCTCCCCTGGTGGGAGGCGCCTTCTTCGTGTGCCTGGGTACTTCTTCTTCGTGTGCCTGGGTACGTCGTGGGTCTGTGCTCCGGGCACTTCGTGGGTCTGTGCTCCGGAGGGGAGGGGGGGAGACGCGCGCCGCGTCGTTTCGGTGCCGGTCCCTCCCCTCGCAAGGACCGGTACCGAACGACGCGGACGACGTGGATCCACGCTGGGTCGGCGTATCAGCACGGATCAGGGATCTGAGCCGGTGACCTGCTCAGACGTTGTGTGGGTGGCTCGCGGCTGCGACGTGATCCTGCCATTTGCGGGGCCCGCAGAGGAGTTCGTGCGATCGTCCGGAGGGCTTTACCGCAGGTCAGGCGTATACAGTGAGTTTTCCGGTCCGGATGTCCAGGTGGGCAAAAGTAAGGGGTGGGAGGCCTTGAGTTCCGACTCAGGGGCACGCACGGCCTTCGCGGAACGTCTCGCGCTGCTGTACTCGGAGGCCGGTAACCCTCCCCTCAAGCGGGTGGCCGAGGCGGTCGTCCGGCTGCAGCGGATCGACGAACGCGGGCGGCCGGTACGGGTGTCCGCACAGCGGATCAGTGACTGGCGACGGGCCAAGAACGTGCCGGCCCAGTTCGCCGCCCTCGCCGTGGTCCTTCAGGTCCTCATTCCCGAGGCACGGCGTGAGCGGCCCACTCCAGTGTCCGCGGGCCTGTACGACCTGGCCCAGTGGCAGCGTCTCTGGGAGCGGGCGGTGGCGCATCCGGTCGGCGAGCGGGCCGGGGCGGGCGCGGAATCCGCCGAAGACGGGGCGCGATCCCTGGCCGAGGCCACGACCGGCCCCAGTGTGTGCCCCTACCGGGGCCTTGCTTCGTACCGTCGGGAAGACGCCCAGTGGTTCTTCGGCAGGGAGCGGAGCACGGAGGCGCTCGTCGGCCAGCTGCGCGCGGTGCGCGAGACGGGCGGCCTGGTGATGCTCGTGGGCGCCTCGGGGGCGGGGAAGTCCTCGCTCCTGAACGCCGGTCTGGTGCCCACGTTGCGGAACGGCGGATTGGGCGACGAGGGCGGCGGCGAGGGCGACGAGAGTGCCGCCGGTGCTGCCGGGCCGGTGCTCCAGTTCGTGCCGGGCGGCGATCCGCTCGCCGAGCTGACCCGCCAGATCCCCGAGCTCGCGCATGCCCTCTCCGTGGCGGAGAAGTCGGCGGGGCGAGAGCCCGGTACCCCGCGGTTCGCGCACGCGGTGCGGGAGGCGATCAGGGCATGGGCGGCCGGGCGTGAGGCATCCTCCGCGGCCCGTCCGGTCGTCATCGTGGATCAGTTCGAGGAGATGTTCACGCTCTGCTCGGACGAGGAGACCAGGCGCACGTTCATCCAGCTTCTCCACGCCGCCTGCTCGCCCGCGGACGGCGGTGAGCGGGCTCCCGCGCTCGTGGTCCTCGGCATACGCGCCGATTTCTACGAAGAGTGCCTTAGATATCCCGAATTGGCCGATGCGCTTCAGCACCGGCACATGGTGCTCGGCCCGCTGACCACGGCGGAGCTGCGCAAGGCGGTGACCGGACCGGCCAAGGCCGTGGGTCTGGAACTCGAGTCCGGGCTCGCGGAGCTGATCGTCCGGGAAGTGAGCACGGACGGACCGCGCGGGGCGCACGACGCGGGCGTCCTGCCGCTGCTCTCCCACGCCCTGCTCGCGACCTGGCAGCGACGGAAGACGGGACGGCTGACGCTCGCCGGTTACCGCGCGGCGGGAGGCATCCAGGGAGCGGTGGCGGCGACCGCCGAGCGCGCCTGGTCCGGCCTCGACCCGGCGGCTCGTACGGCCGCGAGGCTGCTCCTGCTCCGCCTGGTCCGGCTCGGTGAAGACACCCAGGCCACCCGCAGGCGGGGAACACGGCGCCAGTTGGCGGAGGAGTCGACGGACCCCGGCAAGATGGAGCAGTCGCTCGAAGCGCTGGTCCGCGCGCGGCTGGTGACCCTCGACTCGGAGACCGTGGAGATCACGCATGAAGCGCTGCTCCACGCCTGGCCCCGGCTGCGCGACTGGATCGACGAGGACAGGAACGACCACCTGCTGCGCCAGCGGCTCGAGGAGGACGGCCGGGCCTGGGAGGACTCCGGCCGCGATCCGTCCCTGCTCTACCGGGGTTCGCGCCTGGAGCAGGCCCACGCCTGGGCGAAGAGCGCCGGTAACTCCCTTCTGACCCGGGGCGCGGTCGAGTTCCTTGCCGCGTCGGCGAGGCTGCGCAGGCGTACGGTCTGGCTCAGCCGTGGCGCGGTGGCGGCGCTGGTCGTCCTGTCGATGGTGGCGGTCGCCGCGGCGGTGGTCGCGGGGCAGCAGCGGGACGATGCCGTGTTCGAGCAGGTGGTCGCGGACGCCGATCGCGCCCAGTACACGGATCCGTCGCTCTCCGCCCAACTCGATCTGGTGGCCCACCGATTGCGGCCTGACGACGCGGGTACGAAGAACCGGCTGATGTCGATCGTGAACGCGCCGCTGGCCACACCGCTGCTCGGCCACACCGGCGCCGTCTACCTCACCTCGTTCAGCCCGAACGGACAGCTCCTGGCCACCGCCAGTTACGACCGGACCGTCCGCCTGTGGGACGTATCGGACCGTTCTCGCCCCAAGCCCCTGGGCAAACCCCTCACCGGCCATACGAGTTGGGTGAGCACCGCGGTCTTCAGCCCGGACGGTACGACCCTCGCCAGCGCTTCGGACGACGGCACGATCCGGCTGTGGGATGTCCGGGATCCCCGCCACCCGCGCCCGCTGGGCAAGCCGCTGACCGGCCATGACGGCACGGTCTATCTGCTCGCCTTCAGCCCGGACGGGCGCACGCTGGCCTCGGCCAGTGAGGACCGCACCGTAGGCCTGTGGGACGTGCACGACCCGAGCAGGCCGAAGGTGCTCGATGCCTTGAAGGGGCACACCGCTGCCGTGCGATCGGTGGCGTTCAGCCCCGACGGAAAGACGCTGGCGGCCGGTGCCGACAACGGCGCCATCAGGCTGTGGAAGCTGGCCGGTCAGCGGGATCCGAAGCCGATCGACACGGTGCTCACCGGTCACAGGGGCACGGTGCACTCCGTGGCCTTCGCTCCCGACGGCCGTACGCTCGCCAGCGGCGGCTCGGACGAGACCCTACGGCTCTGGAATGTGGCCGACCCGCGCGATGCGCAGTCGATCGGCGAGCCGCTCGCCGGCCACACCGGCCCCATCTGGTCCGTGGCCTTCAACCCCGACGGAACGATGCTCGCGGCGGGCAGTGCGGACAGTACGGCGAGCCTGTGGAACGTCCGGGACCGGGAACACCCCTCCCAGGTCGGCGAGCCGCTCGCGGGCGGCAGCGGGGAGATGTACGCGATCGGCTTCAGCCCCGATGGGCGCACGCTCGCCACGGGGAGCGGCGACAACAAGGTCCGCCTGTGGTCGATCCCGACGTCCGACATGATCGGCCGCATCGGAGCGTTCCGCCCGGACGGGAAGGTGCTTGCCACGGTCGCGCGCGACCACATGGTCCGGATGTGGAACGTGGCGCGTCCCCACCGGCCCGTATCCCTGAGCGGGCCGTTCAAGCAGGGCGACGAGGACGTGCACACGCTGGTGTTCTCGCCCGACGGGCGCACCCTCGCGGTCCTGACGAGCGGTGCGGTGCAGCTGTGGGACGTCACGAAGCCGACGCGGCCCGTCCCTTACGGTCAGCCGGTGGAACTCGGGACACGCTTCGCGGGCCCGCACGCGCTGGCCTTCAGCCCGGACGGACGTACGCTCGCGACCGCTCAGACCGACCGCACCGTACAGCTGTGGAACGCCACCGATCCGTCCCGCCTCGTTCCGCTCGGAGCGCCGCTGACCGGCCACACCGGATACGTCAACTCCCTTGTGTTCAGTACGGATGGACGCTCGCTCGCGAGTGGCAGCGCGGACGGGACCATCCGGCTCTGGAACGTGACCGACCCGCGCCATGCCGCCCGCCTCGGCAAGCCGCTCACCGGCCACCTGGGGCCCATCAACACGCTCGCCTTCCGCCCGGACGGCCATACCTTGGCCAGCGGCAGCGACGACGGCACGGTCCGGCTGTGGAATGTCACCGACCCCCGTAAGGCCACCCGCCTCGGCCCCCGCCTGACGGGCCACACCGACGCGGTGGTGTCGCTGACGTTCAGCAAGGACGGCCGCACCCTGGCGAGTGGCGCCAACGACAACAGGGTCCGGCTCTGGGACGTCGCGCAGCCCTCCCGGGTCTCGCCCATAGGCGAAGCGATGAGCCCCAACGCCAAGACCGGCAATTTCCTGTCGTTCAGCCCTCAGGGCCACATGCTGGGGGTGTCGAGCGGCGCCGATACCGTCCGGATGTGGAACTTGGACACCGATGAGGCGATTCGCCGTATCTGCTCGACCACGCGGGGCGTTCTGACCCGGGAGAACTGGCAGGAGCATCTGCCCCGCCTCTCGTACGACCCTCCGTGTGACGGGTAACGATGCCTCCAGCTTCGCCGGTCCTCCCCCGCGCCGCCTCGCGCCAGGTGACCCAGCTCACAACTCCGCATTCTCCCTGGGTGGTTGGCTCCCCCTGTGCGAACTTGCTTGTTACTGTTGGATGCAGCCCGATCGCTGGTGCATCCCCCGTCGCCAGCGGTCGGGTTCTTCCATGGGGCCTCTAGTGCTCCAAGTGCATGACGTCCGCGAGCGAGATCGTGAACTCCCCGCCGGATGCAGGCGATTGCGACAGGTACTCCTTATCCGGCTGCATCCAGCCCGCCTTCTCGGCCGCGTCCACAGCCGCCTTCTCGGCGGCATCCGCCTTGTCGTTCAGGTCCTTGTTCGTGCCCAGGTTTCCCCGCGCCGCGGCGGCACCCGCTGCTTGCGAGGCATGGAGAGCGGCACGAGCGGCCGCCACGGCCTCGTCACCGGACTGGTCGTGGGCCTGAGCCGTCCGGGCGGCGAGCGCGGCGGCGGCGGAGGCGTTCCGGGCGCAGCGGGCTTCCGCGGCGGGGTCGGATGCGCTCGCGGAGAGCGCCTTCAGGGCCTGAGCGGCCGTCTGCACGGCATGCTCGGCCTTCAGAACGGGCCCCTCCAGGGCTTCGCCGACCTGCCGCTTCGCGACCAGAGCGCTGTGCCTGCTGGTGAGGTAGTGGCAGGTGGCCGCGGTACGGGCCGCGGCACTCCTGGTACGGGCCGCGTGGCTCTCGCTCGGGGCGTCCTCGGCGGTCTGCGTCGACTCCTGGGCGTCGTATGCGCGCATGGTCAGCTCCTCGTCCGACAGGGCGGATCGTGCGGCAGGGTGCCACCGTGGCCGCCAAGAGGCCATAGCGGCTCACGCATTGATGGGCACACGTATCGATGGGTCAGCCCTCAGCCGATGTTTCCCGTGAAACAAACGACGTGGGCGAGGTCGTGCCGCGCCACCTGGGCGCAGTGCGCACCGAGCGCTCGCTGGATGCGGTCGAGCTTGTCCTCGTCGAGGCCCATCGCGCGTTCGAAGCGCGAGGGGGACGTACGGCTGTGCCAGGCGATCGTGACCGTTCCGGCCGGGCGCGTGACGCGGCACAGCTCGGTGACGCCCGGCTCGAGCGAGGGCCAGATGGCGACATTGTTGACCGAGATCACGTGATCGAACGAGGCGTCGTCGTACGGAACCGAGTCCGCCGCACCGGCGCGGATCTCCGCTCGGCCCGCACGGATCGCGTCCGAGGCGACCTTCGAGGCCTGCGCACGCATCACGTCCGACGGGTCGACTCCGGCCACGTACGCGGCCTCGGTCGAGTCCAGGAGCAGCCGGATGAGTACGCCCGGGCCGTGCCCCACCTCGAGCACCCGGTCGCCGGGCTTGATCGTGAGCAGGCCGAGGGCCTCGCGCTGCGCCGCGTCGTTGCCCCGGGCCATGGCCCGGCCTCCGAGGCGGCCGAGGACGCCCCGCGGGAGGCCTGCGAAACGGTTGACCGGGCGGTCCGAAGTCCATGACGTCATGCCTCGAGCTTGGACCTTCGGGCCGCTTAGAGGAACAACCCCCAGACGCTGTCGAGCGACCAGGTCTGCCAGCTCATGGCGAAGAGCGCGGTGAGCGAGATCAGCGCCATCATCAGGTTCTGTCCCTGCTCGGCCCAGTCGTGGATCATGAGGACCAGATAGATCAGGTTGAGCAGCAGGCCGCCGACCAGGGCGATAGGCGTCAGAAGGCCGAAGATCAGGCCCAGGCCGAGAGCCAACTCGGCGTAGGCGACGACGTACGCCATGAGCCGCGGGCGAGGCTTCACGATGCCGTCGAAGCTCCGGCGCACGAAGGCCCAGCGGTGCTTGTCCGCGACGCTCGCCGCCCATCGGATGCCACCGCCGCCGAACCAGTCCTTCTTGTCCTTGTGGCGCCAACTCTCCAGCCACCACAGGCCGAGGCCGATACGGAGGACCGCGAGCCACTCCGCTCCGCTGAGCCAGATCGTCTGCATCCTGTACCCCTCCACCAAGAAATCTGACGATTCGTCAGTTCAGCGGATAGGCGGGCGATCGCGCAAGGGGCTGCACTTTGCGGGAGTGCCTTGCCGTCGCTCGGGCAAGGCCATAACCTCGAATCTGATGGATCGTCAGATCCAGTGACTCGGGCCGGGAAGACCGGCAGGCAGTAGGGGGTACGAGCGTGGTCAGCAACGAGAGCAGCGCCAGGGAGATCCCCAAGGTCATCAGCGTGGACGATCACGTCATCGAGCCCGCGCACCTCTTCGAGACCTGGCTCCCGGGCAAGTACCGCGACAAGGGGCCGAAGCCCTTCACCGCGGGGATCGGCGAGCTGGAGTACATCGGCGGGAAGTACCGGTTCACCACCGACCCTGAAGGCCAGGTCACGGACTGGTGGGAGTACGAGGGCGAGATCTTCCCGTACAAGCGCATCATCGCCGCCGTCGGTTTCTCGCGGGACGAGATGACGCTCGACGGGATCACCCGGGAGCAGATGCGGCGCGGCTGCTGGGACCCCAAGGCCCGGCTCGCGGACATGGACCTCAACCATGTGGAGGCCTCGCTCTGCTTCCCGACGTTCCCGCGGTTCTGCGGCCAGACCTTCGCCGAGGCCAAGGACAAGGAGGTCGGGCTCGCGTGCGTGCGGGCGTACAACGACTGGATGGTGGAGGAGTGGTGCGGCGACAGCGGGGGCCGGCTGATCCCGCTGTGCCTGATCCCGCTGTGGGACGTGGACCTCGCCGTCGCCGAGATCAAGCGCAACGCCGCCCGTGGGGTGCGGGCGGTGACCTTCAGCGAAATCCCCACGTACCTGGGGCTGCCCTCGATCCACTCCGGCTACTGGGACCCGTTCTTCGCGGCGTGCGAGGAGACGGGAACGGTGGTGAACATGCACATCGGCAGCAGCTCCCAGATGCCCGCGGCATCCCCCGACGCGCCGCCCGCCGTCCAGGCCTCGCTCAGCTTCAACAACGCCATGGCCTCGATGATGGACTTCCTGTTCAGCGGCGTGCTCGTGAAGTTCCCGCGGCTCAAACTCGCCTACAGCGAGGGCCAGATGGGCTGGATCCCGTACGCCCTCGAACGCGCCGACGACGTGTGGGAGGAACACCGGGCCTGGGGCGGCGTCAAGGATCTGATCCCCGAGCCCCCGTCCTCGTACTACTACCGGCAGATCTTCTGCTGCTTCTTCCGCGACAAGCACGGAATCGACTCCATCGAGACCGTCGGCGTCAACAACGCGACCTTCGAGACCGACTACCCCCATGTCGACTCGACCTGGCCGCACACGAAAAAGGTCGCCGAGGAGCACGTCGGAGCGCTCCCGGAGGACGTGGCGTACAAGCTGCTCCGGGGCAACGCGATCCGGATGCTTGAGCTGCCGTACGACGCGGATCGCTGAGCCGCCGCAGGACCGGCCATGGCAGCGGCCCGCGCAGCGGAGTTACCGTTTCGCTGAACCCCAGCGGAAGGCGAGCCGGTTGCGTACCCCCTTTTCAGAGGCCCTGGTCACCCTCGGGCGCCGCTACGTACGTGACGCCCCCGGGTCCCTCGGCAAGGCGTCGCTCGCGGCGCGGTACCTGAACCCGCGGCTGCGTGACGTGCCGCGGCGGCGCGTGGTCCAGGACCGGTCCGGGGCCAGGTTCGCCGTCGATACGCGGGATCTGATCCAGCGGTATCTCTACCTGTTCGGGGTGTGGGAGCCGCACATGACGAGCTGGCTCCGGCGGCGGTTGCGGCCCGGGGACGGGTTCGTGGACGTCGGTGCCAACATCGGGTACTTCAGCGTGCTCGCCTCGCGGCTGGTCGGTGCCGAGGGCCGGGTCGTGGCGGTCGAGGCGTCGCCGGTCATCCACCGGACCCTGCTGCGCCAGGCCGAGCTCAACGACTGCGCCAATCTGCGGGCCGTGAACGCCGCCGTGTCCGACACCGAGAAGCCGCTGACGTTCGTCCTGGCGAGCTCGGAGAACACCGGAGCCAACAGCATCGTCCCGTACGACGGCCCGGCGGAGGCGACCTTCGAGATCGAGGCCCGCCCGCTCCCCGACCTCCTGGACCCGACGGAGATCCGCAACGCGCGCGTCATCAAGATCGACGTGGAGGGCGCCGAGGGCGGCGTCGTACGCGGCCTGGCCCCCATGCTCGGTGAGCTCCGCGAGGACGCCGAGCTCACCATCGAAGTCACCCCCGACCGGATGGCCCAACTCGGCGACTCCGTGGACGAGTTGATGGACATCATGCGGGGCCACGGGTTCCACGTGTACCGGCTGGCCAACGACTACGCACCGGAGAGCTATCCGAAGGCGCTAAGTGGCGCGCCCCTGGTGCCGGTCCGGTGGCGGGTACCGGTCGTGGGCGAGACCGACCTCATCTTTTCCCGGGTCGATGCGGAGGAGCTGCCCTGACGTCGCTGGAACGACCTGCGGTCGGTCGGACGGTGGGTCAGCCGGTGGTAGTGCCGTCGGCCGGGTAACGCCAGCCGAGGTCGGCGAGGGCGCGGGCGCGGGCGTCCACGATGGCCATGCGGGCCTCGCGCTCGGCCGGGTCCACGTGGGCGGCCTGGCCGGTCACCTGGCCTTCCCACTTGCGGTAGAGGAGTCCGACCTCGCTGGAGAACCAGCCGCGGCTGACCGCGTTCAGGGCAAGGAGCAGGCCCGTGTCCTCCGAGGCCGGGAGCGCCATCCAGCCGCCCAGGGCCAGGAGAAGGTCGCGGCGGACGCAGAGCGTCGCCGGATGGACCTGGGCGCGGTGGTCGTTCGCCCGCCAGTGGGCGAGCACGGCGTCACGCTCGACCGGTCCGTGCGCCGGGTCCCCGGGGAAACCGACCGTGGAGCCGTCCGGCAGCAGATCCAGGGCGCGTGACGTCGCCCAGCCGAGGCTGCGGTCGGCTTCGAGCGCGACGAGGTCGCGGGCGAGCGCACCCGTCGCCAACTGGTCGTCCGCGTCGAGCACCTTGACGTACTCACCGTCCGCCGCGGAGAGCGCCATGGTGCGCGCGACACCGGGCCCGCCCGCGCGCCCCTGGCGGAAGGTCACCCGCTCGTCCTCCGGCACATGCGGCCGGACCGCGTCGCTCCGGCCGTCCTCCTGGATCAGCCAGTGCCACGCCCAACCCTCGGGGAGTTCCTGCTCGCACAGGGACGTATAGGCGTCCGCGAGGAACGGGGCGGACGGCGCGTGGACAGCGGTGACGATGATGATGCGCCGGGACACGGCGGTCACCACCTTTCCAGGAGAGTGGTGAACAACATCTCCGTACGGTCGCCCGGCAGGATGACCTCGGAGATGTCCACGACGCGGTCATGGATGTCGTACGAGGTCTTGCGGAGCACCAGGACGGACGTGCCGGGCGGCAGCTCGAGCTCCTCGGCCTCCTCGGGCTTCGGAGGGCGGGCCGTGACGCGTTCCTCGATGCGGTCGACTTCGATGCCGACCGTGTAGAGCTGGTTCTGAGTGCCGCCCGGCCATGGCTCGTTGGCGTCGTTGAGGAGGTCCGGGTTCGACTCGATCAGGGCGCGTACGACATACGACGTCACCAGGCTGAACGGAGCGGTCTCCGCCGAGCACCTGGTCCGGTAGGTGCGCTCGAGCAGGCTGTCGCCCTCGGTGATGCCGAACGCCTCGGCGAGCTCCTGGTCCGCCTCGACCTCGCGGTACGCGGCGTGGAAGACGAGATCGTTCATCTCGAGTCCGGTCTCGCGCTCGGTGGCGCCGGTCTGTACCCGCTTCGCTCTCGGCTTGCGCGCGCGGTCCTTCTCCCACTGGTGCCGGGAGTTGTCGCGCAGCGCTCTGGTGCGGGGTTTCCGGACGAAGTTGCCGCGGCCGTGATGCTTCTCGATCAGCCCCTCGCCCTGGAGGACGCGCAGGGCGTTCTGGACCGTAGGCACGCTCTTGCGGTACTTCTCCGCGAGCCGGGTCTCGGCGGGCAGACGGTCGCCGGGACGCAGCTCACCTGCGCGGATGCTCTTACGGAGGTCATCGGCGATCCGCTCGTAGGCCTTCGCCATGGTGCTCACCGTCCCGTCCGCTCCGACGCAACACACCCTATGACTCCTCAACAGGTGTTGACGACCTGAGGAGGTGGGTGGTGCGGCCGCGGCGGACGCCGGAGGGGGCGACCAGGGGGCCGTCGAGGAAACAGGCGGACGTGACACGCCTGGTGCTCGAGGTGTTCGAGGGGATCGACTACGTATTTCGAGGAGATCGAGTCCGTATCAGGTGCTTCCGGGCTGCGGGTGCTGCGGATGTACGGGAACCGCTGTGCTGTGGACGTACGGGTACCGCTTGTGCTGCGGATGTACGGAAACCGGTTGTGCTGTGGACGTACGAACTGCGTGTGCCGAAGGGCTCACTCGCCCAGAAGGGCCGTGGCGTTGCCGGGCCGGGGGCGCGGCGGGAGGACGTCCGCTTCCTTGGTCTTGTCGACCTGGTGGATGTCGGAGAGCGGGGCCGCCGGCAGGTTCACGGTGCGGGAGCTGGGCGAGGAGCCGTGGGCCTCGGCGCGGATGCGCTGCTTCATCGTCGGGGGCCTGGAGCCGTCGTACGCCCGGGCCGCGGGCAGTGTCACGGGTGCGGTGCGGTCGGTGTGCTGCGCCGCGGGCTCGGCCGTGCGGTTGCCGGAGCTTTCCTCCTGCGGTACGGCCGGGGTGGCGGCGGCGGTGCTGCTCAGGCCGAGAGAGGCGAAGAACGCCAACAGAGCAGTCACGATGACGGACCAGACGCGGATGACCTTGTGCTTAGCCACGATCCCTCACTTTCGGGTCGGCGGATTTGCGTACTTTCCTCATGATGTGTACGAGGGCCGAGAAGTGGTGGAGCGGCGGCCGTGATTCGTGGATCTTCAGATGAACACCACACGGATGGGCGCATGGACCCCTGGAGAGATACGGGTGGTCATGGCCGTCGGCGGGCCGTTGCGGGCGGTGTGCGGCCGACCGGGGTGATTGCTGTGCCGGGGGCGGGAGTTGGCCCGGCGGGAGGTCACCGATTGGTATCGGGCGGTGTGTATAGTCGGGCGGCAGAGGTCCCCTACGTCAAGGAAAGACGAGGTAGCGCGGTGAAGAAGCTTCTCCTGGTCGCACTGGCCGCCATCGGCGGGCTCCTCGTGTACCGCCAGATCCAGGCGGATCGCGCCGAGCAGGATCTGTGGACGGAGGCGACCGACTCCGTGCCCGCAGGTTCGTGAGCCTTCGACGGTCACTAGTTTCGACAGTCACTTCACTGGCCCCGGTTGCCGTTGGCGGCCGGGGCTCTGTGTTGCCTCTGGGGACATGTCGCGTGAGTCGCACCAAGGGCGACTTGCCCCCGTGTGTGCACATTCGCTGACGTGAAGCCGGTGCGCGCCTTGATGGGCGCTGCCGGGGGACGACGAGGGGCGGTGCTTGAGGATGCGGCGCGGCAGCATGCCTGGTAAGGGCGGCGGCAGCGGACGCGGCGGTCGCAGGGGTGGCGCGGGCGTGGTGGCGGCCCTGTGTGCCGTCATGTACACGGTCCTGGCGGTCCCGGCGCAGGCTGCCTGGGCGGCGGACGGTGAGCCGCGGCCGTACGACTTCCCCGACGACGCCACCCCCGTCACCGGCGGCACGAGCCGGGTCAGCCGGACGCCGATCGAGGCGGACAAGACGTACAAGGCCGCGATCGGGCCGAGCGAGAAGCGCTGGTTCCGGGTCGGGCTCGACAAGGCCTCGCACGCCTACTTCTCGGTCGCGGCCGTACCCGGATGGGACGGCCGGGTCACCTACAGCGACGGGATCGCGGTGACCATCCTCGACCGCGACGGTACGAAGTGCGGCTTCGAGCGGGCGACCTTCGCGGGCGACACATATCCGCGGCCGCTGACCGTGGCGGCCGAACGGGCCGTCGAGCCCGGCAGCAAGGCCTGCCGCCGGGCGGGGACGTACGACGTGCTCGTCGAGCGCACCACCGACGGGGCCTCCTCGCAGGACGCCTGGGACCTGGAGCTGCGCCTCTTCACCGAGCCCGCGGCGAAGGGCACGGGCTCCTCCGCGCCCCCCGCGGCCTCGCCCCCGCGCGCCCACGCGTCGCCGGGCGGAGAGCCGGAGGCGCGCAGGGGCGGCACGGGCTTCGCGACCGCCGCGACCGTGGGCACCGGTGTCTGGACGGACCGGATCCGCCCCGGCGAGACCCGCTTCTACCGGGTGCCGGTGGACTGGGGCCAGCGGGTCCTGGCATCGGCCGAGCTCGGCGCCTGCGCCAAGGGCAAGGGCCTGGTCTCCCGCGCCTTCGCCCTGGAGCTGGTCAACCCGGCACGGAACAGCGTGACCTCGGACAACCAGCCGTACAACTGCCGCCCCGCGCTCGCCGAGCTGGAGTCGCTGCCCGCGGTCGACTACCGCAACCGCTTCGGCGCGAGCAGCGGCGAGGAGCAGCACCTGCGCTTCGCGGGCGGCTACTACCTGAAGGTGTCGCTCGACCCGGAGGTCGCGGAGAAGTACGGCAGCGGCCCGCTGGACGTGACCCTCGGCATCGAGGTGCGGGGGAAGGCCGTGGACGGGCCCGCGTATGTACGCGACCCGGGGGTCTTCCAGGTCACCACGGACGACACGAAGGCGGCGGAGCAGGGGAGTTCGGAGTCGTCGCAGGAGCGTTCGGACGGCTCGGACGGCGGTGGCGCCGGTGGTGCGGAGCGGTCCGGCGGGGGCGGTGACGGCGCTGCCGCCGCGGCGCCGAGCGGCACGATGCAGGTGGTCGCGGCCGCGGGGCTCGGGACCGGGACGTTGCTTGTGCTCGGGCTTGGCGTGTGGCGGGTGCTTGCGGTGCGGCGTGAACGGCGGGGGGCTGCGGCTCGGGTGTAGTACGTGCGGCGGTGCCCGCCGTGCCACGCCGCATTGACTGGCGGTACGTCAGATGCGGGTGAGGGCCCAGATGCCCACCGCGTAACTGAGCACGGCGAGCAGGAGTACGGGGACCACTACCTTGCGCGGAGGGCCCACGCGCTTGCGCGGAGACTTTGCGGGGTCCCCCGCTTCCGGCGTACGGGACAGGTCCCGGGTCGACTCCTGTGGCTGTGGCTGCGGCTCGGCCCGGGCGGGCAGCCGGGGCGCGGTGGCTTGAGTGAAGGACTGCGCCGGGGACTCCGTGTGGGCGGTGTGGCTCGAGTGGGCTGGTGCTGGTGCTGGTGCCGGGGGCGGACTCGGGGTCGCGTCGTGAGGGTGCGCCGGGGGCGTCGGGGGTGCCGGAGGCGGCGTGCTGGGCTGTGCCGGAGGGGCGTACGGGCGCGGGGGTGGCGGGCTCGGGGTTCTCCCCGGCGGGGGCGGCGGCAGACGGAAGCTGCCGGTGTCCGACGGGGAGAAGGGCTGCGGGGCGGCCGTGGGCGCCATGGACGGGATCGGCGGGATGGGCGGGTGCGCCGGGGCCGGGGGTGCGGGAGGTGCGGCGGGCGGGGGGTTGGGGCTGGTTCCCATGCCCGCGCCCGTTCCGCTACCCGTTCCTGTTCCCGTTCCCGTTCCCGTGCTCGTACGAGGCCCGCGCCCCATCCCCGCAGACGTGATGTCCGTACGAGGTCGGAGCGGGCCGTCCGGGCCGAAGTCGGACGGGAGCGGGCCCAACTGGTCGAAGATTTCCACCAGTTCGTCGTCGGGGCCGGGCTCGGGCAGCAGTTCGGCGGCCGCGGTCAGGGCCTTGCGGGCGCCCGTCGCCGTACGGAAGCGGGATTCCGGATCGGGCTGTACGAGGCCCGCGACGACCTGCCACAGGGGCTCGGGCACACCGCGCGGCGCCCCCGGAGTGCCGTGTTCCGCGAAGTGCTCGATCAGCGCCTTGGCGTCCGGCTTGGCGCCCTCCAGGAGGTACAGGGCCACCAGGCCGACCGCGAACAGGTCGGCCGGGAAGTCCGGTTCCGCGCCCAGCATCTGCTCGGGCGCGAAGTACCCCGGCGTACCCACCACGTAGTCGGTCTCCGTGAGCCGCGGCTCGCCCTTGCGCATCGCTATGCCGAAGTCGGAGAGGCGCAGATGCGGACGGCCGGTGCCGGTCGCCTCCATCAGGATGTTGGCGGGCTTGATGTCGCGGTGCACGACGTCCTCCGCGTGCACCGCGGCGAGCCCGGCGAGCAGCTGGTCGAGGAGGGTGCAGACATACGCGGGCGGCAGCGGGCCGTAGTCCCCGATGACATGCGCGAGCGAGCCGCCGCAGATCAGGTCCATGGTGAACAGGACCTTGTCGTCGTCGGCGGCCCAGCTGGTCGGGGCCAGCACATGGGGGTGGTCGATCCGCAGGGCCTGCTCGCGCACGAAGCGGAGCAGGCTGTGGGCGTCGCTCTGCTGCAGCACCTTGGCCGCGACGTAGCGGCGCCGTCGGTGGTCCCAGGCGCGCCAGACCGCGCCGACACCACCGCGCCCGATCGGATCGACCAGTTCGTACCGGCCGGCGAAGACCTCACCCATGGCCCTGCTGCACTCCCAGCCCAGCCACTGCGGCTGCTCTGCTAGTTCTGATGCGCCTCGTAGTGGGCGACGGCGTCCGCGGTGCGCCCGGCGCCGTACACCCGGAGGAACTCTGCCAGCTCGGGGTGGGTCGGGGCGAGGGTGTCCGCGGCATCGAGGATGTCCCCGGCGGCGGCGACGCTGCGCAGCAGGGACTGGATCTCGCGGACCACGCGCTTGACGGTGGGGGCGCCCGAACTGGTCGTCGTCTGGCCGGTGTTGGTGAGCACGGAGCCGCCCTGGGACTTCTTGATCTCGTCCATGCGCGCGGTGGCCTCGGCGGCGGACACACTGCCGTCGGCGACCTGGCCGGAGAGCTCCTGGAGGTGCTGCACCCGCTGGACCACGGCCGGATTGCCGATCTTCGCGCGCTGGCCGCTCATCAACTGGGAGAGCATCGGCGCGGACAGACCGAGCACGGCGGCGAGCCGGGCCTGGTTCAGTCCGAGGTCGTCGATGAGGCGGCGGAACAGTGCCCCGAGTGGTTCCCCGTACCAGCTGCGCTGCAGTTCTCGGGCTCTTGCGGTCGCTTCCTGCTGTGCTGCATCCATGGCGTCTCCCCTTCGCTGCTGCTTCGCTGCCGCGAACCTCGCCGTGCATCCTACGGAGAGTGGTCATGGACCGGGACCCCCAATGCTTTTGTGAGACTCGGGGGGTAACCCGGTACTCTGGTCCCCGACGACCGGCCGCCCGGTGATTCCACGGCCGTCGGCGTCGCTTCGGGGCCTTAGCTCAGTTGGTAGAGCGCTGTCTTTGCATGGCAGATGTCAGGGGTTCGACTCCCCTAGGCTCCACTCGGTAAGACCCCTCTGACCTGCGGAAACGTGGCTGGAGGGGTCTTTTTGCGTCGGTTTCCCGTGCTGACGTGTCAGCGCAGTGGTGCTGACAGACGTCTGCGGAGGCGGGTGTTGCGGGGTTCCGGGGAGGCGTCTCTCCCCTGCGGATCCCCTAGGCCTTGCTGCTGTAGCAGTCGGGAGCCAATCTCAGTGCGACGTGTGTGGGAGGCCCGGTGAAGCAGAGTCTGCTGGCCAAGCTGGATGACGTGGTCGATCGGGACGGAGTGGGGTCTGCTTGCGGAGTGCGTCGCTGATCCGGATCCCGCGATGCGGCTCGGCATCGTGTCGGGGCGCCGTCGGCACCGGAAGTCGTATCTCTTGCAGGCTTTGTCCGAACAGTTCGGCCGCCTGTATGTCACGGCCGTCCGGGAGGAGGGACGGCTTTCGGCGATCCGGCGGTTCAGTGATGCGGTCGCTGCCCATGCGGGTCTGCGGCCGGGGAGTCTGCGCCTGACGGACTGGCGCGATGTGCTGCCCAAAGCCCGTGATATGACGGCCCGTTCGCCGAACCCGCTTTTGGTGATCGACGAGTTGCCGTATCTGCTTCGGTAATCACCCGAGATCCCCGGTCTGCTTCAGCAGCTCGACGGCGAGGGCCAGCGAGGCACACGGCCCGGAGCAGGGCCTCGGTCCCGGCTGATCCTGTGCGGTTCCGCGATGAGTGTCATGCACGAGTTGCTGTCGGGGACGAAGCCGCTGCGCGGCCGGGCCGTGGTCGATCTGCGCCTGGGCGCCTTCGACTACCGGGACAACCGGGCTTGTGGCAGATCGAGGATCCGTTGACCTGGATGAATACCTCGAGGCTACTGCGGGCCTTGCCCATGAAGTTTCCGGTCGCCCGATGGTCGGATGTCAGGGGGCTACGGGCACTGAGCGCGCGGCTCGCGCTCCGTTTCCCGTGGTCGGACGATCACGCTGAAGTCGGCCCTCGCGTACGTTGCGGTGCCCGCCTGGTCGTCCCGGAACTCCCCGTTCGGATTGTCGTCGCAGAACACCTGGCCCAGCTGCGTGTTGGGTTCGACGATCACATTTCCGTGCGCTGATCCGAACTGGAGGGTCTGGAGTGTGTCGGGTTGGCCGATCACCATCCAGCCGCGCGGGTTGGTCGAGTAATGGTGCAAGGAGAGCTGGGGGAGGGTGGCCCCGGTGGGTCTGCTCACTGTGGCTTCGATGGTGAACGGGGATGGTGCCCGAGGGGGAGGAGCCGTGAAGGTGAACTCCTTCGTGGTCTCGCCGGGGCCGAAGCTCAGGTCGAACCTCAGATTCGGGACGTGGACGATCTCGTCCTGGCTTTCGCCCCCTTCCCGCCGCAGGAGCCTGACCAGGTCGAGATTGTCCGAGACGTACCAGAGCTGGTAGACGTCGAAGTGTGGCGGCGGCAGCAGCTCCTGCGGCGGCTCTCCCTCGGGGGGTACCAGCAGGGGGACCCGGAACGTCGACCAGGTGGACGGTCTGGGGCGCGAGTTCCCGACCCACACGCGTTCGCAGTGGACTGCCTCGATGCCCAGTGCGACGCGCGGCTCCAGCGGATCATCGGGGCTGGGCGGCCTGGTCGCGTCGATGGTGAACTCGTCCGGGACGAGGGGGTCGATGTTGCGGAGCGGCACCTCCGGATTGGCGACCACGGCTGTGCAGCCGTCCGTGCGAACCGGCGTCGGGCCCTGTGCCTCGACGGTGGGCGCGGTGAGCGTGAGCAACGAGCAGCCTAGCGCCACTGAAACCGTCAATGTCCGCATTCTCCGGGTCCAACGCATCGCGACGTTCCTTTGTGTACGGCGTGGTGAGTGAGCCCATCGTCACGCCGTACGGACTGGCGATCTCGTTCCGCGTGCCGGACGGGTGATGCTCGCCTTGGCCCCCCGGTGCGCCTGGCGACCGTCGGCCGGCCCATCGCCTCAGCTCCGCCGTGGCACCTGCTCGGCATCTCCGTGGCATCTCCTTCGACGAGCAGGCCAACGGGCCCCGACGTACGGTGGGTTCCGAAGAGGTGACGCATGGTTACATCACGACAGGTGATCTCGCAGCGCTGCTGGGCCGTAGCGGCTGCCGCAGGCCTTGTGCTGACGCTGACGGCCACCGCCCCGGCGGACGCCGATGCCGCACAGCCCGACCGTTGCACGGGGCGTGAGCGACGAGACGCACTGCGCGCGGAACAAGCCGATGTGCTGGCCTTCGTCGGCGAGCACCGGACCCTGCGAAACGAGGCCGACCTGGCCGCTCTGGGTGTTCCCGACCTTGCCAACCAAAAGGCCTACAACCTTCTGGACCACCAATTCGCCAGCGCGCGCGGGATCGGCGTCAGCGTCGTCGATTCCCTCGGCACCCAGACGGTGACGCCGGGCCAGCCCGACCTGCTGTTCTACGCTCCCCGCCCCGGTACTACGGATGCCGAGGCGATCGACCCGTTCGGCCCCGACTTCCCGTACCGGCTCGTCGGCTGGGGATACACCCCGCTGTCCTACACCCCGGGAGATCCCCCGGGAGTTCCCCCGGAGGGGGACGAGGGACTCGACAGCAGGTGCATCGCCGGTGACGAGTGGTTCGTCCACGAGCGGAGCATCCACCCGTTCGACACATGGCAGAACATCGCTGTGCCGCCGGCCGATGACGAGCCCAAAGGCTCGAACCCCGGCCAGGAACTTCCCATCCGGCCGGACGAATGCGACCCGCCGTGCCCGCCCGGAGTCCAGCACGGACGCCTCTGGGACATCCACTTCTGGCTCGACGAGCGCGACGGCATCCCAGCCGTGTCGATCCTCAACCCCCACGAAGACATCCCCGGATGGGACCCCGAAGTCGGCGTCAGCTTCTTCTTCCCCGAGGCCCGGTAAAGCCGGGAGGACGCGTATCCATGGCATCACCATGCACCTTGAGGCGGTCGGCACGCGGCTTGATGCCCCGCGGATCCTCCCACCATGGTCCCCGGCCCTGGACCGCCGAGCGGTGCGTGGCAGAGCCGGAGAGGCCGGGGTCGGACTCGCGAAGCAGACCCGTTCGGGAAGGGCCGGGAGCGTGCGCACTGCGGACTCCGGTCAGCGCTTGCCCTTGCTTCCGTGAGTGCCGGCCTTCTTAGGGCTCGGCTTGGCGTCTGTCGCCTTGCGAGGACCAGATGGCAACTGCTTTGCGTATTCTGCCGGGCTTCCCGCATCCGCTGCGTCATGGCCGAAGGGGAAGTCTCTGGGGCGCGGTGTGACACGTCTTGGTGGTGTACCCGAAGGCTCAGATGGGGTTTGCGTTAGCACTTGCGGTCCAACGGCTTGTGATCGCTGGAATATGAATCACTCCGCACTGAGTGAGGCGTCTGGGATTCACGACTGCATCGGACGGCTGGTCCGTGCTGACACGTCAGCACGGAGGCCGGATCGAGCAGGGCTGAGCGGGATCCAGCAGGATGTAAACGAGGGTGTTTGTCCGGGTTTTCCGGCGTTGTTGCAGGTCAGGAAGGTAACGATTTCGGGTTCGACTCCCCTGGGCTCCACCTAAGAAATGCCCTCTGACCTGCGGAAACGCGGTCAGAGGGCATTTTTCGTGCGTGCCCGAGCAGCGCGGTGGAGGGTGACGGCGTAGCGCTGGACCTCACCGGCCGTGCGGTCGCAGCCGATGAGGACCGGTCGCGGGCCGAGGGAGTGCAGGTCGGCGGTGTGGTGGTGGGTGGTGCCGGTGCGGGGATCGTGGGCGGTCAGGGCGTAGCGGGTGTCGGTGGTGGGCTGCAGGGTGAGGTGGTGGAGGGGCCAGTCCCAGCCGTAGGTGCGGAAGAGTTCGCGTTCGAGGACCTGTTCGCCGGGGTGGGGCAGGCAGGCCCAGCCGCGGTAGAGGTCCATCAGGTCGGCGGGGTGGCCGGTGCGGTCGACGAGTTGGGCCATGCGGTCGGGGGTGAGGTTGCCCCAGTAGCGGGCTTCGGGGAGGTCGACCAGCGTGGGGGCGAAGCGGTGGCCGCCGAAGCTGCTGATGCGCCACACCCGTACCGTCCCCGTGCTGCCGTGGGCCTGGCGGAGCCGTTGGTAGAAGGGGTAGCCGCGGGTGCCGCAGCAGGCGTCGACCGAGGCGTGGGTGCAGACGGCGAGATCGCGGTGGGGGGTGGTTTCGCGGTAGGCGGTGAAGGGGGCCAGTGTGGTGGGTTCTTCGGCGGGGTTCTCGGGGAACAGGGCGTGGATCAGGGCCGGGGCCTGGTCGGCGGGGATGTGGTGTTCGACGCGGGTGAGCGGGGCGGCGGGGCCGGGGGTGCGGTCGAAGCGGATGACGCGCATCAGGTCGGGGGCGGAGTACTCCGGGTCCGGGGCCGCGGCGAAGGTCTTCATGGTCAGGCCGCGTTCCTCGGTGCGGCGGGTGGCCGTGCGGAGGGCGGCGCGCAGGGGAGCGGGGACCCGGTCGGTTTCCCATACCGGGGTGCCCATCCCCGGCGGCCAGGGCAGCGGGAGTTCGAGCATGAGGTAGCGGTCGAAGGGGCGGGCGGTGCCGATGGGGTCTTCGGCCGCGGCGCGGGCGACCAGGGAGCAGGACTGCCGGGCCGGGATCGCGGGTTGCGGTCGTGGGCGGTCGGGGGTGTGACCGGCCCGGGCGTCCAGGAGATTGCGGCGGGCCCGGTCCGCCTCGGAGTCCAGTTCTTCGACGGTGCCGAGCCGGGTGACGCTTTCCACGGCGCTGGGGCCGGTGAAGCCGTGGGCGCGCAGGGTGCGGAAGAGCCCGGTGAAGTCGACGATGCCGTCGCCGGGGGTGATGGCCGGTGGCATGGCTCCTGTGGTGTCGGCCCGGTGTCGGCCGCGGTCCGGATGGTCCCGTACCCCCACCGCCGCGATGTACGGGGCGAGTTCGGCAAGGCCCCGGGCGGGCGGCTCGCCGCCGTAGTGCACCAGGTTGCCCGGGTCCCAGCAGGCCCGGAACGCCTCGTGGCCCACGCGCTCGACGACGGACAGGGTGTCCGCCGCGGTACGGGTCAGCCCGCCGTGCGGCTTGACGGCGATGGTCACGCCGTGGGCGGCGGCGTACGGGGCCGCGGTCTCGATGAGCCGGAGATAGCGGTCGCCCTGTGCGGGCTCGGGACACCCCATGTCGACGAGCGTCGCCACCCCGAGCCGGGCGCAGTGGTCGAGCTGGCGGCGCAGGGCGGCCAGCGCCGCATCGTCGTCGCGGTCCAGGTCGGCGGCGTGGCTGAGGATCACGAGATCGAGGCCGTGGTCACGGATGACGGCGGCGATCTCCTCGGCGCGGGGGGCCGCGGTGTCGGGGGTGATCACCTCGGTGACCCCGTGCACCGGGAGGGCGACGGCGTCGTACCCGGCCGTACGGATGCCGCTCAGGGCACGTTCCAGCGGGAACTGTGCCCACGGGCGGACGGTGCAGGCGAGGTGGGGCATGGGCGTCATGGGCGTCATGGGCGGTACCTCTGTCGGAGGGCGACGGACGGGGTGTCTCTCGGGGCGCGAAGTCAGTCGTGAAGTCAGTTGCGAAGTCAGGGGCGTCGGGCGACTACGGGGACCACTCCTGGTCGTAACGGTCATAGCGGGTCACGATGGTGCGGCGGGGTAGGTCGGTCTCCCCGGCCGCGTCGAGGGTGAGGGTGTGGGCGCGCACGCCGTACAGGGCCGAGACGGCGGTGTCGGTCAGCAGCGCGTCGGCCGGGCCGACCCGGACGTCGGCGCCGCCGTACAGCAGCAGCGCGGTGTCGGCGATCTCCAGGGCGTGGTCGGGATGGTGGGTGGTGAGCACGATGGTGCGGCCCTCGTCGGCGAGTGAGCGCAGCAGGTGCAGCACCCGGCCCTGGTTGCGCAGGTCCAGTGCGGAGGCCGGTTCGTCGAGGACGAGCACGGGGCCTTCCGCGGCGATCGCCCGGGCGATCAGGACGAGTTGGCGTTCCCCGCCGCTGAGGGTCGGATAGTCACGGTCGGCGAGTGCGGTAAGGCCGACCCTGTCCAGGGCGGCGAGAGCGTGCTCGTAGTCCCGGGGGCCGGGCGTGGTCAGCGGCCGCAGGTGCCGTACGCGGCCCATCAGCACCATGTCGAGGACCGTGTAGGCGAAGGTGGTGCGGTGGCTCTGCGGGACGAAGCCGATCGCTCCTTGGGCGCGTATTCGCCCCTCGGTGGGCTCGGTCAGACCGACGAGGCAGCGCAGCAGGGTGGTCTTGCCGCGGCCGTTCGGGCCGAGGACGGTGAGGATCTCCCCGGGTGCGAGCCGGTGCGAGACGCTGCGGAAGAGCCAGCGGTCGCCGTGGTGTGCGAAGCCGAGCCGGTCGAGCTCAAGCATCGGACCACATCTTTCGGCGGCTGCGGTGCAGCAGCACCAGGAACACCGGGGCTCCGACGAGCGCGGTCAGCACACCCAGCGGGATCTCGGCGACGCTCAGGTTGCGGGTGACGGTGTCGATCGCGGTGAGGTACACCGCCCCCACACCGGCGCTGACCGGGATAAGCACCCGGTGGTCGGGCCCGACCCACAGCCGGGCCAGATGCGGCACCACAAGCCCCACCCAGCCGATGACCCCGCTCACCGCGACCGCCCCGGCCACGATCGCGGCCACCGTGGTCAGCAGGAGCCAGCGCAGCCGCCCGGGTCGAAGGCCCAGGGCCGTGGCGTCCTCATCGCCAAGGGACAGCACGTTGATCCGCCAGCGCTGGGAGCAGATCACCGCACCGCCGAGGAGCACCGGCACCGCGGCCACGGCGGCCTTGCCGTACGTGGCGGTGGCGAGGCTGCCGAGCAACCAGAAGACCAGGGACTGCAACTCGCCGTAGGGGTCGGCGAGATACGTAAGGAGCGAGACCAGCGCCGCGAAGAACGCCCCGACGACGATCCCGGACAGCACGATCGTCAGGGGTGGCGCCGGGCCGCGCACCCGGCTGGTCGCGAAGACCGCGACGAGCGCGAGCAGCCCGAACCCGAACGAGCCGAGCACCAGCGCGGCCGAGCCAAGGCCGAGGACGAGGGCGAGGGCCCCGCCGAAGGACGCGCCGGAGGAGACGCCGAGAATCTGCGGGCTGACGATCGGATTGCCGAAGACGGCCTGCAACGTCGCCCCGCACAGGGCGAGGCCCGCGCCGACCAGCATGGCAAGCAGCACCCGGGGGAGCCGGACGCGCAGCACGGTGGCTTCCTCGGTCGGCGTCCACGTCGGCTCCAGCGGCAGCAGTTGGCCGAGGAGGATCCGTACGACCTGGTCGAAGCCGACCGTGTAGCGGCCGAGGGCGAGGGCGGCGACGGCCACGAGCACGACAGCGGCCGGGAGGGCGAGGAGGGCGGTGCGGCGACGGGCCGAGCCGACCCGTACCGGCGTGGTTCCCGGCCCGCCGGGTCGCGCCGGGCCGCTGCGCCCGACCCGCTCAGCGGCCGAAGTCATCGTAGTCCCGGGACCCGGAGTTGGCCTTGGTCCGCAGAATGCCGTCCAGCTGGGCGTCGGTGGGTTCGGCGCCGTAGAGGAACGCGTACTGGCGGACCACCTCGGCCCGCAGGCCCGGCGCGCCGGTGCCGTGCACAAGCCCTGCGAGCCACTGCCACATGAGCGGCGACTCCTGGCTGGGCGGGTCCCAGCGGTAACCGCCCAGCGGCACCTTGTAGATGCGGCGCTCGCGCACGGCGCGCAGACTCGCCAACGCCGGGTCACCGTAGAGGTCCTTCGGGGCCGCCGGACCGAAGTTGCCGAGGAGGACGATGTCGGGGTCCCATTTCAGCAGCTGCTCGGTGTCGATGGCGGCCTGCTCGCTGTCGATCCCGGCCGCGGGATTGCGGGCGCCGACGAGTTCGGTGACGTAATGGTTGTACGAGGCGCCGCCCCCGACCTGCAGACTCTCGGTGGCCCCGCGCAGATAGAGCACCGACGGCGCGGACCTGGCCCCGGCACCGGGCGTGCGAAGCTCGGAGCGCAGCTTCCTCATCCGCTCGCGCATCCCGGCGACCATCCGCTCCGCCCGCTTCCGCTTGCCGAGCAGGGCGCCGTACAGCGCGATGGCGCCTTCCAGGTCCTTCTGGGTGCCGTAGGTGAGCCGGGCGACGGTCAGACCGGCCTGGCGGAGCGGTTCGACGATGCCCGGGCCGCGGTCGCCCCACTGGATGACGACATCAGGGCTCAGGTTCAGGACGCTCTCCACGTTGGGCGCGAACTCGGCACCGGCCACGTCGGTGGGGACCTTGAGCAGCTCGGGGTAGGCCGAGCCGAGGAAACTGCCCGCGACGGCGGTGCGCGAGGCGGCGTTCATCCCCACCAGCACCTCGGGTCCGCCGTTGACGGCGACCACCATGGACGCGGCCGGCAGCGGGATGGTCACCACCCGACGGGCCGGGTGCGGCAGTTCGACGCTCTTGCCGGTCAGATCGGTGACGGTGAGACCGTCACCGCGGCTCGCCGTCCCGGCTCGCCCGCAGGCGGTGCCGAGCAGGGGCAGGGCGACCGCGGTCAGCGCGCCACCGAGCAGTCTGCGGCGGGAGACGTCCGGGCTCGGCACAGTGCGTTCAGGCATCCGGGGTCCTCTCGGGTCCGGAGCACGATCCGCCAGGGGACCGGCAGCCGGGACCGCGACGCACCGGCCATGGCCCACTGGGCCGTCAGCCACACACGCCTAGCCGCCCGAACGGGTCTGCCGCGGCGCCTGTCGCCACCGCAGACCTCATGCACGCCTCCTGGAGTCCACGCCCCGTGGATGGTGTCCGCGACAGGTCAGTGTCCTGACTCCCGGATCGCTGCTCGCCCCGACCTTCCAGCCGCGCGGCCGTGGTCGTATGCGGGGTCCGCTCCCCGGTCACAGTGGCGGGACCGTGCCGGATTCTCACCGGCTTCCTGGCTCCCGTCGCGTGGTTCGACGGGCACACAGTAGCCAACCCGTTCCTACCCGGGGAAGACGAGCCTGCCGGTGCACCGGCGCACGGAGGGGTGTGAGCGAGGCACGTGGACCTGGACCGCACCGCCAAGTACGGCCGTGCTCAATACGTCTTGTCGTGCTCAATACGTCTTGTACGGATGCGTACGAGCGATCAGCAGGGCCACATCGTCCGGATCCTGGTGGTCGCGCAAGGTGTTGAGGAGGAGGTCGCAGGTTTCCTCCAGGGAGCCGCGGGGGCGGTCGAGGAGGCGGGGCAGGGCCTGGAGGCGGGTGTCGATGTCCTGGCCGCGGGACTCTACGAGACCGTCGGTGTAGAGGACGAGTTCGTCGCCGGCGGCGAGGGTGATCTCGCGGGCCTCGAAGGGGACGCCGCCGACGCCCAGGGGTGCTCCGGTGGGCAGGTCGAGGAGGCTCGGCGTGCCGCCGCCGGGTCCGGTGTGGGTGCGGACGGGGGGCAGATGGCCCGCCGTGGCGAGACGGCAGCGGCGGCTGTGTGGGTCGTACTCGGCGTAGACGCAGGTGGCGATGGTCTCGCCGAGGTCGGCGGTGATCCGGTCCAGGTGGGTCAGGACGTCGGTGGGCTCCAGGCCGAGCCCGGCCAGGGTGCGGGTCGCGGTGCGCAACTGGCCCATCGTTGCCGCGGCGTGCAGGCCGCTGCCCATGACGTCGCCCACGACGAGGGCGGTCTTGTGGCCGGGCAGCGGGATGACGTCGAACCAGTCGCCGCCGACCTCGATGGCCGTGGAGGCGGGCCGGTAGCGGTAGGCGACCTCGAGGCCGGGCGGGCGCGGCGGGCGCACGGGCAGCAGGTGGCGCTGGAGGGCGAGCGCGGCCTGGGACTGCTCCTGGTAGCCGCGGGCGTTGTCGATGGAGATGGCCGCTCGGGAGGCCAGTTCACCGGCGAGCAGCAGGTCGTCGTGGTCGAAGCCGCGCGGGTTGCGGGCGCGGGCCAGGGTGAGCGCGCCGAGCACCGTGCCCCGGGCGCGCAGCGGCACCGCGAGAAACGAGTGCACCCCGGCCTCGGCCAGGAGTTTCGCGGCGTTCTCGTCGCGCGCGATCCGCTTCATGTCGTTCGGCCCGACCTGCGCGACGAGGACCGGGCGGCCGGTGCGGATGCACTTGGCGACCAGGCGCGAGTCGTCGTACTGAATCGACCGGCCGACCGGGTCGGGGGCCTGGACGGCCGGGGTCGGGTAGGCCGTCTTGAGCGCGAGCGCGCGGAACCGGGGGTACCGGGTGGCGGTGGCGGACGGGCTCGGCGGGCCGTCCTGCAGCACGGCTTCGAGGAGGTCGACGGCGGCGATGTCGGCGAGCTCGGGGACGAGGCTGTCGGCCAGTTCGCGGGCGGTGAGGTCCAGGTCGAGGGTGGTGCCGATGCGCTCCGTGGCGTCGGCGATCATCGCGAGGCGGCGTCGGGCCCGGTCCGCCGCGGTGGCCGCGCGGTGCTGCTCGGTGACGTCCACGACGGACACGGCGAGGCCGAGGACGCCCCGGGACGGGTCCTCGAGCCGGTAGAACGACACCGACCAGGCGTGCTCGGTATTGGGGTCGGCCGGGGTGCGCCCGACCGTGAAGCTGTCCCGCACCGGGGCGCCGGTGTGCAGGACGTCGCGCATGGTGGCCGCGATGGCGGTGACGTCCAGGAACGGCAGTACGTCTTGGACGGTCCGGCCCAGGTGCTCCCCGGCGGGTACGCCGTTGATCCGCTCGAGGGCCGGATTGACCAGGACGTACCGCAGGTTGGTGTCCAGGATCGCGAGGCCGATGGGGGACTGCTCGACCAGGCGCATGGTCAGGGCCAGATCGCGTTCGATCCGCTGCACCGTGGCCCGGTCGGAGGCGAGGCCGAGCGCGTAGGGGCGGCCCTGGTCGTCCTCCAGACGCATATTGCGGAACTCGGCGTACAGCCTGCTGCCGTCCTTGCAGCGCACCGGGAACACGCCCGCCCATGGGGTGCCGTCCGCCATCACCTCGGCGTACAGCGTGAGCACCTGCTCCAGGTCCTCCTCGTCGACCAGGACCTTGGCCGCGGGCCGCCCGAGGGCCTCGGCGGCGGGGTAGCCGAACAGGTCCTCGGCCTGCGGGCTCCACAGCACGATCCGCCCGTCCGCGTCCAGGACCACGGCGGCCACGCCCAGCTCGTCGAGGAGCCCGCCCGGCTGGAGCGCGGGGTCGCTGTCGGCCCCGACCAAGCGGGTCCACGGCGTGGTGCGGGCCGAGGAGTTCTTTGGTGCGTCGGAGTCTTTTGGCGCGTCGGAGTTCTGTGGTGGGTCGGGTGTCCCGGGCGACTCACGCGCCGAGGGTGCCGAAGGTGCGTCGCCGGGCTGTGCCGACCGTTCGCTGTCTGCCAGTTCTGCCGGTTCTGCCGGTGCTGCCGGTGCTGCCGGTTCTGCTGGTCCTGCCGGATCCGGCGGTTCCGACGGTTCGGGAGACAGGGCGTCCGCAGCGCTCATGCGTCCGCTCCCTTCGTCCAGGCCGCCGCCGAGTCTCTCTTGCAGTCTCCTGTTTCGCTACGGGTTCCACGGCGCGGCCGGGGATCTCTCCATCATCTCCACTGCCGGGCCCGCCCGCCATACCTTTCCGGCGGCCGCTGCGGCTCATCCGGCCCCATAAAGCGGAAGAGATCCCTCACGCCTCCCCGTCCGCTTCTGCCTCCCCGTGTGCGCGGTAGCGATCGGCCAGGCCCGCCACCGTCCGGGCCAAGGCCGCGCGCAGCTCCGGTGGGCCGAGCACCTCCGCGTCGGTGCCGAGCCGGAGCAGATCCCCGACCGCGATGGCCTCCGCCTCTACCGGCAGCTCCACCCGCACCCAGCCGTCGGCGTCCGGCTCCCCGGCGTCCCGCAGCGCCGCGTCCCCCGCCGTCCCGAACAGCATCGGCAGCAGCCGCCGGGCCCGCGGCGAGAGCCGGACCACGGCCACCCCCTGGTACCGCGCCTCCTCGAGCCGCCGCGACGACTCCTCCCAGTACGCGGCCAGATCGAACCCGGCGGGCCGCTCGAAGCTCTCCCCCGCCACGGTGTCCACCGCCAGGAACCGGGAGACGCGGTACGTCCGTATCGACGCGTCGGCACGCGCCACCAGGTACCACATGCCGCCCTTCAGAACGAGCCCCAGCGGATGCAGCTCGCGGTGCACTCGGGTCCTGTCGTCCCAGCGCCGGTAGTGCACCCGCAACACCTCCTGCTCCCACACCGCGCGGGCCACCCGCTCCAGGTGCGGCACCGGATCGGCGTCCCGGAACCAGCCCGGTGCGTCCAGGTGGAAGCGGTCCTCGATCCGCCGGGCGCGGTCCGCGAGCCCGGCCGGGAGCGCGGCCTGGAGCTTGAGCCGTGCGGTACTGAGGATCGCGCCGAGGCCCAGGTCGCGCGCGGGCCCGGGCGCCCCGGCGAGGAACAGGGACGCGGCCTCGGGGTCGGTGAGGCCGGTGAGCCGGGTGCGGTAGCCGTCGAGCAGCCGGTAGCCGCCGAGCGGCCCGCGGTCGGCGACCACCGGGACACCGGCGGCGCCGAGGGCCTCGATGTCCCGGTAGACCGTGCGGACCGACACCTCGAGTTCGGCGGCGAGTTCGGGCGCGGTCAGGCGGCCGCGGTTCTGAAGCAGCAGGAGAACGGAGAGCAGCCGGTCGGCACGCATGACGCCATTCTCCCGGCCCGTGCTCCGTACCTGACAGAAGGTGTCAGATACGGCCGCAAAGCTGAGGGCACATCAAAGGCCGAGAGGAGCACGACCCGTATGCCCACGCAGACCACGCCGACTACGCAGACCCCGCAGACCACGCAGTCCACTCAACCCACCGAGACCACCGGACACTTCACCTTCGCCGACTGGGAGGAGAACGCCCGCACGCCGAGCGGCGCCGGTCCCGCGCTCGCACACGCGAAGGTCACCAACAGCTTCTCCGGCGGCATCGAGGCCGCCGACACCCGCTGCGAATACACCATCGTGTACGTCACCGAGAAGACCGGCGCGTTCACCGGCATGGAGCTGCTCACCGGCAGCGTCGACGGTCGTACCGGAACCTTCGCCGTCGAGGAGCGCGGCACCTTCGGCGAGGACGGCACGGTGCACTGCACCTTCGAGGTCGTCCCGGGCTCGGGCACCGGCGCACTCACCGGCCTGCGCGGCACCGGCGGCTTCACCGCGCGGCACGGCGAGCCGTCGGTCCCGTACACCTTCAGCTACGAACTCACGGAGTAGGCGCGGGAGTTCAGCGGTCCTGCGGCCGCCGTGGCGACCAGCCGCCGCCCTAGGCCTCGCCGCGCTTGTCCGGCCTGTCGGCCTCGGCCTGCTGGGACCGGACCTGGGGGTCGACCGTGTCCTGTTCCGGGCTGCCGTCGACCGAGGTGATCGGCTGGGAGCGGGCGGAGTCGCCGACCTCGGTGGCGGCGGGCGGCTCGACCAGCCAGTCCGGGTTGGCCTGCTTGTCCCACCACTTCCAGGCGGCGAACGCGGCGCCGCCGAGCAGCCCGATCGCGCCGATCCGCTTCGCCACCCGGCCGACCGCGCAGCGGCGCTGATGCCGGCGGGCGAGGCGCCGGATGTCCTTGGGCGAGACCTGGCCGCGCAGCGCCGCGACGGCTGCCGCACTGCGCGCGGCGGCCTCGTTGGCGGCGGGCTGTGCGACGGCCACGGCGTGTTCGACGCGCGGCTTGGCGGCGGCCGCGGCATCGGCGGCGGCCCTACGGGTGCGGCGGGCCGCGCGGTCGACCTTGGGCGGTACGTGCGTACGGGCCTGCTCAAGGCGCGGGTGCAGGTGGGCGTCGTACTGGTGGCGGGCCTGATGGGCCGCCTGGTGCGCGGCGTCGGACATGATCGGCGTCAGCCGTACGCGGGCCTCGTGCGCGTAGTGCGCCGCCCGGTCCTTGGCCGTACCGGCGTAGGGCGCCACCGCATCCGCGGCGTGACGCACGCTGTCCTTGGCCGAGACGGTCGCGGCGCGCACGCTGTCTTTGCGGGTCACGGGTTCCTCCTCCTCGGTGGCGTACGGTAAGTCACC
Source organism: Streptomyces sp. NPDC002851 (assembly GCF_053591935.1). NCBI lineage: Bacteria > Bacillati > Actinomycetota > Actinomycetes > Kitasatosporales > Streptomycetaceae > Streptomyces > Streptomyces sp. NPDC002851. Next base: position 130,413 of record NZ_JBSFUT010000015.1, on the reverse strand, counting down.
TTTCCACCCTTTTCCGCATCGTGCCTCCCGAAGCGCCCAAGTGGCATGTGGCGGACGGCATCCGGGGCATGCGCCCCCGCCCGGGCGGTCTCCCCGCGCTCGCGTGGCCGGATCCGTGCGAGGATCGGGGAGACAGTTAAGGCAACGGAAGGCAGATCGTGGCCGAGAAGCTTTACGCCACCCTGAAGACCAACCACGGCGACATCGAGATCGAGCTCTTCGAGAACCACGCGCCGAAGACGGTCAAGAACTTCGTGGAGCTCGCCAACGGCGAGCGCGAGTGGACGCACCCGGAGACCGGCAAGAAGTCGACGGACCGGCTCTACGACGGCACGGTCTTCCACCGCGTCATCAGCGGCTTCATGATCCAGGGCGGCGACCCGCTGGGCAACGGCACGGGCGGCCCGGGGTACGAGTTCGAGGACGAGTTCCACCCGGAGCTCAGCTTCGACCGTCCCTACCTGCTTGCCATGGCCAACGCCGGTCCGGGCACCAACGGTTCGCAGTTCTTCATCACGGTCTCCCCGACCGCGTGGCTGACGCGTAAGCACTCGATCTTCGGCGAGGTCACCAGCGAGGCCGGCAAGAAGGTCGTCGACGCCATCGCGGGCACCCAGACCAACCCGCGCACCGACCGCCCGGTGAACGACGTCGTCATCGAGTCGGTCGTCATCGAGCGCCGCTGAGGCCCGCCCGCACGGGAACTTTTTTGCCCCGCTCATCCGTCAGGATGGGCGGGGCAGTGCGTTGGGCACATGTGTCTTCATACGGAGCGTGTGCCCTACGGAGCGCCTGCCGTCGTACGGAGATCGAGGGGACCCATGGACCAGGCACCCGGCAGTCCGCAGGAGCCGCGGAACACACCTGACCTGCCCGGCTGCTACCGGCACCCGGACCGCGAGACGGGCATCACCTGCACGCGCTGCGAGCGGCCGATCTGCCCGGAGTGCATGGTCAGCGCCTCGGTCGGGTTCCAGTGCCCGAACTGCGTCCGCGAGGGCTCCGGCACCGGGCACGCGCCCACGGCCGGCCGGCCGCGGAACATCGCGGGCGGTGTGGTGGTGGCCGACCAGCGGCTCCTCACCAAGATCCTGATCGTGCTCAACGTCGCCGTGTTCATCGCGGTGAGCGTCGACGACAGCCTGGTGCGCGAGCTGTTCCTGCTCGGCGGCACCCCGCCGCAGTACATTCCCGAGGGCGTCGCGCACGGCGAGTGGTACCGCCTGGTGACCTCGATGTTCCTGCACCAGGAGATCTGGCACATCGGGTTCAACATGCTGGCCTTGTGGTGGCTCGGCGGCCCGCTGGAGGCGGCGCTCGGCCGCGCCCGCTATCTCGCGCTGTATCTGCTCTCCGGCCTCGCGGGCAGCGCCCTCACCTATCTCGTCGCGGCCCCGACCCAGCCGTCGCTCGGCGCCTCCGGCTGCGTGTTCGGTCTGTTGGGCGCCACGGCGGTGCTGATGCGCCGGCTCAACTACGACATGCGGCCGGTTCTGGTGCTGCTCGCGATCAACCTGTTCATCACGTTCAGATTCAGCGGCATCGCCTGGGAGGCGCACATCGGCGGTCTGGTGGCCGGTATCGCCATCGCGTTCGCCATGGTGCACGCGCCCCGGGACCGGCGGACCCTGGTGCAGTGGGGCACCTGTGGGCTTGTCCTTCTGATCACGCTGGCCACGGTCGTGCTGCGGACCGTTCAGCTCACGTAGGGCCACCTCGGGTCAGAGTTGTCCACAGCGTGTGCCCGATCCTGTGCATGCTGTGGGGAACGACCGCGCCCCTCGTCGCTGACCTGGGTTTTCCCAGGGAGGACAAGGGGCGGACAGTCTTTCCACATCGCGGACGCCGGTCATACCGGCGTCAACACTCAATGGGTTATCCACAGATCGTCGTAGTTTTCCGCAGCTGTGGAAACGGCTGTGGATAACTCAGTGGATTGCTTGGGGGAAGGCTTGCGCGCGGCGCTGCTTCTCTGCTTGGCGGTGGTGCTGGGGCTGCCGCAGTGCTCGTCCTGCCCGGCGCGTCGGCGCGGGCTCTTACTTCCACTGCGTGGAGACGCCGAAGCCTGCGGCGATGAAGCCGAAGCCGACCACGATGTTCCAGTTGCCGAGCGCCGCGACGGGCAGCCGGGTGTCCGTGACGTAGAAGACCACGATCCAGGCCAGGCCGATCAGGAACATCGCCAGCATGACGGGAACGACCCAGCCGCGGCTCGTCAGCTTGATGTTGGTTGTCTGCTTCGACGACGGCGGCGGCGTGTAGTCGGCCTTCTTGCGGATGCGTGACTTCGGCACGAGGGTTTCTCCTGTCGATGCGCTGCGTGGCCGCGCAGAACGGGGTCGGGCTGGGGGCGCCGGGCGGAGGCGCTTTCGGGATACACAGGGGGGCTCCTGGCTCCCCTGGGCGTCCGTTAGCGTAGTGCTTCCGCGGCGCCGTAAGGAGTAAGGGTACGTTGAGCAATTCTGCCGACTTCCCCGGTGGGGCCGCAGGCCCTGGTCGCCGTGTCCGCTGGCGGCCGGTGCGGCTGCTGACCGCCGCCGTCTTCGCGCTCGCCGGTCTCATCTTCTTCACCAGCTTCAATACCGCCAAGGGTACAAATATCCGGACGGATGCCTCACTCCTGAAGCTCTCCGACCTCATCCGGGAGCGCAGCCACCGCAACGGCGCCCTCGACGACGCCAACGGCACCCTGCGCGAGCAGATCGACGGGCTCGCCCAGCGGGACAACGGCAGCTCGAAGGAGGAGGCGGCGAAGCTCCGGGCGCTTGAGGAGGCCGCCGGCACCAAGAAGCTCAAGGGCAGGGCCGTCACGGTCACCCTCAACGACGCCCCGCCGAACGCCACCGCCCGCATCCCCGGCTACCCCGAGCCGCAACCCAACGACCTGGTCATCCACCAGCAGGACCTCCAGGCTGTGGTGAACGCGCTGTGGAAGGGCGGCGCCGAGGGCATCAAGGTCATGGACCAGCGCCTGATCTCCACCAGCGCCGTCCGCTGCGTCGGCAACACCCTGATTCTTCAGGGCCGGGTCTACTCACCGCCGTACAAGGTGACCGCCGTCGGCGACCCGGACAAGCTCAGGACCGCGCTCAGCGCCTCCCCCGAGATCCAGAACTACATGCTGTACGTCAACGCCTACGGGTTGGGCTGGAAAGTCGACGAGCACCGGGCGATGACTCTTCCCGGCTACTCGGGCACAGTGGATCTCCACTACGCGCAGCCTGCGGAGTAGTCGAGGGGTAGGTAGTTCCGGGGAGGGCCCGCCCGTGTCGGTGCGAGCGATCGTCAGGACCTTCAGCGAACTGTGCATCACCGTCGGCATGGTGATCGTCCTGTTCGTGGCGTACGTCGTGTACTGGACCGGAGTGAAGGCCGACGGCGCGATGGACCGTCAGATCGACCAGCTCCAGGACCGCTGGTCCCAGGGCGCGATGGCGGCGGGCGCCAAGGGCGACGGGGGCGCCAAGGGCGATCCGGGCACCGGGGACGACGGGGACGACGGGGCCGGTTCCGCCCCGGAGGCTGCGAATCCGCCCGCCCCCGGCCCGTACGAGGACGGCAAGCCCTTCGCCGTGATGTACATCCCGCGGTTCGGTTTCACGTGGAACAAGCCCGTGCTCGAAGGCACCGCGACCGAGACGCTGAAGAAGGGGCTCGGCCACTACGACGCCACCGCGCGGCTCGGCCAGAAGGGCAACTTCTCCGTGGCCGGTCACCGCCGCACCTACGGCGACCCGTTCAAGGACTTCCCGAAGCTGCGCCCCGGCGACCCGGTGGTGCTCACCGACGGCACGACCTGGTTCACGTACCGCATCACCGACAAGCCCTACAAGACGCTGCCCAGCGACGTCGGCGTGATCGACCCCGAGCCGCGCAAGTCCGGAAGGGAGAAGGTCTTCGACGGGCCGGGCCGTTACCTCACCCTTACGACCTGTGAGCCAGAGTGGGGCCACAGCCATCGGCTGATCGTCTGGGCGCACCTCGATGCGAGCAAGCCGGTCGAGGAGGGGAAGCCCGAGGCTTTGCACAGCTGACCCACGGACACCGGGGGCCGCCCTTTAGTCTGGTGGCGTGGTCCGAACAGGCCACGGGGCCAACCGGCCACAGGCGTCACGGGAAGGGACAGCGGACGGCATGTACGGCTGGATCTGGCGGCATCTGCCGGGCAACGCGTGGATCAAGGCCGTGATTTCGGCCATCTTGATCCTCGCCGTGGTGTTTCTGCTCTTCCAGTACGTCTTTCCGTGGGCGGAGCCGCTGCTGCCGTTCAACGATGTGACGGTGGACCAGGGCATGTCCGCGCCGAACGGCGCCCTGGTGGGGGTGGCCCGATGAGCGCGCGCATTCTCGTCGTCGACAACTACGACAGCTTTGTCTTCAACCTCGTCCAGTACCTCTACCAACTCGGCGCCGAGTGCGAGGTCGTGCGGAACGACGAGGTCTCCACGGCACACGCCCAGGACGGCTTCGACGGCGTGCTGCTCTCGCCCGGGCCCGGCGCGCCCGAGCAGGCCGGGGTCTGTATCGAGATGGTGCGGCACTGCGCCGCGACCGGGGTGCCCGTCTTCGGGGTCTGCCTCGGCATGCAGTCGATGGCGGTGGCGTACGGCGGGGTCGTGGACCGCGCACCGGAACTCCTGCACGGCAAGACCTCGCTGGTGACGCACAAGGGGATCGGCGTCTTCGCGGGCCTGCCCTCGCCGTTCACCGCGACCCGGTACCACTCGCTCGCCGCGGAGCCGGACGCGATTCCGGATGTGCTGCGGGTGACGGCGCGCACCCAGGACGGCATCGTGATGGGGCTCCGCCACCGTGAACTGCCGGTCGAGGGCGTGCAGTTCCACCCCGAGTCCGTGCTGACCGAGCACGGTCACCGGATGCTCGCCAACTGGCTGGTCGAGTGCGGTGACGCGGGGGCGGTGGACCGCTCGGCGGGGCTCGCGCCGGTTGTGGGCAGGGCCACGGCGTGACGGCCCTCCGTCCCGAGCGCGACTCCGATGCCCCGTACGAGCACGAGCCGTACGGGGCCGCCGGTGCGTTCGAGGCGGCGGTGGACGGCCTCGCCGATCCATTGAACGACCCGCTGCCGGGGCAGCAACAGCCCGCGCAGCAGCTCCCTGAGCAGTCTCATGAGCAGTTCCACGAGCAGTTCCATGAGCAGTTCCATGAGCAGTTCCATGAGCCCGCGTACGGCTCGTACGACGTCCCGGGCGATACGTACGACGTTCAAGGCACCGCGTACGACGTCCAAGGCACCGCGTACGACGTCCAGGAGACCGCGTACGACATCGGTGAGCCGGAGGCCATCGGCACCGCCCCCGCACCGGCCCAACTCCCGTACCAAGACGAGACGGTGGGCCTGCGTACCGCCGACACCGACCCCCGGCCGACCGCCGAGGCGGACGACGCCACCGTCGAGGCCGCTACCGCCGAGGCCGCCACCGCCCCGGCCCCCGGCGGCCGCGCCGCCCGCCGCCGGGCCGCGCAGCAGGCGGCCCGGAACCGTTGGGGAGTTGAGGGCCTTGCGGGCCTCATAGGTCTCGCCGGGCGAGGTCGAGGAGGTCGAGGAGGTCGAGGGGGAGGCGGAGGGCGCCGTCGCGCCGCTCCCCGCGGCAGGGGCTCGGGCACGCGCGCCGCCACGGCGGCCGGGTCGTCCCAGAGGCAGAAGCAGCAGGAGCAGGAGCCGGAGAAGAAGGCGGCACCGCTCTCCCGGCTCGAGGCCCGGCGGGCCGAGCGGGCCAAGAAGCCGAGCCCCGCGGTGATCGCGAGCCGGGCCGTGGGTGAGGCGTTCATCACACTCGGCGTGCTGATGCTGTTGTTCGTCACGTACCAGCTGTGGTGGACGAACGTCCGCGCCGGGGCGCAAGCGGGCAACGAGGCGTCCAAGATCCAGGAGGGGTGGGCGAGCGGAAAGCGGGCCCCCGGCGCCTTCGAACCCGGACAGGGCTTCGCGATCATGCACATCCCGCGCCTGGACGTGGTGGTGCCCGTGGCCGAGGGCATCGACAAGGAACGGGTCCTGGACCGCGGCATGGTCGGCCACTACGCCGAGGGCGCCCTGAAGACCGCGATGCCCGGTGAGAAGGGCAACTTCGCGGTGGCGGGACACCGCAATACGCACGGCGAACCGTTCCGCTACATCAACCAACTGGAGAAGGGCGACCAGATCGTCGTCGAGACCCGGGACAAGTACTACGTCTACGCGATGCAGAGCATCCTGCCGCAGACCAGCCCGGGCAACACGGGCACCATCGCGCCGATCCCCAAGGGCTCCGGATTCACCGAGCCCGGGCACTACATCACGCTGACGACCTGTACGCCCGAGTTCACCAGTACCTACCGCATGATCGTGTGGGGCAAGATGGTCGAGGAGCGGCCGCGCAGCAAGGGCAAGCCGGACGCCCTCGTCCGTTGACCGAGGCGAGGGCGGGACAGAACGAGATCGGGGCAGAAACAGTGGGAGCCACCACGCGCCGGGGGCGGGGCCGCATAGCGACGGCCGTCAGTGTCTTCGGCGAACTCCTCATCACCGCGGGCCTGATCCTCGGCCTCTTCGTCGTCTACTCGCTGTGGTGGACCAACGTGCAGGCGGACCGCGAGGCGAAGAAGCAGAGCGACGCGGTCCGCGACAACTGGGCCCACGGCGACGGCGGCCCCGGCGCCCTGGACACCAAGGACGGCATCGGCTTCCTGCACGTACCGGCGATGAAACAGGACGACATCCTGGTCAAGAAGGGCACGGCGAGCGACACCCTCAACAACGGTGTGGCCGGTTACTACACCAAGCCGATCAAGTCCGCCCTGCCCCAGGACAAGAAGGGCAACTTCTCGCTCGCCGCGCACCGTGACGGCCACGGCGCGAAGTTCCACGACATCGACAAGCTCAAGAAGGGCGACGCGATCGTCTTCGAGTCCAAGGACAAGTGGTACGTCTACAAGGTCTACAAGACGCTGCCGGAGACCTCGAAGTTCAACGTCGACGTCCTGGACGAGGTCCCGAAGGAATCGGGCAAGAAGAAGCCGGGCCGCTACATCACCCTGACGACCTGCACCCCGGTCTACACGTCCACGTACCGCTACATCGTGTGGGGCGAACTGGAACGCACCGAAAAGGTCGACAGCGACCGGACGCCACCGGCGGAGCTGCGTTAGCGACGAGGCTCGTACGGCTCAGGCCTCCTACGGCTCAGGCCTCCTACGGCTCAGGCCTCGTACGCGTCAGGGCCCGGTCCCCTTCCGAGGGGGCCGGGCCCTGTTGCTGTTGCTTGTTACCGGTAGCCGTGCCGGTCAGTCCTTGCGGGTGCTGCTGAAGCCCGACGGCCCGCCGAAGAAGGTGTCGCCGTCATCGCCGCCGATCTGGCCGCCCTGGTCACCACCGTTTCCGCCGTTGCCGTTCCCGCCGTTGCCCTGGCCGGGAACCGTCGCCATATTGATCGCGGTGCCCTCCTCGACCTCGGTACCGGCCGCCGGGTTGGTTGCCGCCACCAGGGCGTCGTCCTGCTGGTCGCCGCTGATGGTGCCGACCTTGAGGCCCGCGTCCTCGATGGCCTTCTTGGCGTCCTTGAGCTTCTGCCCGACCAGCTCGGGCACTGCCGTCTTCTCGGGCGCCTCGGCGACGGTCAGGTGGACCGTCGACTCCGGGTCGGCCAGGGTGTTGCCCTTGGGCGTCTGGTCGACGACCTGACCCTCGGGGACGTCGCTGCGCGGTGTCTTCGTGACGTTCACCTCGAAGCCGTTGGCCTCGAGCTGCTGCTTGGCCGCATCGAGCTGCTGGCCGATGACGTCGGGGACGGTCTCCTTGGACTTTTCCGTGGCCACGGTCAGGACGACTGGGGAGCCCTTCCTCAGTTCGGTGCCGCTCGTCGGGTTCTGTTCGAGGACCGTGCCGGGCTCCGCTGAGGACGTCTCCTTGGTCTTCTTCTTGACCTTGAACCCGTACTCTTCGCTCTCCAGCTTGCTGCGCGCCTCGTCGTAGTCGTCGCCGATGACGCTCGGCACGGCGACCTTCGGCGGGCCCGTAGAGACGTCCACCGACACCGAGCCGCCCTCATCGATCTTGCCGCCGCCGTCCGGGGTCTGGCGGCAGACCTTGTTCTTCTCCACGCCTTCGCACGGCTTCTTCGTGACGTCGAGTTTCACCTCGCCGTTCTCGGCCCTCTTCTCCGCTTGCTCGAGCGTCAGGCCCACGAAATTCGGCACCGGCACCTTGCCGTCGTCCGCAACGCTGCCGCTGAAGATCCACTTGCCGATGAGCAGCGCGCCCGCAAGGACGAGGAGGGCCGCGAGGATCAGGAGCGCCGTGGAGGCGCCGCCCTTCTTCTGGCGGCGGCGGGGCTGCCGCTCGTCGTAGCCGTAGCCGCCGTCGTCCGGGTTGACCGGGGGCATCATCGACGTCTGGCCGCCGCCGTTCTGCGGCCGCAGCATCGCCGTCTGCTGGTCGTCCGGGTGGCCGCCGCCGTAGCCGACCGCGCCGAGCGCCGCCGTGGCCGCCACCGGCTGGCCGTCGAGGCAGGCCTCGATGTCGGCACGCATCTCGTCGGCCGACTGGTAGCGGTAGTCCGGGTCCTTGACCAGGGCCCGCAGGACGATCGCGTCCATCTCGGGCGTGATCTCGGGGTCGAAGGTGCTCGGCGGCTGCGCCTCTTCGCGTACGTGTTGGTAGGCGACGGCGACCGGGGAGTCGCCTACGAACGGCGGGCGGACCGTCAGCAGCTCGTAGAGCAGGCAGCCGGTCGAGTACAGGTCGGAGCGGGCGTCGACGGTCTCGCCCTTGGCCTGCTCCGGGGAGAGGTACTGCGCGGTGCCGATCACGGCCGCGGTCTGCGTCATCGTCATGCCGGAGTCGCCCATGGCGCGGGCGATGCCGAAGTCCATCACCTTGACCTGGCCGGTGCGGGTCAGCATGACGTTGGCCGGCTTGATGTCGCGGTGGACGATGCCGTTCCGGTGCGAGTACTCCAGGGCCTGGAGGATGCCGATGGTCATCTCCATGGCCCGCTCGGGCAGCAGCTTCCGCCCGGAGTGCAGCAGCTCACGGAGCGTGGAGCCGTCCACGTACTCCATCACGATGTACGGGATGGAGACCCCGTCGACGTAGTCCTCGCCGGTGTCGTAGACCGCGACGATCGCCGGATGGTTGAGCGAGGCGGCGGACTGGGCCTCTCGGCGGAACCGGGCCTGGAACGACGGGTCGCGGGCGAGGTCCACCCGGAGCGTCTTCACGGCGACCGTACGGCCGAGGCGGGTGTCATGGGCGAGGTAGACCTCCGCCATGCCGCCGCGGCCGAGCACCTGGCCCAGCTCGTACCGGCCGCCTAGGCGACGCGGCTCTTCCATAGCTACCTACCAGCCCTCTCCGTCGGTCCCGACCGCACCCGTGTGTGGTCCGGCGGTGTGCTGTCCCGGCATACCGTACCGGCCCTCCCTGGCGTGATCCGGGCCAAGTGGGATACCTGATACAGGACCGGTACCGCCGTGACCTGGGTCACTCGCCGCCGTCTCCGTTGTCGGCGGTGCTGCTGTCGAGAACGGCCTTCATCACGTTCTTGGCGATCGGGGCGGCGAGGCCACCACCCGAGATGTCACCGCGGTCGGCGTCGCTGTCCTCGACGACCACGGCGACGGCGACGGGTGAGCCGCCGTCGGGGTTCTTGGCGTACGAGATGAACCAGGCGTACGGCTTCTCGCTGTTGTCGACACCGTGCTGGGCGGTGCCGGTCTTGCCGCCGACCGTGACGCCGGGGATCTGTGCGTTGCTGCCGGTGCCCTGCCTGACGACCGTCTCCATCATGTCCTGGAGCTTCTGGGCGTTCGGCTCGGACAGCGGCTCGCTGAGCTCCTTCGGCTCGTGCTTCTCGATCACATCGAGGTTCGGGGCCCGGAGCTCCTTCACCATGTACGGCTCCATCAGGGCGCCGTCATTGGCGACCGCGGCGGAGACCATGGCCATCTGCAGCGGGGTCGCCGCCGTCTCGAACTGGCCGATGGAGGAGAGCGCCGTCTGAGACTTGTTCATCTCCTTCGGGAAGACCGAGGCGTTGGAGCGGACCGGAACGAACTGCTCCTTGTTGAAGCCGAACTTCTTCGCCGTCTCCAGCATCTTGTCGTTGCCGAGATCCGAACCGATCTTGCCGAAAACGGTGTTGCAGGACACCCGCAGCGCCTGGCGGAGCGAGGCGTTCCTACAGGGGATGTCGCCCTCGTTCTTCAGCTCGGTCGTGGTGCCCGGCATGGTCCACGGCAGCGGCGTCTTGGTGTCGTCGTCCGGGTCGCTGTAGAGCCCGTGCTCCAGGGCGGCCGCGGCGGTGACCACCTTGAACGTGGAGCCGGGCGGATAGGTCTCGCGCAGCGCCCGGTTCAGGGTCGGCTTGTCCGGGTCCTTCTCCAGCTTCGCCCAAGCCGCCTGGTCGGACTTGCCGTTGCCGGCGAACTTCGACGGGTCGTACGACGGCGTTGAGGCGAGCGCCAGGATCGCGCCGGTGGACGGGTCGATCGCGGCGACCGCGCCCTTCTTGGTGCCGAGGCCCTGGAACGCGGCCCGCTGCGCCTTGGCGTTGAGCGTGGTGACGACATTGCCGCCGCCCTGCTTCTTGCCGGTGATCATGTCGAGGGTGCGGCGGAAGAAGAGACGGTCGTCGTTGCCGGTGAGGATCTCGTCCTCGATCGACTCGATCTGCGTCGCGCCGAACGCCTGCGAGGCGAAGCCGGTGACCGGCGACCACATCTCGCCGTTCTTGTACGTCCGCTTGTACGCGAAGTCGCTTCCGGTGGTCCGCTCGGAACCGGTGACGGGCTTGCCGTCCACGATGATGTCGCCGCGCTCCTGCGCGTACCGCTCGATCAGAACCCGACGGTTCTTGTCGTGCGTACGCAGCTCCTCTGCGGAGACGTACTGCAGCCAGTTGTCCCGGATGAGCAGAGCCATCACGAGCACACCGCAGAAGATCGCGATGCGGCGCAGGGGCTTGTTCACGGCCGCACCACCTGGGTCATCTCGGCGTCGGGGTTGGAGGCCGGGGTGGGCGCCGGGCGGCGGGCGGTGTCGCTGATTCTGATGAGGATCGCGATCAGGGCCCAGTTGGCGATGACGGAGGAACCGCCGGCCGCGACGAACGGCAGCGTCATACCGGTCAGCGGAATCAGGCCCATCACGCCTCCGGACACCACGAACACCTGGATCGCGAAGGCGCCGGACAGACCGACCGCGAGCAGCTTGCCGAACGGGTCGCGGGCGGCGAGCGCTGTCCGGACACCGCGTTCCACGATCAGGCCGTAGATCAGCAGGATGGCCATCATTCCGGCGAGACCCAGCTCTTCACCGAAGGTGGCGAGGACGAAGTCCGAGTTGGCGGCGAAGCCGATCAGATCGGAGTTGCCCTGGCCCCACCCGGTGCCGAGCACGCCGCCGGAGCCGAACGCCATCAGGGACTGCGCGACCTGGTCGCTCTGCTGCATCACCGTCTCGGAGAACGGGTGCAGCCAGGCGTCCACACGCTGCTGGACGTGCGACTCGAACGTGGCCACACCCACGGCCCCGGCCCCGGACATCAGCAGGCCGAACACGATCCAGCTGGTGCGCTCGGTGGCGACGTACAGCATCACCACGAACATGCCGAAGAACAGCAGCGACGTACCCAGGTCGGTCTCGAAGACCAGGATGAGCAGGCTCATCGCCCAGATGGTGAGGATCGGCCCGAGGTCACGGCCACGCGGCAGATACAGGCCCATGAAGCGGCGCGAGGCGAGCGCCAGGGCGTCCCGCTTCACCATCAGATACCCGGAGAAGAAGATCGCGATGATGATCTTCGCGAACTCGCCGGGCTGGATGGAGAACGGGCCGAGACTGATCCAGATCTTCGCGCCGTTCACCGCCGGGAAGAACATCGGCAGGATCAGCAGGACGAGCGCCACGGCCATCGAGATGTACGTGTACCGCTGCAGGATCCTGTGGTCCTTCAGGATGAGCAGCAGCGCCACGAAGAACGCGATGCCGATCGCCGAGTACATCAGCTGCTTCGGGGCGTCCGGCGTGAACGAGCCGAACAACGTCTCCGCGCGCTGCTGCAGCCGCGGCGACTGGTCGAGCCGCCAAATCACCACCAGGCCGAGCCCGTTGAGCAGCGTCGCAAGCGGCAGCAGCAGCGGATCCGCGTACGGCGCGAACTTGCGCACCACCAGGTGGCCGACGGCCGCGAGCAGCCCGAGGCCCAAGCCGTAGCCGAGCATGCCGGTCGGCATCTCGCCGTTCATGGCGAGGCCGACATTGGCGTACGCGAACACCGGGATGAGGACCGCGAAGGCCAGCAGGGCGAGCTCGGTGTTGCGCCGGCTCGGCGCCCCGATCGCCCCGATGGTGGACGTGTGTGTAGTGCTGCTCATGGTGTCGGCAAGCCCCCTGCGCCTACTGCGGTACGGCGGATTGGCCGCCGGCTCCGGTCGTGGGCGTCGGTGATGTGGTCGGGGTGGGCGAGGTGCCCGGGTCGGTCTTCTTGCCGTCCCCCGTGCCTGCGGCGCCGCCCGCTTCGCCCTCGCCGGTGGGCGCCTTGGCCTCGTCCTCGGCCTTCTGGCGCTTGGCGTCCTCGCAACTGGCCCCCAGCTCCGCGATCTTGGCGCGGGCGTCCTCGAGGCTCGTCGGCTCCAGGCCCTTGTCCTTGATCTTCTCGCTCTGGAAGCTCGGCAGGCAGCTCAGCTCGACCTCGGGGTGCTCCTCCTCGAGCTCCGAGAGGCTGAGCCAGGCCAGGTCCTGGTTGATGCCGCGGTACAGCGCGAGATGGCCGTCCTTGGCGCCGACGTAGTACTGCGACCGCGTCCACTGGTAGCCCGCGTACAGGCCGCCGCCCACCACGGCGAGCACGAGCGCGGCGATCAGCGAGCGCTTGACCCACCTGCCGCGCCGGGCGGGCTTCACGAAGTCCTCGTCCGAGTACGCCCCGAACGAGCCCTCCGGAATGTACGCGTCCGGCTCACCGCTGCCGGGCGGGCCGAAGCCGCCGCCCTGCGGAGGCACCGGGCGGCCGAGGCCCGCGGCGCGTCCCGCCGGGGTCTGCATCGCGCCGTTGTCGCCCAGCTGGAGCTGGTTCTCGGCGACCGCGCCGACGACCACGGGGGTGTCCACGAGCTGCCCGGCGAGGGTGTCGCTGTGGTCGATGTCGAGGACGTCCGCGACGATCACCGTCACGTTGTCCGGGCCGCCGCCGCGCAGCGCGAGCTGAATCAGCTCCTGCACGGTCTCCTGCGGGCCCTGGTAGCTGGCGAGGGTCTCCTCCATCGTCTGGTGCGAGACGACCCCGGAGAGCCCGTCGGAGCAGAGCAAGTACCGGTCACCGGCGCGGACTTCACGGATCGACAGATCCGGCTCGACGTGGTCGCCGCTGCCGAGCGCCCGCATGAGCAGCGAGCGCTGCGGGTGCGTGGTGGCCTCTTCCTCGGTGATCCGGCCCTCGTCGACGAGCCGCTGCACCCAGGTGTGGTCCTGCGTGACCTGCGTGAGCACCCCGTCGCGCAGCAGATACGCGCGCGAGTCACCGACGTGTACGAGGCCGAGCCGCTGCCCGGTCCACAGCAGCGCGGTGAGCGTGGTGCCCATGCCCTCGAGCTGCGGGTCCTCCTCGACCATCACGCGCAGCTGGTCGTTGGCCCGCTGCACGGCGTCCCCGAGGGACGTGAGGATGTCCGAGCCCGGTACGTCGTCGTCGAGCTGCACGAGGGTCGAGATCACCTCGGAGCTGGCGACCTCACCGGCGGCCTGGCCTCCCATGCCGTCGGCGATGGCAAGGAGACGGGGACCGGCATAGCCCGAGTCCTCGTTCCCCTCCCGGATCATGCCTTTGTGCGATCCGGCGGCGAAGCGCAGTGACAGACTCATGCGCACCTCGCCCGTCGGCTCCGGGTACATCCGCACGGTTCCCACCCTTCGGTCGGGAGACGCGTCGTGCCCGCTGTGGGGACCGCAGCGGCTCGATCGCTGTGCTCGCGCTCTTTCATGACGTAGCACTTACTTCCGAAGCTCGATGACGGTCTTGCCGATGCGGATCGGCGCGCCCAGCGGAATGGGTGTCGGGGTGGTGAGTCGGGTCCGGTCGAGATACGTGCCGTTGGTGGACCCGAGATCCTCGACGATCCACTGGCCGTCACGGTCCGGGTAGATCCTGGCATGCCTGCTGGAGGCGTAATCGTCGTCGAGGACGATCGTGGAGTCGTGCGCCCGGCCCAGGGAGATGGTCTGGCCCTGCAGCGCGACGGTGGTGCCGGTGAGCGTGCCCTCGGAGACCACCAGCTTCGTGGGGGCGCCGCGGCGCTGCCGCCCGCCCTGCTGGCGCTGCGCCGGGGGGCTCTGTCGGCCGCCCTGCTGCGGGCGCGCGTCGCCGCCGCGGCGGGAACCGCGCTGGGTGACGCGCGTACCGAAGAGGTCGCTGCGGATGACCTGGACGGCCACGATCACGAACAGCCACAGGACGGCCAGGAAACCCAGCCGCATGACCGTCAGGGTCAGCTCTGACATTGCCCCCGCTTCACCCTTCGGCTTGCCGGTAAATGATGGTGGTGCTGCCCACGACGATCCGCGAGCCGTCGCGGAGCGTAGCGCGGGTGGTGTGCTGCCCGTCCACCACGATGCCGTTGGTGGACCCGAGATCCTGGATCGTCGAGGGCGTTCCGGTCCGGATCTCACAGTGCCGGCGGGAGACGCCGGGGTCGTCAATCCGTACATCAGCGTCGGTGCTGCGGCCGAGCACCATCGTGGGCCGGGAGATCTGGTGGCGGGTGCCGTTGATCTCGATCCAGCGCCGCGTCTGGGCGCCGGGCATCGGTCCGGAGGGACCACCGGGACGCGCGGGCGCGGCCGGGCCGCGGTCGCCACCGGGACCGCCGGGGGCTCCAGGGCTGCCGGGCGGGGGCGCGGACGGCATGGGCGGGGCACCGGCCGCCGGGCCGGGGTAGCCGTAGCCGCCGGGACTGCCGCCCGGGGCGCTGCCGGGGCGGCCGCTCGGGGCGCTGCCGGGGCGGCCGCTCGGGGCGCCGCCGGGAGCGCCGGGGGGCATGCCGGGTCCGCCCGCGGGGGCGGACTGGGAAGCGCTGGACGCGAGCGTGCGGCTGCGCACCCGGTAGAGCCCGGTGTCGAGATCCTCGGCCTTCTCCAGGTGCACCTTGATCGGGCCCATGAAGGTGTACCGCTGCTGCTTCGCGTAGTCGCGCACCATCCCGGACAGCTCGTCGCCGAGCTGGCCCGAGTAGGGGCTCAGCCGCTCGTAGTCGGGCGTGCTGAGCTCCACGATGAAGTCATTGGGTACGACGGTCCGCTCGCGGTTCCAGATCGTGGCGTTGTTGTCGCACTCGCGCTGGAGGGCTCCCGCGATCTCGACCGGCTGCACCTCGGACTTGAACACCTTGGCAAAGGTGCCGTTGACCAGACCTTCGAGGCGCTGCTCGAACTTCTTCAGGACTCCCATGGCACCTCCTCCGGTCGTCGTCATCCTGGTACTGCTTACTGATCGTATCCACGCGCCAGGAAAACACCTGGTTCCCCTTGTCCGGCCTGTGGACGGGTGTCGCCTCTCACATGGCCGGGGCCCGCTTCCGCTCTTCTCCCGCTCCCTCTTCCTCCGCTCTCCCTCTTCGTCCCGTCGTCCCGCTCCGGTCGTGCTCCCGGCCCGGTTCCGGTCCTGCTTCCGGCCCGGTTCCGGTCCTTCTCCTGTGTCCGGCTCCGGTCCTTCCGTACAGACCTTCCACACGGATCGTAGAGGTGGCCTCCAGTCAGTGTCCCGTACCCGGAGAGCTCCCCTCACGGCCCGGTGGTCCGGACCTCATCTGTGAACGGGGCGTGAGGGCGACCACTGCGGCGTCCTCGTGCCGGTCCACCGTGCCATCGCGGACCGGCCCGGGGGAAAACCAAGGAGGTCGGGGCCGGTCCGGCGGGCCGACACCGACCGGGCGACGGGCCCGTTCGGGACCGAGGCGCGGACGGCGTCCGGACCCGGTTCCCGCGCGAGCCGTGGTCATCCCCACAGCCAGGTGCCCCACGGAAACGGATGTGAATCCACCGTCCGCAGCGTGCTAATCTTCTGGATGTCGGCAGGCGCCCGCAGCGAGTGGGAACCGGACGACACACCCAATGCGCGGGTGGCGGAATAGGCAGACGCGCTGGATTCAGGTTCCAGTGCCCGAAAGGGCGTGGGGGTTCAACTCCCCCCTCGCGCACCACCGAAATGGTCGGCATCGTGATTACGATGCCGACCATTTTTGTGTCTCCGGGGGCGGGGATGGGGGCCGGGGCTGGCTGCTTGTTGGCGTGCGGCGCATGTGTGGCGTGTGTGTGGCGACGAGTGTGAGGAAGGTCTCAGGTGCGGGGGCGGGCGGGGGGTGCGGGATCAGTCGCCGTACGGGCCGAGTTCGCTGTTCCAGGCGTGGTCGCCGAGGCCGGTGACGACCTGGAACTTGCCGATGGTCTTGCTGCCCGCGGTCTTGTAGGCGGGGGCGGCGTAGTAGCGGGTGAGGCCGTCGAGCATGTTGGCCTCGGGGCTCAGGCGGCTCTTGGTGGCCCTGAACTTGTACGCGGCGTTGTGATTCCGCAGGGTGTGACCGGTGCTTGCGTCCGTGCCGGTGATCATGCCGTTCTTGGTGGTCCGGTAGCTGAGCCAGGTCGCTGCGCGGGTGATCGGGATGCCGTAGACGTACTCGGTCGCGGCTGAGGTGACCTTGATGGCGAGGTCGCCCTCGTCCTTGCCCTCGCGCTTGACGGTCTGCTTGGTGCTGGTGACCTGGGTGGTGAAGACGACGTCCTTGTTGTAGCGGCGAGTTGTCGTCTTGTTCGTGCCGATGCTGTCGTCGGCCTTGCCGAGGAAGGCGCGCTGGACCTTGGGGTCCTGGAGGTACCCGACCAGCTTCTGCTGTTGGGCGGCCGGGAGCGCGTTGAACGCCTTCAGGGTCTCTGCGGCGCCTTCGGTGCGCTGGAGCCAGGACTTGTAGCCGGAGACGGTGAGTTCGGTCTGCTGTCCCTGTGTCTCTATCTGTCCCTCTTCGTCTCCCTGCCCTTGGCCCTGCCCTTGGCCCTGCCCCTGGCCTTGGCCCTGTGCCTCTGAGTGAGCCTGTTTCTCTAACTGGGAGGAGGGCGCGGGGCTGGCGGCTTGGGTGGCTTGGCCGGTGCAGGCGACGGTCAGCGTGGCGGCGAGGCAGGCGGCGGTGCGGGCTGCGGCGGTACGGGTGCGCATGGGGCCCTTTCGGAGCGGTTCGGGAATGCGGTGGTTCAGGAATGCGTGGTTCAGGGATGCGGTGCGCTTTGTGCGGCCTGCTGTGAGAGGCCAACGAGGCCAGCGAGGCGGGGGGTTGGGCGAATCCGCCTTGGCGCGGCTCGCATGCTCGCCGATCGGTGAGACGTGACGAGCCGCGATAGCCGTTCCCTCCGTTTGTGGGGGAACTGGGGAGTGGGGGCGTTTGGGGAGGGCGGTCGCGGCAGTCTCCTCGGGGTCGGCGCGCGGGGTGGCTCGCAGTACCGCCGTACGCCCGCTCGCGGCCCCGACCCGTACGCTGGACGGGTGACGATCCCCGAAGCCGATGAACCCGTATCGGACCAGCCCCGTCCCGGTGAGGGCGGCAAGGCTGGTGAGGCCGGTGATGCTGGGGCTGCCGGTGATGCCGGTGATGCCGGTGATGCCGGTGATGCCGGTGATGCCGGTGACGCCGGTGAGCGGACCGGCGAGCGGCCGGAGGCGCGGCTTGAGCACGCGGTGCGGGTCGCGGAACAGGCGCTGATCGAGTTCGAGATCGCGGTCGAGACGTTCCGGGTCGAGGTCGAGAACTTCTCCCGGCTGCACCACCAGAAGCTCGGACCGATGTACGCGCGGCTCGAGGAGCTGGACGCCCGGATCGCGGAGGCGCAGGCGGCGCGCAGCGGGGACGCCGAGGATCTGCGGCGTGCGCAGGAACTCCGGGCGCGCGTCATGCCGATGCCTGATGTGTCCGAACTGTTCCACGAGTGGATGGATTCGGACGGTCTGTCGGCCGAGGCGTCCGCGATGCTGAACGAGCTGCCGGTACGGCCGCCCGAGCGGGTCCGGCCCAGCGACGAGGCGCGGCGCCTCTACCGCGACCTGGTCCGCAAGGCCCACCCCGACCTCGCACAGGACGAGAAGGAGCGGGAGCGCCGCGACGCGTTCCTGGTCCGGGTCAACGCCGCGTACGCCCGTGGAGACGTGGCCCAGCTGACCGAGCTCTCCGAGGAGTGGGCGGCCGGGCCGGTTCCGGAGGACGAGCAGCCGAGCCGGAGCGAGGAGCTCTACGCCCGCCTCGAGTGGCTGGCCCAGCGTAAGGAACTGCTCACGCTGGTCGCGCGGGACCTGGAAGAGGGCGCCATCGGGTCGATGCTGCGCATGGCCCCGGACGACCCGGACCGCCTCCTCGACGAAATCGCCGAGCAGCTTCTTGCCCAGGTGGCCGAGCGCGAGGCGGAGCTGGCGCGGCTGGTCGGCTAGGCGGACTCGGGCGGTCCGGCGGTGGGGGCCTGGCGATGGGCCTCGCGGTGGGTGCCTGGGGATGGGCCTTCGTGGTGGGTGCCTGGCTGTGGGTGCCCATGTGTGTCCGGTTGTGGGTGCCGCGATGCGTGCGGGGCGTGCCCGAGGGGCGAGGGTGTCCGGTAGCGTCGGGGGCATGGCTTTCGGAACTGGTGTGCCCACGGTCGGCGTCGACGCGCTCTCGGACGGTGACTTCCTGCTCGACGTCCGCGAGGACGACGAGTGGCAGGCGGGTCACGCCGCGCGTGCCCTCCACATTCCGATGTCCGAATTCGTGGCCCGCTACGGCGAGTTGACCGAGGCGGCCCCGGCGGACGGCCGGGTGCACGTCATCTGCCGCTCCGGCGGCCGCTCGGCCCAGGTGACGATGTACCTCGCGCAGCAGGGCATCGACGCCGTGAACGTGGCGGGCGGCATGGAGGCCTGGGAGGCGGCGGGGCTCCCCGTCGTGGACGACGAGGGGAAGCCCGGCGCGGTCGTCTGAGCCGAAGCCGGTTCGGGTAGCGGTACGGCTTGCTGGCCGTCAGCACGTCAGCACGTCAGCACGTCAGCACGTCAGCACGTCGGCCCGTCGGCCCGTCGGCCCGTCGGCCCGTCGGCCCGTCGGCCCGTCGGCCCGTCAGGCCGTCAGGCCAAGGTGTGGGCGGCGAGGAGCTCGCCAAGGGCTTCCTCGTGGGCCGCGGCAGGCCCCAGCGAGAGCTCCAACTGCTTGGCCCAGGCGTGATAGCGGTGCAGCGGGTAGTCGGTGTCGGCGCCGAAGCCGCCGTGCAGATGCTGGGCGGTCTGGACGACGCGCCGTACCCCCTCCGCGGCCCAGACCTTCGCCACGGCCACATCGCCCGCGGCGGGTAGCGCACCGCCTGCCCCGGTGGCGATCCGCCAGGCCGCCTGCCACAGGGTGACCTCCATGGCGCGCAGGTCGATATAGCGGTCGGCGGCCTGCACGGCCACGGCCTGGAAGGTGGCCACCGGGAAGCCGAACTGCTCGCGCTTGCTTGTGTACGCACTGGTCATACGGAGCACGCTCTCGCCCAGACCGAGGGCGAGGGCACAGGTCCCGGTGGCGAGCAGCTGACGCAGCCACTCCCAGGCGCCGTCGGCCTCGATGAGGTGGTGGGCCGGGATGCTCACGGAGTCGAGGTGCAGCTCGCCGAGACGTTCCCCGCTGGTGGAGAACTGTTCCGCGATGGTCAGCCCTTCCTGGGTGCGGGGGACCACGGCGAGCGCCACACCGCCCTCGGGGGTGTGCGCGGGCACCACGATCAGGTCGGAGCCCTGCGCCCAGGGCACGCCGGTCTGCACGCCGTCGAGGAGATGCTGACCGGGATGCGCCGGGTCCTGGCGAGCGGTGACGGCGAGTTCGGCCCCGTCGTGTCCGGTACGGCCATGCGCGGCGACGGTGAGGACGAGCTCACCCCGGGCGGCGCCCGGCAGGATCTGCTGCCTCAACTGCTCGTTGCCGTAGGTCTGTACGGCGTACGCGGCGGCGCTGCTCTCGAGCAGCGGTACGCGCGCGAGCACCTTGGCGGACTCGCGCAGCACCAGGCAGAGCGCGATGGGGTCCAGGCCCGCCCCGTCGTACTCCGGGGCGAGGAGCAGGCTCAACAGGTCGGACTCGGCGAGGCGTTGCCACAGTTCGCGGTCGAAGTCCTCGGCGACGGCCCCCGGGGTGAGGGCGGGGCTCGGTACACCGTCCGGCGCGACGGTGGCGAAGACCGCCTTGGCCGCCTCGACCGCCGCCTGCTGCTCCTCGGTGAAGGTGAAGTCCACTGCTTGCCCTCCCGCGCAACGAACCCAACTATCTGACGGTTCGTCAAGATAGAACAGGTCCTAGGGGAAGGGAACCGTAGGGCCGGACCCGGCCGGACCCGAACCCCGGGACATCGGGCATCGCCCGTGGCATTCCGGACCGGCCCGGCACGGCCCGCCCGGTGTCAGCGGTCGAAGTCCAACTCCACCTGGTCCGTGGCCGGATGGGACTGGCAGGCGAGGACATAACCGGCGTCGGTCTCCTCCGGTTCCAGCGCGTAGTTACGGTCCATGCGCACCTCGCCGGAGACCAGGAAGGCGCGGCAGGTTCCGCACACCCCGCCCTTGCAGGCGTACGGGGCGTCGGCGCGGTTGCGCAGCACCGTCTCCAGGAGGACCTCGCCGTCCTTCACAGGCCAGGTGCCCGAGCGGCCGTCCAGGGTCGCGGTCACCGTGGCGTGGGCAGGCACGGGGGCGGTGGACCGCGGGGAGCCGTTGGCGCCGTCGTCCACGTGGAAGATCTCCTCGTGGATCCGGGCACGCCGTACGCCGAGGAAGCGCAGCGCCCGCTCGGCCCCCTGCACCAGGCCGAACGGCCCGCACAGGAACCAGCCGGATATCTCCTCGACGGGCAGCAGCGCCGGAAGCAGCTCCGTCAGGCGCTGCTCGTCGAGACGCCCGGTGGCCGGGCCCGTCTGATGCTCCTCCCGCGAGAACACGCTGATCAGCTGGAACCGGTCGGGATAGCGGTCCTTGAGGTCGGCGACCTCCTCCAGAAACATCGTCGAGGCAGCGCTCCGGTCACTGCGCAGCAGACAGAACTGGGCCGAGGGCTCGCGCTCAAGGAGGGTCGAAACGATCGAGAGCACCGGCGTGATGCCGCTGCCGCCCACCACCGCGGCATAGCGCCCGGGACGGGGTTCGAGCGTGAAGCGTCCGGCTGGGGTCATCACCTCGAGGACGTCCCCGACGGCGATCTCCTTATGGGCGTACGTCGAGAACTCCCCGCCCTCCACCAGACGCACCCCGACCCGCAGTGTCGCCGGGCCCTCCGGTCCGGGTGCGGGGGAGCACACCGAGTAGGTACGGCGGATCTCGGTGCCGTCGACCACGTGGCGGACGGCCAGGTGCTGGCCGGGGGCGAAGCGGTATTCCGCGCGCAGTTCCTCCGGCACGTCGAAGGTCAGGGCCACGGAATCGTCGGTGAGCCGGTCGACCGCGACCACACGGAGCGGGTGGAAGCGGGCCACCGTGCCGGCCGTGCTTGCCATCACAACTCCTTGAAGTGGTCGAAGGGTTCACGGCAGCTGACGCAGCGCCGCAGCGCCTTGCATGCCGTGGACGAGAAGCGGCTCAGCAACTCCGTGTCCGTGGAGCCGCAGTGCGGGCAGCGCACCGCCAGGGAGACCGGTATCGGCCCGTCCGCGGCGTGGGCACGGGGCGGCGCGATACCGGACTCGGCCAGCTTGCGGCGGCCCTCGGCCGAGATGTCGTCCGTCGTCCAGGGCGGGGACAGGACGGAGCGCACCGTGACATCCGGTATGCCGTGCTCGTGCAGAACCTGCTCGATGTCTGCGGACATGGCCTCGACGGCCGGGCAGCCGGTATAGGTGGGCGTCAGCTCGACCTCGACCCGCCCCGGGGCAAGCACCCGCAGCCCCCGCAGCACACCCAACTCGGCCAGGCTCACCATGGGCAACTCGGGATCGGGCACCGACCCGGCAAGGTCCCGGAGCTGCTCTTCGAGAGGGGTCGGGGCCTGCTCGGAGGCGGTCGCGGGTTGGTTGGCGTCGGCTCGGTGCTGCTCGGCCGGTGGTTTCAGGGTCACCATGATGCCCCCGGGTGGCTGCGGTGCAGATGCTGCATCTCGGCGAGCATCCGCCCGAACGGCTCGGTGTGCAGGCCCTGTCGGCCCGCCCCCGCGGTCCAGGCGCCGGTCCGCGGGCCGTCCGGCAGGGTCAGGGTGGCGCGCTCTACGACCTCGGTCACCGAGGTGAGCCAGGCCGCCTCCAGCTCCGGCCAGTCGATGCCCTCGAGCCCTTCGACCGGCTGGAACATCTCGCCCGTGTAGCGCCACAAGGCATCGAGGGCGTGCTGCATCCGGGTGTGGCTCTCGTCCGTGCCGTCGCCGAGCCTGAGAGTCCACTGCTCGGCGTGGTCGCGGTGGTAGGCGACCTCCTTGACCGCCTTGGCGGCGAGGGGCTCGAAGTCGCTCTCTCCCTGGGCCAGTTCGGCGTAGAGGAGCTCCTGGCAGGTGGAGAAGTAGAGCTGGCGGGCGATGGTGTGGGCGAAGTCGCCGTTGGGCTGCTCGACCAACTGCAGGTTTCTGAAGGCGCGTTCCTCGCGGAGATAGGCGAGTTCGTCCTCGTCCCCGACCAGGGAGAGCAGGCTGCGGGCCTGGCCGAGCAGGTCCAGGGCGATGTTCGCCAGGGCAACCTCCTCCTCCAGGACGGGGGCGTTCCCGGCCCACTCCCCCAGCCGGTGCGAGAGCACCAGCGCGTCGTCGCCAAGGGCGAGTGCCGCGGTCACAGGTGCTTCACCCCTTCCGGGATGTCGTAGAAGGTCGGGTGGCGGTACGGCTTGTCACCGGCCGGTTCGAAGAAGGTGTCCTTCTCGTCCGGGGAGGAGGCGGTGATCTCCGCGGACGGTACGACCCAGATCGAGACGCCCTCGCTTCTGCGGGTGTACAGGTCGCGTGCGTTGCGCAGGGCCATCTCGGCGTCCGGGGCGTGCAGGCTGCCGGCGTGGGTGTGGGAGAGGCCGCGGCGGGAGCGGACGAAGACCTCCCACAGGGGCCATTCGGTCGGGCTTGTCATGCCGTCGCCTCCTCGGACGGGGTGGGCCGCGCGGCGGGGCGGGCACGGTGCGGGGCGTTGCGGGTTTCGACGCGGGCGCGGTGCGCGGCGTCGTGCTCTTCGGCGCGGTGCTTCGCGGCGTACGCGTTCGCCGCGTCCCGTACCCAGGCGCCGTTCTCATGAGCGTTGCGGCGCTGGGTGATGCGCTGTTCGTTGCACGGGCCGTTGCCCTTGAGGACCTCGCGGAACTCGGTCCAGTCGATGGGGCCGAAGTCGTAGTGCCCGCGCTCCTCGTTCCACCGCAACTCCGGGTCGGGGAGTGTCAGTCCGAGCGTTTCGGCCTGGGGGACGCAGATGTCCACGAAGCGCTGGCGCAGTTCGTCGTTGGAGTGCCGCTTGATCTTCCAGGCCATGGACTGCGCGGAGTGCGCGGACTCGTCGTCGGGCGGGCCGAACATCATCAGCGACGGCCACCACCAGCGGTTCACCGCGTCCTGGGCCATGGCGTGCTGGGCCGGTGTGCCGCGGCTCAGGGCGAGCAGTGACTCGTACCCCTGGCGCTGGTGGAAGGACTCCTCCTTGCAGATACGGACCATGGCGCGTGCGTACGGGCCGTATGAACAGCGGCACAGCGGGACCTGGTTGGTGATCGCGGCGCCGTCCACGAGCCAGCCGATCGCGCCGACGTCGGCCCAGGTCAGGGTGGGGTAGTTGAAGATCGAGGAGTACTTCTGGCGGCCGGAGTGGAGCTTGTCGAGGAGCTCGTCCCGGCTGGTGCCGAGGGTTTCGGCGGCGCTGTACAGATACAGGCCGTGCCCGGCCTCGTCCTGCACCTTGGCCATCAGGATCGCCTTGCGGCGCAGGGAGGGTGCGCGGGTGATCCAGTTCGCCTCGGGCTGCATGCCGATGATCTCGGAGTGGGCGTGCTGGGCGATCTGTCTCACGAGCGTCGCGCGGTAGGCGTCGGGCATCCAGTCGCGCGGTTCGATGCGCTCGTCCGCCGCCACCGCGGCGTCGAACGTCGTCGTGCGGTCCTCCGCGGTCACCGTCGCCATGCCGTTCCCCCTTGATCGCGATCGATGGGCCATGTCGCCGACCCGGGTGGTCCGGCGTGCCTCCGTCCGATCGGCCCCGATCAACCTACCGACCGATCGTTCGGTTCATTGATTCCATGGTGGGTCCGGGTCCCATCGGTGTCAACCCTGTGGATAACCTCCGGATAACCGCCCGGGCGCTGCGCGCGGACACCGCACATGAGTACCGTTCCGGTGGCAATGCGGCAGGCGGCACGGGGAGCTGGCGGAATGGACGGGTACGAGCAGGGGGCGAGCGGTGACCGGCGGTCACCCGCCGCCCGGGCCGGTATCGCCGGGCTCTCGCCCCCGTACCAGGTGGTGGCCGCCTTGGCGCTCGCGGGCATCGTGGTCGCCGTCTGCGTCCACCTCGCGATGGTCTTTCTGCACGTGGCGCCCGCGAACACGGTGACCAAGCAGCACGGCCGGGCCGTCGACGCCTGGATATACCCCGAGTTCGAACAGAACTGGAAGCTCTTCGCGCCCAACCCGCTCCAGCAGAACATCGCGGTGCAGGCGCGCGCCCAGCTCCGTACCGGCGACGGCGGACTGCGGCAGACCGGCTGGTACAACCTCTCCGCGCAGGACGGCGCCGCCATCGACGGAAATCTGCTGCCCAGCCACACCCAGCAGAACGAGCTGCGCCGGGCGTGGGACTTCTACACCGCCTGGCACGACAGCGAGAACCGGGCGACCGGCGTGCGCGGCGAGCTGTCCGAGCACTACATGCGCCGGATCGCCGTGCTCCGCCTCGGCCGGGAGGAGCCGGACACGCCCCTGGTACGCGTCCAGCTCCGTTCCAAGACCACGAACGTGCAGCCTCCGGCGTGGACCGACGAGACGGTCGACAAGAAACCCGAGTACCGGGAGCTGCCCTGGTGGACGGTGACCGACGAGGACCGGGAGGTGCGGGACCGGTGAGCCGCCTCGCCCCACCGGCCACGGCACTCGGACGGGCGGTCCGCCGGGTCACCGCCGCGTCGCTCGGCCCGTACCAGACCGCCGTCATACGGATCGGCTTCTCCGCCACCTGGCTGCTGTTCCTGCTGCGCGAGTTCCCGCACCGCCACGAGCTCTACGGCCCCGACGGGCCCTGGAGCTGGTCCCTGGCGCAGCGGCTCGTCGACGACAACCAGGCGTTCACCGCGCTGATGTGGTCCGACGGACGCGGCTGGTTCGAGATCGTTTACGCCCTCGCGGTCCTCTCCAGCGTGCTGTTGCTGCTCGGCTGGCGCACCCGCACCATGTCCGTGCTCTTCATGGTGGGGGTGCTCTCGCTCCTCAACCGCAGCGTGTTCGTGGGCGACGGCGGCGACAACGTCATACACCTCATGGCCATGTACCTGGTGCTCACCCGCTGCGGCCAGGTGTGGTCCCTGGACGCCCGCCGTGCCGCACGCGCGCGTGCGGATGGAAAAGCGGGGGCCGACGAGGACGCGGAGACCGATGGAGCGCCGCTGGTCGACCGGGTCGGGCCCGCCCTGTGGATGGTGCTCGGGCTCGCTCTGATGGCCGTGACGCTCCTCGGCGAGCTGAGCTGGGGCTGGGCACTGGTCTTCTGGGGGCTGTGGCTCGCGCAGGGCCTGTGGTGGCTGCTCGGCCGGTACGCCCCGCACGGGGAGCCGCGTGCGCTGCTCGACGTCGTCGCCAACCTCGCCCACAACGCCGCACTCTTCGTGATCATGGCCGAGGCGTGTCTGATCTACGCGACGGCCGGCTGGTACAAGATCCAGGGCAGCCGCTGGCAGGACGGCACCGCGGTCTACTACCCGCTGCACCTCGACTACTTCTCGCCCTGGCCCGCCCTCTCCGAGTTCCTCGGCTCGAACGGCATCGCCGTCATGCTGATCACCTACGGCACCGTCATGGTGCAGGTGGCCTTCCCGTTCACGCTGTTCAACCGTCGCGTCAAGAACGTGCTGCTCGCGGCGATGATGACCGAGCACGCGGTGATCGCGGTCGTGCTCGGCCTGCCGTTCTTCTCGCTCGCGATGATCGCGGCCGACGCCGTGTTCCTGCCGACCCCGTTCCTGCGGCGGCTCGGCGCGCTGGCGGCACGCGCGCGTGGACGCCTGACGGGCCGCGCCCGGCGGGTGCCCGCGCAGCGCGGTGGCGTCGGCGGACCTGCCGGAGCGGAGCAGGACCCGGAGGCCGCCGAGCAGCCACACGTAGGCTTCCGGCCATGAACGCCGAGCACGATCCGGTACGCCGCTGGCGGGCGCTGTGCGACGACGCGGTGCTGCTCGACGGCTTCCACGCCCTCAAGCACGCGCTGCGCTTCGACGCCCGCGTCCCGGTCGCCCTGACGGGCGACAAGGTGGCCGCCCTGGCCCTGGCCGAGGAGCTCGCCCCCGACGTGCGGGAGGTGCTGGCGGGCCTGCTCACCGAGGTGCCGCCCGTCGTCCTGCGCGAGCTGGTGCCCCGGGTGCACCCGACGGCGGTGGCCGCCCTGGCGGTACGTCCGTCGCGCGCCGCTCACCTCGCTGCGCTCGCCCGGACGCCGCGGCTCGCGCCCGTGGTGGTGCTCGACCAGCCGCGCAACCTCGGCAACGCGGGCGCGGTGATCCGCCTCGCGGCGGGCTTCGGCGCCACGGGTGTGATCACCACCGGCACTCTCGATCCCTGGCATCCCACGGTCGTACGCGGCGCAGCGGGGCTGCACTTCGCGACGGCCGTGGAACGGCTCGCGGTGGACGAGCTGCCCGAGGGGCCGCTCTACGCCCTTGACCCGGAGGGCGAGGACATTCGCCAGGTCGAGCTGCCCGACGAGGCGCTCCTCGCCTTCGGCTCCGAGCGCTCCGGGCTCTCGGCCGAACTGCGCGAGCGCGCGGACGCGTTGATCGCCCTGCCCATGCGGCCCCAGGTGTCCAGCTACAACCTGGCGACCAGTGTGGGCATGACGCTCTTCCACTGGTCGGCCGGGTCGTCCGGGTCGTTCGGGACGACTGGGATGACCGGGGTCTGAGGGCTGCCCCAGACCCCGCCCTAGCGCGCCGGACGCGCCCGTCCCGCTCAGGCCTCCCGGCGGACCTCCACCACCCGGAAGCGGTTGGACACGAAGGCGCCGTCGCACAGCGCCGCGTTCGCCGCCGGGTTGCCGCCCGAGCCGTGGAAGTCCGAGAAGGCGGCGGTCTGGTTGACGTACACCCCGCCGGTCAGATTGAGCGAGAGCTGCGCGGGCTCGTCGAAGCAGACCTGCTCCACCGCGCTCTCCGTCTCTTCTGAAGTGGTGTACGCGCCGACGGTCATGGCCCCCTTCTCACGCACCGTGCGCCGCAGCAGCTCCAGTGCGTCGGCCGTCGAATCGACGGAGACGGCGAACGACACCGGGCCGAAGCACTCGTTCAGATACGTCGTCTCGGCGTCCGGCTTGGCGCCGTCCAGCTTCACGATCACCGGCGTACGCACCACCGCGCCCGGGAAGTCCGGGTTGCGGATCTCCCGGGAGGCCAGGGCGACCTCGCCGAGCCCCGGGGCCGCCTCCAGGCGGCCCTTCACGTCCGGGTTGACCAGGGCGCCCAGGAGCGCGTTCGCCCGCGCGTCCTCGCCGAGCAGCCCGGAGACCGCGTCCGCGAGGTCGCTGACCACCTCGTCGTACGACTTGGGGCCCGCGTCGGTGGCGATGCCCGCGCGGGGGATCAACAGGTTCTGCGGGGTGGTGCACATCTGGCCGCTGTACAGCGACAGCGAGAAGGCGAGGTTGGCGAGCATCCCCTTGTAGTTGTCCGTCGAGTCGATGACGACGGTGTTGACCCCGGCCTTCTCCGTGTAGACCTGGGCCTGGCGGGCGTGGGTCTCCAGCCACTCGCCGAAGGCGGTCGAGCCCGTGTAGTCGATGATCTTGATCTCGGGGCGTACGGCCAGGGTCTTGGCGATGCCCTCGCCGGGGTGCTCCGCGGTCAGGGCCACGAGGTTCGGGTCGAAGCCCGCCTCGGCGAGCACCTCGCGGGCCACCTGCACCGTCAGCGCGAGCGGCAGCACCGCGCGCGGGTGCGGCTTGACCAGGACCGCGTTCCCGGTCGCCAGGGAGGCGAACAGGCCCGAGTAGCCGTTCCACGTCGGGAAGGTGTTGCAGCCGATCAGGAGCGCAATGCCGCGCGGGACCGGCGTGAACTCCTTGCGGAGGGTGAGCGGGTCCCGCTTGCCCTGCGGCTTGTTCCAGTCCGCGGCGTCCGGGGTGCGGACCTGCTCCACGTACGCGTACGCCACCGCCTCCATGCCGCGGTCCTGGGCGTGCGGGCCGCCGGCCTGGAAGGCCATCATGAACGCCTGGCCGCTGGTGTGCATGACCGCGTGCGCGAACTCGTGCGTGCGCGCGCTGATCCGGGCCAGGATCTCCAGGCAGACCATGGCGCGCGCCTCGGCGCCCGCCCTGCGCCAGTCCGGCATCGCCGCGCGCATGGCGGGCAGCAGCACGTCAGGGTCGGCGTGCGGGTACTCGACGCCCAGCTCGATGCCGTACGGCGACACCTCGCCGCCCGCCCAGCCGTCCGTGCCCGGCTGGTCCAGGTCGATCCTGGTGCCGATCAGGGCGTCGAACGCCGCCTTGCCCGCGGCGGCGTCCAGACTGCCGTCCTCGCCGTACGCCTTGGGGTGCTCGGGATGCGGGGACCAGTACGCGCGCGTGCGGATCGTTTCCAGCGCCTGGTCGAGGGTCGGCCGGTGCTTTTCGATCAGCTGTTGCGCGGTGAGTGCGGCGGCCATGGCGTACCAACTCCTCCTCGGACCGGTTCTTCGTCGAACCGGCGAGCTGGGCAGGGACAGGCGGACAGCGCTAGAGTAACCGAACGATCGGTCGGGACAAGGGGGTCCGCCGAACCTGTGGAAAACCTTTTGCGGGAGGATTGCCCGTGGAACGCGTGACGCGAAGCGGCGCGGACGGGGTGGTGGGAGTGGGGTCTCCCCTGCTCGAGCGGAGCCGAGAGCTTGGAGTGGGGGCTCCCCTGCTCGAGCGGAGCCGAGAGCTTGGGGATGGGTGGGTATGACAGGACTCGATCGGAACAGCCCCGTCGCCGTCGTGGGCACCGGCACCATGGGCCAGGGCATCGCCCAGGTCGCCCTGATCGCCGGGCACCCCGTGCGGCTCTACGACGCCGCGCCCGACCGGACCGGTGCGGCGGCCGCGGCGATCGCCGCGCGCCTTGACCGGCTCGTCGAGAAAGGCCGGATCGGCTCGGCGGACCGCGAGGCCGCGGGCGCCCGGCTCACCCCGGTCGACCGCCTCTCCGACCTCGCGGGCTGCGGCCTCGTCATCGAGGCCGTCCTGGAGCAACTGGACGTCAAACAACAGCTGTTCACCGACCTCGAGAAGATCGTCGACGCGGACTGTCTGCTCGCCACCAACACCTCGTCGCTCTCTGTCACCGCCATCGCGGGAGCCCTCGAGCACCCCGGCCGCTGCGTGGGCCTGCACTTCTTCAACCCCGCGCCGCTGCTCCCGCTCGTCGAGGTGGTCAGCGGCTTCGCCACCGACGAGTCCGCCGCCACGCGCGCGTACGAGACGGCCAAGGCATGGGGCAAGACGCCCGTCCGCAGCGCCGATACCCCCGGCTTCATCGTCAACCGCGTCGCCCGGCCCTTCTACGCCGAAGCACTGCGCCTCTACGAGGAGTGCGCGGCCGACCCCGCGACCCTCGACGCCGTCCTGCGCGACTGCGGCGGCTTCCGTATGGGGCCCTTCGAACTGACCGACCTGATCGGGCAGGACGTCAACGAGGCCGTCACGCGCTCCGTGTGGCAGTCCTTCTTCCAGGGCCCGCGGTTCACGCCGTCGCTCGCGCAGCGGCGCCTGGTCGAGTCCGGGCGCCTGGGGCGCAAGTCCGGGCGCGGCTGGTACGAGTACGGAGACGGTGCAGCCCAGCCGGGGCCCCGGCTCCAGGACCCCGCGCCCGCGCCCGCCGACGTGACGGTGCACGGCGATCTCGGGCCCGCGCAGGACCTGGTCGGCCTCTTCGAGCAGGCCGGGGTCAAGGTGCGCCGTACCGCAGGTGAACAGGGCGGCCCCCGGATCGTGCTGCCCTCCGGTGCCGTACTCGCCCTGGCGGACGGCACCTTGGCCACCGCGCGCGGTAACGCCGTCCAGTTCGACCTGGCCCTCGACTACGGCACCGCGGAGCTGATCGCGCTCGCCCCCTCAAGGACCGCCGACGCCGCCGCGCTGCGTGAGGCCACCGGGCTCTTCCAGGCGACCGGCAAGAAGGTCGCCCTGATCGACGACATACCCGGCATGGTCGTGGCCCGTACGGTCGCCATGCTGGTCGACTTCGCCGTCGACGCCCTGGACAAGGGCGTGGCCTCGGCCGAGGACATCGACCGGGCGATGCGCCTCGGCGTGAACTACCCGCTCGGGCCGCTCTCCTGGGGCGAGCGCCTCGGCCTGGGCCAGGTCCACGACCTGTTGACCGCGATGCACGCACAGCAACCCACGGGGCGGTACGCACCGTCCGTCGGGCTGCGTCGGCGGGCGTACGCCGGAGAAGGGACGGTCCGGCCATGACCACCCCCAAGCGCGACACGTACACGCCCCAGACGCTGCTCGCCGTCGCCGTACGGATCTTCAACGAGCGTGGCTACGACGGCACGTCCATGGAGCACCTGTCCAAGGCCGCCGGAATCTCGAAGTCCTCGATCTACCACCATGTCGCGGGCAAGGAAGAGCTGTTGCGGCTCGCCGTCAGCCGGGCGCTCGACGGGCTCTTCGGCATCCTCGACGAGGAGCACGCGCGCGTGGGGCGGGCCGTCGACCGCCTCGAGTACGTGACCCGGCGCATGGTCGAGGTGCTGACCGCCGAACTGCCCTACGTCACGCTGCTGCTGCGGGTCCGGGGCAACACCGCGACCGAGCAGTGGGCGATGGAGCGGCGCAGGGAGTTCGACCACCAGGTGGCCGAGCTGCTCAAGGCCGCGGTCGCGGACGGGGACCTGCGCGGGGATGTCGAGCCCAGGCTGGCGACCCGGCTGCTCTTCGGCATGATCAACTCGATTGCGGAGTGGTACCGGCCGGACAGCCGGGGTGCCGGTGCGGCGGAAGTCGCGGACGCCGTGGTGAAGTTGGCCTTCGCGGGGCTGCGGACCGAGGATTGACCGAATCCGGTTGGGGGCTACCCCTCCGGTTCCACATCCGTCTCCTCGAAGACGAGGAGTGTCCGGGTGCTCAACACCTCGGGAATCGCCTGTAGTCGGGTCAGGACGAGCTCGCGCAGCGTGCGGTTGTCCGGTGTGTGCACCAGGAGCAGGACGTCGAAGTCGCCGCTGACCAGGGCGATATGGGCCGCCCCGGGAAGCTCACGGAGTTGTTCACGTACCGTCCGCCAGGAATCCTGCACGATCTTCAGCGTGATGTAGGCGGAGGCGCCCTGGCCTGCGCGCTCGTGGTCGATGCGGGCCCCGAAGCCGCGGATCACGCCGTCCTCGAGCAGCCGGTTGATCCGCGCGTACGCGTTGGCGCGCGAGACATGGACGCGCTCGGCCACGGAACGTATCGAGGCCCGGCCGTCGGTCTGCAGCATGCGCAGGATGTCCCGGTCTATGGCGTCGAGCGGACGAGGCGGCGGTGCGTCCGATGTGCCTGATATGTTCGGTGTGTCTGGTGCTTCCGGGGGTGTGCGCCGCTGTCCGGATGCCCCGGCGGGCGGGCCGGAGCCGGTCTCCCGGCTGTTACCGGCCATTCGTTCAGATGCCATGTGCCCCCGCCTCCCTACCATGGACGTAGTGCATCTATCCCAGGCTGTGGAGAACCGATTGTCCACAGCCTGGCGGCGCCTGTAGCCAAAATGTGCCGACGACCGAACAATCGGTAGGTGAGGCGCATCACACGGCCGCGCCTCGTTGGTCGCTCCCACGAGGAGGTGCACGCGGTGAAGAACCACAGCACGACGGTCATGGAGCAGCGCGGGATCTACCGGCCCGCGCCGCCCCCGGCCTGGAAGCCCCGCACGGACCCCGCTCCGCTGCTGCCCGACGCCGAGCCGTACCGCGTGCTCGGCACCGAGGCGGCGGCCAAGGCGGACCCCGAGCTGCTGCTGCGGCTGCACGAGGAGCTGGTGCGCGGACGCCGGTACAACGCGCAGGCGACGGCGCTCACCAAGCAGGGCCGGCTCGCCGTGTACCCGTCGAGCACGGGCCAGGAGGCGTGCGAGGTGGCCGCCGCGCTCGTCCTGGAGGAGCGGGACTGGCTGTTCCCCAGCTACCGCGACACCCTCGCGGCCGTCGCGCGGGGCCTCGACCCGGTGCAGGCGCTCTCGCTCCTGCGCGGCGACTGGCACACCGGGTACGACCCGCACGAGCACCGCGTCGCACCGCTGTGCACCCCGCTCGCGACTCAACTCCCGCACGCGGTGGGCCTCGCGCGCGCCGCGCAACTGAAGGGCGACGACGTCGTGGCGCTCGCCCTGGTGGGCGACGGCGGCACCAGTGAGGGCGACTTCCACGAGGCGCTCAACTTCGCGGCGGTGTGGCGGGCCCCGGTGGTGTTCGTCGTGCAGAACAACGGCTTCGCCATCTCGGTGCCGCTCGAGAAGCAGACCGCCGCACCGTCCCTGGCCCACAAGGCCGTCGGGTACGGAATGCCGGGGCGCCTGGTCGACGGCAACGACGCGGTGGCGATGCACGAGGTCCTCGCCGAGGCCGTGCGGCACGCGCGCGAAGGGAACGGCCCGACCCTCGTGGAGGCGGTGACGTACCGCCTTGAGGCCCATACGAACGCCGACGACGACACCCGCTACCGGGATGCCGCGGACGTCGAGCCCTGGCGCGCACACGACCCGATCACGCTTCTGGAGGGGGAGTTGACGGATCGCGGCCTCCTCGACGACGTACGCATACGGACCGTGCGCGAGTCCGCGGAGCGGCTCGCCGCCGATCTGCGCGAGCGGATGAACCAGGACCCGGTGCTCGACCCGATGGACCTGTTCTCGCACGTGTACGCCGAGCAGACCACGCAACTGCGCGAGCAGGCGGCCCAGTTGCGCGCCGAGCTGGAAGCGGAGGCCGGGCGATGAGCACCGTTGCGGACAGGGCCGGGGCGGCGACGACGGGCACGAAACCCGCCACCATGGCGCAGGCGCTGCAGCGCGCGCTCCGGGACGCGCTGGCCGAGGACCCGACCGTCCACGTGATGGGCGAGGACGTGGGCACGCTCGGCGGCGTCTTCCGGATCACGGACGGTCTGGCCAGGGACTTCGGCGAGGAGCGCTGCAGCGACACCCCGCTCGCCGAGGCCGGGATCCTCGGCACGGCGGTCGGCATGGCGATGTACGGCCTGCGGCCCGTGGTGGAGATGCAGTTCGACGCGTTCGCCTACCCGGCGTTCGAGCAGCTGATCTCGCACGTGTCGCGGATGCGGAACCGCACCAAGGGGGCGCTTTCACTGCCGCTCACCATCCGGGTGCCGTACGGCGGCGGGATCGGCGGTGTCGAGCACCACAGCGACTCCTCCGAGGCGTACTACATGGCGACGCCGGGGCTCCATGTCGTCACGCCCGCCACCGTCGCCGACGCCTATGGACTGCTGCGGCAGGCCATCGCGTCCGACGACCCCGTCGTCTTCCTCGAACCCAAGCGGCTGTACTGGACCAAGGATTCCTGGAACCCGGACGAGCCGACGCGCGTTGAAGAGATAGGCAGAGCCGTGGTGCGGCGCTCGGGGCGCAGTGCGACGCTCCTGACGTACGGACCGTCCCTGCCCGTGTGCCTGGAGGCGGCGCAGGCCGCGCGGGAGGAGGGCTGGGACCTCGAAGTCGTCGATCTGCGCTCCCTGGTGCCGTTCGACGACGAGACGGTCGGTGCGTCGGTGCGCCGGACCGGGCGGGCGGTCGTCGTGCACGAGTCGGGGGGCTTCGCGGGCCCGGGCGCGGAGATCGCCGCGCGGGTCACGGAGCGCTGCTTCCACTATCTGGAGGCTCCGGTGCTGCGGGTGGCCGGTTTCGATATCCCGTACCCGCCGCCGATGCTGGAACGGCACCATCTGCCGGGCGTGGACCGCATCCTGGACGCGGTGGCGCGGTTGCAGTGGGAGGGGGAGAGCTGATGGCGCAGGTCTTGGAGTTCAAGCTGCCCGACTTGGGCGAGGGGCTCACGGAGGCGGAGATCGTCCGCTGGCTGGTGTCCGTGGGTGATGTCGTGGCGGTCGACCAGCCGGTGGTCGAGGTGGAGACGGCCAAGGCGATGGTCGAGGTGCCCTGCCCCTACGCGGGCGTGGTGACCGCCCGGTTCGGGGAGACCGGAGAGGAACTTCCGGTGGGGGCGCCGCTGTTGACTGTTGCGGTGGGCGAGTCGGGGGTGGGGTCGGGATCCGCGGGGGACAGAGCTGGGTCCGGCGTTGAGGCCGGGGCTGGGGCTGGGGCTGGGGCTGGGGCCGGGGCTGGGTCTGAGGCTGAGGGCGGTTCTCGGGCCCGTTCTGGGGGTGGCGGGTCGGCGTCCGTGGGGGTTGCGGCCGGGTCCGGCGAGGCCGGGGCCTCGGGCGACGAGCGGAGGGATGAAGGCTCGGGCAATGTGCTCGTGGGGTACGGCACCGGGGCGGCGCCTGCCCGTCGGCGCAGGGTGCGCCCGCAGGATGTGGGGCGGGATGTACGGGGCACGTCGGGTGGACCGGGGAATTCCGGGAGACCGTCGGCGGCAGCTCGGGGTGAGGGGGGCACGGCGGTACGGGGTGCGGAGGGGCCCGTACCGGTGATCTCGCCGCTCGTGCGTCGGCTGGCCCGGGAACACGGCGTGGATCTACGGCAGTTGACCGGGTCCGGGGCGGACGGGCTCATTCTGCGGGCCGATGTCGAGACGGCCGTTCGGGCGGCGGAGCGGGCGGCTCACGCCACGGCTCCGGCGGCTTCTGCGGCGTCTGCGGCTTCTGCGGCGGCGCGGTCCGGGGACGGGGCCGGGTTCGGGTTCGGGTCGGGTGAGGTGCGTACTCCGTTGCGAGGGGTGCGTGGGGCGGTTGCCGACAAGCTTTCGCGTAGTCGGCGCGAGATACCCGACGCCACCTGCTGGGTGGATGCGGACGCGACCGAGCTCATGCACGCGCGGGCCGCCATGAACGCGGCCGGTGGCCCCAAGATCTCGCTGCTCGCGCTGCTCGCCCGGATCTGCACGGCGGCCCTGGCCCGCTTCCCCGAGCTGAACTCGACGGTCGACACGGAGGCCCGTGAGGTCGTACGCCTCGACCGGGTGCACCTGGGCTTTGCCGCGCAGACCGAGCGGGGCCTGGTCGTTCCGGTGGTGAAGGACGCGCACGAGCGGGATGCGGAGTCGCTCAGTGCCGAGCTCGCGCGGCTGACCGAGGCAGCACGGGACGCGTCGCTGACCCCCGGGGACCTGACCGGAGGCACGTTCACGCTGAACAACTACGGGGTGTTCGGGGTCGACGGCTCGACGCCGATCATCAACCACCCGGAGGCGGCGATGCTCGGGGTGGGCCGGATCGTGGCGAAACCCTGGGTGCACGAAGGGGAGTTGGCCGTGCGGCAGGTGGTGCAGCTGTCGCTGACGTTCGACCACCGGGTGTGTGACGGGGGTACGGCGGGCGGGTTCCTGCGGTACGTCGCGGACTGTGTGGAGCGCCCGGCGGTTCTGCTGCGCACGCTTTGACCCTGCGGGGCTTGGGGCTGTGGGGGAGCCCTGGGGCAGGCTTCCCGTAACTGGAAGCTCTGCCCCAGGCCCCCCGGACCTCCGGACCCCGGACCTCCGGACCCCGGACCTCCGGCCCCCGGACCTCCGGCCCCCGGACCTCCGGACCCCTGGCCCCCCGGACGTCCGGCCCCTGGCCCCTCGGACCTCCGGACCTCCGGACCCCTGGCCCCTCGGACCTCCAGCCCTCCGGACCCCGGCCCTCGGGACCCCCGGCCCTCCAGACCCCCGGACCCCGGCCCTCCGGACCCCGGCCCTCGGGACCCCCGGCCCTCGGGACCCCCGGCCCTCCAGACCCCCGGCCCTCCAGACCCCCGGACCCCGGCCCTCCGGACCCCGGCCCTCCGGACTCCCGGCCCTCGGGACCCCCGGCCTTCCAGACCCCCGGACCCCGGCACTCCAGACCCCCCGACCCCGGCCCTCCAGACCCTCGGCCCCCCAGACTCCCGGCCCCCCAGACCCCCAGCTCCTCAAGCGCCGAAGAGGCTCGATTTTGGCCGCTGACCCGGTGCGCTTCGCGCGTGCGGGGTGGGCGCTCATACTCGGGGGATGAATCGTTCTCGCGGGGTGGTCTTGGGGCCGTTCGACGCGGTGGTGCTGGCCGGGGGTGCCGCTCGGCGGCTCGGTGGGGTCGACAAGCCGCGGGTGCGGGTTGGTGGGCGGGCGTTGCTTGATCGGGTGCTTGCTGCCTGTGCCCACGCCCGTACCACCGTTGTCGTCGCGGAACCCGGGCCCACCGCCCGGCCCGTGGTGTGGGCGCGGGAGGAGCCGCCCGGTGGGGGGCCGCTGGCCGCGCTTGATGCCGGGGTGCGGCGGACGGACTCGGAGTACGTGGTCGTGCTCTCCGCCGATCTGCCGTTCTTGGACGAGCAGACCGTGGAGTTGCTGCTCTCCGCGTTGGGTGGGGCTGATGGTGTCGATGGGGCCTTGTTTGTTGACTCGGGTGGGCGGGATCAGCCTCTTGTTGCCGCCTATCGGAGTTCCTCGCTGCGGCGGGGGATGGAACGGCTCCGTGCCGCGCACGGTGGCCTCGCCGGGCTGCCGTTGCGGCGGCTCACCGAAGGGCTCGCGCTCGCCCGGATCACCGTGCCCGGCGACTCCCTCGTCGCGTTCGACTGCGACACCTGGGAGGACATTGCCGCGGCCCGCACACGGATCAGGGACCATGAGCACGTGCTGGATGAATGGATCACCGCAGTCAAGGACGAGCTGGGCATCGACCTGGAGGTCGACACCGGCGTACTGCTGGACCTCGCGCGGGACGCGGCGCATGGCGTGGCCAGGCCCGCGGCCCCGTTGACCACGTTCCTCGTGGGGTACGCCGCGGCGCGGGCCGAGGGCGGACCCGAGGCCGTGGCCGACGCGGTCCGCAAGGCCTCCGCGCTCGCCGCTCGCTGGGCCGATGAGGACCGCCTCGACGAGGACGGTCCCCGCAACACTTCGGACGCGGGATGAGCGCGCGGTACCCGGGCCCCGGGGACGGGTCGGCCGACGCGGGGCGCGGGGGCGGTGCGGACCTCTCCGGGACCGAGCGTCGCCACGAGCTGGAGGTGGACGACGCCCTCGCCCTGGTGCGGGAGATGCCGGCTGCCTCGGGCGGCAGTGAGCCGAACGGTGCGCCGTCGGCAGGCACGTCGTCCCCTGGCGCCTCCACCCCCGCCCATGCCGCTCTGTCGCCCCGCGCCTCCACCAGTGATGTCGCTCCCGGACACACCTCGGGCGGCGACGCCTCCGCCCCCAACCCCCAGTCCGACCCCGACCCCCGGTCCAACCCCAACCCCCGGTCCAAGCTCCACTCCCACCCCGCCACCCCCTGGCCCGAAGCCCGAGCCCGGGCCGCACGCGCAGGCCGCCCGCCCGCCGACGCGGGCCGTGAACCCACCCGCGCCCCCGTCCCCGTACCGCTGGACCAAGCCCTGGGCCTGGTCCTCGCCGCACCGCTGACCGCCCTCACCGACCTGCCGTCCTTCGACACCTCCGCGATGGACGGGTGGGCCGTGGCCGGACCGGGCCCGTGGACCATCCGTGCCGAAGGCATCCTCGCCGGGCACCCCGGCGGCACCGGAGAGGGCGGCGCCGACGTACTGGCGGACGGCGAGGCCATCCGTATCGCCACCGGGGCGCGGATCCCGCACGAGGCCACGGCCGTGATCCGGACCGAGCACGGGCGGACCGACGACAAGGGGCGGCTGCACGCCCTGCGCGAGGTCGGACACGGGCAGGACATCCGGCCGCGCGGCCAGGAGTGCCGCAGCGGCGACCGGCTGCTGCCCGCCGGAAGTCCGGTGACCCCCGCCGTCCTCGGTCTCGCCGCGGCCGCGGGCTACGACGAGCTGCTCACACTGCCCCGGCCGCGCGTCGAAGTCCTCGTTCTGGGCGACGAGTTGCTCACCACCGGACTCCCTCACGACGGTCTGATCCGTGACGCGCTCGGCCCCATGTTGCCGTCGTGGCTGCGTGCCCTTGGCGCGGAGGTCATCGCCGTGCGGCGGCTCGGGGACGACGCGGAGGCGTTGTACCAGGCCCTCGCCGGTACGGAAGCCGATCTGGTCGTCAGCACGGGTGGCACCGCCGCGGGCCCCGTCGACCATGTGCACCCGATCCTGCGCCGCCTGGGCGCCGAACTGCTCGTGGACGGCGTCAAGGTGCGGCCCGGGCATCCGATGCTGCTTGCCCGGCTCGACGCGCACCGTCACCTCGTGGGCCTGCCCGGCAACCCGCTGGCCGCGGTGTCCGGGCTGCTCACCCTGGCCGAGCCGTTGCTGCGGAGCCTTGCCGGGCGGCTCGCCGCGGAGCCGTATCGGGCCCCGGTCCGGGACGCGGTGCACGGCCATCCGTACGACACCCGCCTGGTCCCGGTCGCGCTGCGCGGCGGTACCGAGCCGCGCGGCGGACCCGACGTGACCGCCGTACCGCTGCACTACAACGGCCCGGCCATGCTGCGCGGAATCGCCACCTCCGACGGCCTTGCCGTGGTGCCGCCCGGCGGCGCCGAGGCCGGGCAGGAGGTGGAGGTCCTCGATCTGCCGTGGACACTTCCCTCCTTCTCCACGGACCCGGGTAACGGGTCCACGGACCCGGGTAACGGGCCTGGCGCAGAAGGGTGTTTCACGTGAAACTGCCCGGCCGGGATGCGATGGCCCGTGAGGCCGACGAGCATCTCCTCACGGCGAAGGTGAAGCTGCCCCGCGCGACCACCGTGCACCCCTTGCGGCAGGTCCTCCGGCGCCTGTCGATGGCGATCGCGGTCCTCGTCGCGACCGCGTTGATCGTCTATCTCGATCACACCGGCTACCACGACAACAGCGACGAGCGCCTCGACCTGCTCGACTGCTTCTACTACGCGACCGTCACGCTCTCCACCACCGGCTACGGCGATATCGTCCCGGTCAGCGACGCCGCCCGGCTCACGAACATCTTCGTCATCACGCCGCTGCGCGTGCTGTTCCTGATCATCCTGGTCGGAACCACCCTTGAGGTCCTCACGGAACGGACCCGCGAGGAGTTCCGGCTGAACCGCTGGAGGTCCCAGTTGCGCGAGCACACCGTCGTCGTCGGCTTCGGGACCAAGGGCCGTTCCGCGATCCAGACGCTCTGTGCGACGGGGCTCAAGCAAGAACAGATCGTGGTCGTCGATCCCAGCACCAAGGTGATAGACGTCGCCACGGCGCAGGGCTTCGTGGGCGTCGTCGGCGATGCCACCCGTAGCGACGTACTGCTGCGCGCGGAGGCGCAGAAGGCCCGTCAGATCGTCATCGCGACCCAGCGGGACGACACCGCGGTCCTGGTCACGCTGACCGCACGCCAGCTCAACCGGGGCGCGAAGATCGTGGCCGCGGTACGGGAGGAGGAGAACGCGCCGCTGCTGCGCCAGTCCGGCGCCGACGCCGTGATCACCAGCGCGAGCGCGGCCGGACGGCTGCTCGGCCTCTCCGTGCTGAGCCCGAGCGCGGGCACGGTCATGGAGGATCTGATCCAGCAGGGCAGCGGGCTCGACCTCGTCGAACGGCCGGTGACCAAGGCCGAGGTGGGCAAGAGCGTCCGGGAGACCGAGGACCTGGTGGTCAGTGTGCTACGCGGCCATCGGCTGCTCGGCTACGACGACGAGGCCATCGGGAAGCTCCAGTTGACGGATCGTCTGATCTGCATCGTACGAGCGGTGCCGACGCCCTCGACGCATCCGGCACCCGCGTTGAAGCCGGACACCCGGCCGCTGCCGTAACGATGTGCCCGACGGGTCCCCCGGCTCGGCGGCCGGAGTAGCCTCGCGGCCATGCATGCGATCACGATCCCCGAACCCGGTGGACCCGAGGCGCTCGTCTGGGCCGAGGTCCCCGATCCCGTACCCGGTGAGGGCGAGGTCCTGGTCGAGGTGGCGGCCAGTGCCGTCAACCGCGCCGACCTGCTGCAACGCCAGGGCTTCTACGACCCGCCGCCCGGCGCGTCCCCCTACCCCGGCCTCGAGTGCTCGGGCCGGATCGCCGCGCTCGGCCCCGGCGTGAGCGGCTGGTCCGTCGGCGACGAGGTGTGCGCGCTGCTCGCGGGCGGCGGCTACGCCGAGAAGGTCGCCGTCCCCGCCGGGCAGCTGCTCCCGGTGCCGGACGGCGTCGAGCTGGTGTCCGCCGCCGCGCTCCCCGAAGTGGCCTGCACCGTCTGGTCCAACGTCTTCATGGTGGCCCATCTGCGCCCCGGCGAGACGCTGCTCGTGCACGGCGGCGCCAGCGGCATCGGCACCATGGCGATCCAGCTCGCGAAGGCGGTCGGCGCCCGGGTCGCGGTCACCGCCGGTGGCAAGGAGAAGCTGGAGCGGTGCGCGGAGCTCGGCGCGGACATCCTGATCGACTACCGCGAACAGGACTTCGTCGAGGAGGTACGCACGGCCACGGACGGGGCGGGCGCGGACGTCATCCTCGACATCATCGGCGCCAAGTACCTGGACCGGAACGTCAAGGCGCTCGCCGTCAACGGCCGCCTCGCCATCATCGGCCTCCAGGGTGGGCGCAAGGGCGAGCTCAACCTGGGTGCCCTCCTCGCCAAGCGCGCCGCCGTCACCGCGACCTCGCTGCGCGGCCGCCCGCTCGCCGAGAAGGCCGCGATCGTCGCGGCGGTACGCGAACACGTCTGGCCGCTCGTCGGCGGGGGCCGGGTCCGCCCGATCGTCGACCGCTCCGTCCCGATGAGCGACGCGGCCGAGGGCCATCGGGTGCTCGAGGGCAGCGGCCATGTCGGCAAGGTCCTTCTGACCGTGTAGGAGGTCCTTCTGGCCGTGTGAGGTCCTGCTGACCTCGTACGGCGCCGGGCCCGATCTCGTACGACGACGGGCCCGGACTCGTCCTCACGTCCCCACGTCCGCCTGCCCCGCCGCCCCCTGCTCAGCCCCCCCGCCGCCCGGTCGGACCGAGCCAGGATGCCGCCCCGTGTGCCCCGTGTGACGCTGAGGCCATCGTCATGGCTGCAACTCCACGGCACCGGAAAGGGGTCGGCGGGGATGGCTCCGGGGATGGCTTCACCGCGGGTGCGCGGGGCGTCGGACACGCGTCCGGCGGGCCTCATGACCGCCGCTGCGGCTGCCCTGACGGCCCTGCTGGTCGTCTCGGGCGGCCCGGCGGCGGCGTACGCCCACACATCAGCACGTACACCGGTCGGCGCACCGACCCGCGCCGCCACGTACGCCCCCACGTACGCCCCCGCGTACGCCCACGAGCGCGCACCCGATGAGCGGACCCCGGCCACCACCTCCCCCGAAACCACCCCCACCCCCACCCCCACCCCCGACCGCGCGGGCAGCCAAGCCGGTGAGGGACGGCCCCGGCCGGGCCGGGGCGGGGATCGGCCCCCGGCCGCCGCGGTGGCCGACGTGCCCGAAGAGCTCCGGCCGATGCCGCCGCCCCCGCCTCCACCCCGGCCCTCCGTCGGCGTACCGCCGTCGCCCACGCCGCACGCGCAGCGGGATCAGGCCGCGCCGGATCCCGGGGTGCCGCGGGTCCTGTCGCTCGGCGTGGGGCTCGTCCTGATCGGCCTCGGCCTGTCGTCCCTGGCCCTGCGCCTGCGCCGCGGGAGCTGACACGGCGAACCGGCTTCGGGGCCGACGGCGGTGGATCAGCCCCGTAAGGGGGCACCACCGAGAGGGAACGTGGGTGTACGAGAGAATGGCGTCATGGAGATGTCGAGGAACGACAAGCCGCAGGAGAACCCTCAGGTCCTCGTTGTGGGCCAGGACGGCATGGCCATCGGGGGCGGTGGAGGCAGCGGCGACGAGGAGTCCCGCGAGATGCCCGTGACCGACATGGTCGAGCAGCCGGCCAAGGTGATGCGGATCGGCAGCATGATCAAGCAGCTCCTGGAGGAAGTGCGGGCGGCACCTCTCGACGAGGCGAGCCGGGCCCGGCTCAAGGAGATCCACTCGAGCTCCGTGAAGGAGCTGGAGGACGGGCTCGCGCCCGAGCTCATCGAGGAGCTGGAGCGGCTCTCGCTGCCCTTCACGGACGAGGCGACGCCGAGCGACGCCGAACTGCGCATCGCACAGGCGCAGTTGGTGGGCTGGCTGGAGGGCCTCTTCCACGGCATCCAGACCACCCTGTTCGCGCAGCAGATGGCGGCCCGCGCCCAGCTGGAGCAGATGCGCCGCGCCCTGCCGCCGGGCGTCTCCCTCGGCCACGAGGAGGACGAGGAGCACGGCCCCAAGGGCCGCACCGGGGGCCCGTACCTGTAGCCGTACGAACGACCGAAGGGCCCGGTCCGGGCGACGCTTCACGCGCCGCCGGGACCGGGCCCTTCTACGTACTGGTTACGCCGGTACGTGCTGGTTACGCCGGATTCCCGCTCGACACCTCGAGCTTGATCGTCGGCATTTCGTCGTCATCGACGTCCGTACCGGGCTCCGGGTACTGCTTCATGACGGTGCCCTCGCCGTAGGTGTTCTCGTCGACGGTCTCGGGGTCGTACTGCCAGCCCGCCTTCTGGATGCACTCCTTCACCGAGTCGATGTTCCGGTACTCGAAGTTCGGGATCTGGATCTTCTCCGGGTCGGAGTAGCTCTCCTTCGGGTCCGTGCACTCGGTCGTTTCGATCACCTTCGTCTTGTCGGGGCCCTTGTGGCCGGGGGCCTCCGACTGGGACTGGGACGGCCCGGCCTGCGGGCCCTCCTCCTCGCCCCCGCTGTTGAGCGAGATCACGGTGATCAGGCCGCCGATGGCGAGCAGTGCGACGACGATCGCGCCGACGATCACCGGCATGTTGCTCTTGCCGCCGCCCCCGTGGCCGCCATGCCCGCTCGGCGTCTGCGGGGACATCGTGTACGGCGGCGGGGTCGAGGTCCCCTGCTGGGCGTACCCGGCCGGGGCCGGGGTCGGATAGCCGCCCTGCTGCTGCGGGTAGCCGTAGCTCGGCGCCGGGGTCGGTGCGGGCGTGCCGTACGGGCCGGGCTGGTACGGGGTCTGCACGCTGCCCGGGCCCGGGCCCGGGGTGCCCTGCTCGACCGGCGGGAACACGGCCGAGCCGACGCCCGCGCCGGAGCCCGTCGAGGCGCCGGGCACGATGCTCGGGGCGCCTGCCTGGAAGGACTGGGCGATCCGCAGGCACTCGTCCCGCATCGCCTCGGCGGTGGGGAACCGTTCGTTCGGGTTCTTCTTGAGGGCGCGGGCGACCAGGGCGTCCACGGCGGGCGGCAGCGCGTTGTTGATGGAGGACGGCGCGACCGGCTCCTCCTGGACGTGCGCGTACGCGATCGCGAGCGGGGAGTCGGCCTCGAACGGGAGCCGCCCGGTGACCAGTTGGAACAGCATGATGCCGACCGAGTAGAGGTCGCTGCGGGCGTCCACGCCGCGGCCCAGGGCCTGCTCCGGCGACAGGTACTGCGGGGTGCCCACGACCATGCCGGTCTGGGTCATCGAGGTCACGCCGGACTGCATGGCGCGGGCGATGCCGAAGTCCATGACCTTGACCACATTGCGCTTGGTCACCATCACGTTGCCCGGCTTGATGTCCCGGTGGACCAGGCCCATTTCGTGGCTGATCTCCAGGGCGGCGAGCACGTCCGCGGTGACCTTCAGGGCCTTGTCCGTGGGCATCGCGCCGAACTGGGCGATATCGGCGTCC
The DNA here is from genome assembly GCF_053591935.1 of Streptomyces sp. NPDC002851. NCBI lineage: Bacteria > Bacillati > Actinomycetota > Actinomycetes > Kitasatosporales > Streptomycetaceae > Streptomyces > Streptomyces sp. NPDC002851. Next base: position 86,577 of record NZ_JBSFUT010000015.1, on the reverse strand, counting down.
AGGACGGAGCCGAGCGGCTTGCCCTCGACGTACTCCATGACGATGTACGGCATCGTCGAGCCGTCGAGGTCGTCCTCGCCGGTGTCGAAGACCGAGACGATATTGGTGTGCGTGAGCTTGGCCACTGACTGGGCCTCGCGGCGGAACCGCTCGCGGAAGGACGACTCGCGTCCCAGCTCGGTGTGGAGCGTCTTGATCGCGACCTGGCGGTCGAGCACGGTGTCGTACGCCAGGTGTACGGACGCCATGCCACCCTCACCGAGGAGGTCCCGCAGCTGGTAGCGGCCGCCTGCCAGGGCGTGTCCCGTATACCGGCCGCCGCCCTGTGCGCCGTCCTGGCTCATGTTCTGCGTCCCCCATCGGCGCGGTGATGCGCGAAGATCCCTGGTATTTCCGGGCCAAGTCTGCCGGAGGGCCCCGACACGTCAAGCCGGGTGCCCGTTCCGTGACCGTACGGGCAACAACCGTCTCAGAAGCGTTACCGGTGCGAGAGTGCCGGGCGCCACCCTCGGGGAGACCGTTCGGGCCGGTATGCCCACACGATTTGGCGGTCACCGGGGGTAACAGGTTTCATGGCCCGTCCATCTCAAACCAGTGTGCTACGTCGAGGCTGTAGCGTGGCCTGGCGGAGACCGTAGAACAGACCGGTTACGACAGGAAACGACGGCGAGGACCGATGGACCAGCAGCGCGCCCAGGGCCCGTCCGACCCCGAGGCGACGGGCGGCGCGATGTCAGACGCGCCTGAGTTGTGGGGCAACGGAGGGCTCGTCGGAGACGGCCGTTACCGGCTGACCCGCAGACTCGGCCGCGGCGGCATGGCCGAGGTCTTCGCAGCGGAGGACGTCCGGCTCGGCCGTACGGTCGCGGTGAAGCTGCTCCGCAGCGATCTCGCCGAGGACCCGGTGTCGAAGGCCCGCTTCACGCGCGAGGCCCAGTCGGTGGCCGGGCTCAACCACCACGCGGTGGTGGCGGTGTACGACTCCGGTGAAGATGTCGTGGCCGGCAACACCATCCCGTACATCGTGATGGAGCTCGTCGAGGGCCGCACCATTCGCGACCTGCTGCTCAACGCCGAGGCGCCCGGGCCCGAGCAGGCCCTGATCATCGTCTCCGGTGTGCTCGAGGCGCTCGCGTACTCGCACCAGCACGGGATCGTGCACCGCGACATCAAGCCCGCGAACGTGATCATCACCAACGCCGGTGCGGTGAAGGTGATGGACTTCGGCATCGCGCGGGCGCTGCACGGCGCCTCCCAGACGATGACCCAGACCGGCATGGTCATGGGCACCCCGCAGTACCTCTCGCCGGAGCAGGCGCTCGGCAAGGCCGTCGACCACCGCTCCGACCTGTACGCGACCGGCTGCATGCTGTACGAACTGCTCACGCTGCGGCCGCCGTTCACCGGCGAGACCCCGCTGTCGGTGGTCTACCAGCACGTCCAGGACATGCCGTCGCCGGTCTCGGAGATCTCCGACGGGGTACCGCCGGAGCTGGACGGCCTGGTGATGCGGTCGCTCGCCAAGGACCCGGACGACCGGTTCCAGACCGCCGAGGAGATGCGCGGGCTCGTCCAGTACGGCCTGCAGATGCTTCAGGACGAGGGCGGGCACACGGGTACGTGGAGCACCGGCCCGGTCGTGATGCACGAGGGCGGCAACACGCCTGCGGCGGGCGTCGCCGCTACGACCGCCATGCAGCACCCCGGGGACTCCGGCTCCGGTGGCACCGCGCGGATCCCGCAGCCGATGCTGCGGCAGCCGGGTGCCGACGACGGCGGCTTCGACGGCGGGCAGGGGGACGGCGGCCCGGGCGGGCGCGGCGGCAACGGCCGCGGCCGCGGCAAGATGTGGCTGTTCGCCGCGCTCGCGCTGATCGCGGTCGTGGCCGGAGTGGCCTTCGCGCTGAACGCGACCCAGGGCACGAAGACCCCGGACGGCACGGACAAGTCGCCGACGCCGTCGCAGTCCCAGACCAAGGAGAAGTCCAAGGAGCCGTCGGACAAGCCGACGGAGGAGGACGACGGCGAGACGCTGCCCGGCGGCACCGGCGGCGACACCGGGTACACCCCGACGCCGTCCCAGTCGGAGTTCACGCCGAGCCCGACGCCGACGCCGAGCGAGTCGTCGGACGACCCGTCGCCGACGGCGCCCACGTCCGAGCCGCCGACCAGCGACGACGACACCCCGACGGAGCCCTCGGACAGCGGGGAGCCGACGCCTCCCACGGAGGAGACGCCGCCGGAGGGTGACCTCAGCTGAGGCGCTGAGCCAGAGATGCGGGGCGGTCGGGACATCCCGGCCGCCCCGCGTCGTGCACACGGAGTTCTTCGGTGGACCTGGGTCCACTTTCAAATGCAGCGCATCAGTGCTTTTCTTCCGCCTGCATACGGGCCACATATGCGGCCGCCTGCGAGCGGCGCTCCATGCCCAGCTTGGACAGCAGGCTGGAGACGTAGTTCTTGATGGTTTTCTCCGCGAGGTGAAGGCGCTCGCCGATCGCGCGGTTCGTCAGGCCCTCGCCGATCAGGTCGAGGATCTTCCGCTCCTGCTCGGTGAGGCCCGCGAGCCGGTCGTCGCCCTTGGCCTTGCTGCCGTCGCGCAGCCGCTCCAGGACCCGGGCGGTGGCCACGGGGTCGAGCAGCGACTTTCCGGCCGCCACATCGCGTACCGCCGTAAGCAGCTCATTGCCGCGGATCGCCTTCAGGACGTAGCCCGAGGCACCGGCCATGATCGCGTCGAAGAGGGCCTCGTCGTCCGCGAACGAGGTCAACATCAGGCACTTGATGTCCTCGTTACGGGAGCGGATCTCGCGGCAGACCTCGACGCCGCTGCCGTCCGGCAGCCGGACGTCGAGCACGGCGACGTCGGGGCGGGTGGCGGGGATCCTGACCAGGGCGTCCGCGGCCGTACCGGCCTCGCCGACGACCTCGATGTCCGCCTCGACGGACAGCAGCTCATGGACGCCGCGCCGGACGACCTCATGGTCGTCGAGCAGAAATACTCGGATTTTTCCTTCTTCGTGCACGGAGTCAGTCTCACACACGAACTCTTCCAATGCTCCGGGTGCCCGGGATAACGTGCCGGTGTTCCGGCCCCCGGCAAGGCGCTGACCAGTACGTGTTCCCCGAAACTCGAATTTACTTGGAAATCCAAGCAAAATCGCAGGTCAGATGGGGTTTCGCAGAATTGCGGAGCACTGGGTAACGTGCTTTGTGCAGGGCGTTCGCCGGGGCACCTGTCACGCCTGTTTACGGACAGATACCGCTGGCGCACACACCCCGTGCGCAGGTACGAGAAACAGGTGAGCCGCACTGGTTCCCGGTCGATCCCGGGCGCCGGACCGACGGAGGAGCACACGTGACCGTGAAGAACGCCGCAAAGGCTGCGGGTTCGAAGGGCGCCGCCACCAAGCGGGCACCCGCGAAGCGCGCCAAGAAAGCCGCGGCGCCCAGCACACAGCCCAACGCACAGCACGACCTCGTCCAACTGCTCACGCCCGAGGGCAAGCGCGTCGAGCACCCCGAGTACGACATCGACCTCGGTCCCGAAGAGCTCCGCGAGCTGTACCGGGACATGGTCCTGACCCGCCGCTTCGACGGCGAGGCGATCGCGCTCCAGCGCCAGGGCGAGCTGGGCCTGTGGCCCTCGCTGCTCGGCCAGGAGGCCGCCCAGATCGGCTCCGGCCGGGCCACCCGCGAGGACGACTACGTCTTCCCGACCTACCGCGAGCACGGCGTGGCCTGGTGCCGCGGGGTCGACCCCACGAAGTTGCTCGGCATGTTCCGCGGCGTGAACAACGGCGGCTGGGATCCGAACAGCAACAACTTCCACCTCTACACGATCGTCATCGGCTCGCAGGCCCTGCACGCCACCGGCTACGCGATGGGCGTGGCCAAGGACGGCGCGGACGCCGCGGTGGTCGCCTACTTCGGCGACGGCGCGTCCAGCCAGGGCGATGTCGCCGAGGCGTTCACGTTCTCCGCGGTCTACAACGCCCCGGTGGTGTTCTTCTGCCAGAACAACCAGTGGGCGATCTCCGAGCCGACCGAGAAGCAGAGCCGCGTGCCGCTCTACCAGCGCGCGCAGGGCTACGGCTTCCCGGGCGTCCGGGTCGACGGCAATGACGTCCTCGCCTGCCTGGCCGTCACCAGGTCGGCCCTCGAGCGGGCGCGCAGGGGCGAAGGCCCCACCCTCGTCGAGGCGTTCACGTACCGCATGGGCGCGCACACCACCTCCGACGACCCGACGAAGTACCGCCGCGCCGAGGAGCTCGAGTCCTGGGAGGCCAAGGACCCGATCCTGCGGCTGCGCGCGTACCTGACCGAGCAGGGCCTCGCGGACGAGGAGTTCTTCGCCGGGCTCGAGGAGGAGAGCGAGCAGCTCGGGCTGCGGGTGCGCGAGGCGGTGCGCGCGATGCCGGACCCCGACTCCATGGCGATCTTCGAGAACATCTACGCGGACGGCCACGCGCTCGTCGACGAGGAGCGCGCCCAGTTCGCCGCCTACCAGGCGTCGTTCGCGGACGTGTCGGATGCGGTGGAAGGGGCCAAGTGACCATGGCTGCACAGAAGATGGCGCTCGCGAAGGCGCTCAACGAGTCGCTGCGCAAGGCGCTCGACACCGACCCCAAGGTCCTGATCATGGGCGAGGACGTCGGCAAACTCGGCGGCGTCTTCCGGATCACCGAAGGGCTGCAGAAGGACTTCGGCGAGGACCGGGTGATCGACACGCCGCTCGCCGAGTCCGGCATCGTCGGCACCGCGATCGGGCTCGCGCTGCGCGGCTACCGGCCCGTCGTGGAGATCCAGTTCGACGGGTTCGTCTTCCCGGCGTACGACCAGATCGTCACGCAGCTCGCGAAGATGCACGCCCGGGCGCTCGGCAAGATCAAGCTGCCCGTCGTGATCCGCATTCCGTACGGCGGTGGCATCGGCGCGGTCGAGCACCACAGCGAGTCGCCCGAGGCGCTGTTCGCGCACGTGGCGGGCCTGAAGGTGGTCTCGCCGTCGAACCCGCAGGACGCGTACTGGATGATGCAGCAGGCCATCCAGAGCGACGACCCGGTGATCTTCTTCGAGCCGAAGCGGCGCTACTGGGACAAGGGCGAGGTCGACACCGAGGCGTTCCCCGGTCCGCTGCACACCGCGCGGGTGGTGCGGCAGGGCACGGACCTGACGCTCGCGGCGTACGGGCCGATGGTGAAGGTCTGCCTGGAGGCCGCGGAGGCGGCGGCCGAGGAGGGCAAGAACCTGGAGGTCATCGACCTGCGGTCGATGTCGCCGATGGACTTCGACACCGTGCAGTCCTCGGTCGAGCGGACCGGCCGGCTCGTGGTCGTACACGAGGCGCCCGTCTTCTACGGCTCCGGTGCGGAGCTCGCGGCACGGATCACCGAGCGGTGCTTCTACCACCTGGAGTCCCCCGTCCTGCGGGTCGGCGGATTCCACGCGCCGTATCCGCCGGCGCGCCTGGAGGAGGAGTATCTGCCGGGGCTCGACCGGGTGCTCGACGCCGTCGACCGCTCGCTGGCGTACTGAGGAGAGCGCAGCCATGGTTCGTGAGTTCAAGTTGCCCGACGTGGGCGAGGGATTGACCGAGGCCGAGATCCTCAAGTGGTACGTCGCTCCGGGCGACACCGTCACCGACGGACAGGTCGTCTGCGAGGTCGAGACGGCGAAGGCGGCCGTCGAACTGCCCATTCCGTTCAACGGCGTGGTGCAGGAGCTGAAGTTCCCCGAGGGCGCGACGGTCGACGTCGGCCAGGTGATCATCACCGTCGGGGAGGACGGGGAGACCCCCGCGGCCCCTGCGGCGCCCGCGGCCGAGCCCGAGCCGGAGCCGGAGGAGGCAGCCGAGGCGCCCAAGGGGCGTACGCCCGTCCTCGTCGGGTACGGCGTGGCCGAGTCGTCCACCAAGCGCCGCCCGCGCAAGGGCGCCCCGGAGGCCGCGCCCAAGGCCGTGCCCTCGGCCCCGGCGACCCCCGCGGCACCGTTGGCCCCGGCGCCGAGCGCCGTCACCAACGGGACCACCATCGCCAAGCCGCTGGCCAAGCCGCCCGTGCGGAAGCTCGCCAAGGACCTCGGGGTCGACCTCGCGGCCGTCACGCCCTCCGGGCCCGACGGGATCATCACGCGCGAGGACGTGCACGCCGCCGCGGCGCCCGCGCCCGCCGCTGAGCCGGTCGCCGAGCCGGTCGGCGAGCCCGTGCCCGCCGCGGCTCCGGTGGCCGAGCCGGTCGCCGGTGCGGCGCGCGAGACCCGTACCCCCATCAAGGGCGTACGGAAGGCGACCGCCGCCGCCATGGTGAACTCGGCGTTCACCGCGCCGCACGTCACGGAGTTCGTGACCATCGACGTGACGCGGACGATGAAGCTGGTCGATGAGATCAAGGGCGACCCCGAGACATACGGCATGGCCGGTCTTCGGGTGAACCCGCTGCTGCTCATCGCCAAGGCGCTGCTCGTCGCGATCAAGCGGAACCCGGAGGTCAACGCCGCCTGGGACGAGGCGAACCAGGAGATCGTGCGGAAGCACTACGTCAACCTGGGCATCGCCGCCGCCACGCCCCGCGGCCTGATCGTGCCGAACATCAAGGATGCCGACGCCAAGACCCTGCCCGAACTGGCGCAGGCCCTCGGCGAGTTGGTGGCCACGGCCAGGGAGGGCAAGACGTCTCCGGCCGCGATGCAGGGCGGCACCGTCACCATCACCAATATCGGGGTCTTCGGCATCGACACCGGCACGCCCATCCTCAACCCCGGTGAGTCCGCGATCCTCGCGGTCGGCGCGATCAAGCCGCAGCCGTGGGTGCACAAGGGGAAGGTCAAGCCGCGCCAGGTGACCACGCTCGCGCTGTCCTTCGACCACCGCCTGGTCGACGGCGAGCTCGGCTCCAAGGTCCTCGCGGATGTCGCGGCGATCCTGGAGCAGCCGAAGCGCCTGATGACCTGGGCGTAACCGCGCCACAAAAGAAGGGCGTTACCGCACCACCTAAGAGATCCGTCCCGGATACCGGGACGGATTTCTTATGCACACCTGTTGTATCTAAGCTGTGCGCATGCCTTCCGCGCCTGCGCCCTCCGCCACCCCTGCCGCCGCGACCAAACAGCCCCCCGCCGCCGAGCGCGTCTACCAGTACGTGAAGCAGGCCGTTCTGGAGCGGCGCTACGAGGGCGGCACGCTGCTCACCGAGGGGGAGCTGGCCGCGGACGTCGGGGTCTCGCGCACGCCCGTACGCGAGGCGCTGCTCAAGCTGGAAGTGGAAGGGCTGCTCAAGCTGTACCCGAAGAAGGGCGCCTTGGTCCTGCCCGTGTCCGCGCAGGAGATCGCGGACGTCGTCGAGACCCGGCTGCTCGTCGAGGAGCACGCGGCGCGCAAGGCCGTGCCCGCACCCCCCGGGCTCATCGAGCGCCTGGAGGAACTGCTCGCGCGCCAGCAGGAGCAGGCGGCCGCCGGGGACTTCGCGGCCGCGGCCGTCACCGACCGGTGCTTCCACGCCGAGATCGTCCGCAGCGGCGGCAACGAGATCCTCTCCCGCCTCTACGACCAGCTGCGCGACCGGCAGCTCCGGATGGGCGTCGCCGTGATGCACTCGCACCCGGACCGGATCGCCAAGACGCTCGCCGAGCACGGCCTGATCCTGGACGCGCTGCGCTCCGGCGACGCGGACGCGGCCGTCGCGGTCGTCCGCCGCCACGTCGGCTGGTTCTCGCACCTGGCCCGGGGCGAGGTCCGATGACCTCGACCGATTCTTCCCGCCCCGCGTTGCCGGGCGACCCACCCGGCGGGCGGCGTGCCATCGCCGTCTGGTCGATCGGCGTCGCCGTCTACTTCGTCGCCGTCATCTTCCGCACCTCGCTCGGCGTCGCGGGCCTGGACGCGGCCGACCGGTTCGAGGTCAACGCCTCGGCCCTGTCGACCTTCTCGATCCTCCAGCTGCTCGTGTACGCGGGCATGCAGATACCCGTCGGCCTGCTCGTCGACCGGTTCGGCACCAAGAAGGTGCTGACCCTGGGCGTCGTCCTGTTCACCCTGGGCCAGTTGGGCTTCGCGCTCTCGCCCTCGTACCCGATGGCGCTGGCCGCGCGTGCGCTGCTCGGCTGCGGTGACGCGATGACGTTCATCAGCGTCCTGCGGCTCGGCAACCGCTGGTTCCCGGCCCGGCGCGGGCCGCTCGTCGCGCAGCTCGCCGGGCTGATCGGGATGGGCGGCAACCTCGTCTCCACGCTCGTGCTCTCCCGGCTCCTGAACGGGCTCGGCTGGACCGCGACGTTCGTCGGTTCGTCGCTCGCCGGTGTCGTGGTGCTCGTGCTGCTCCTGCTCTTCCTGCGGGACCATCCGGAGGGCCATGAGCCGGAGCCGGTGCGGGTGCGCGAACCCGCCTTCGTACGCCGTCAGATAGCCGCCGCGTGGCGGGAGCCCGGCACCCGGCTCGGCCTGTGGGTGCACTTCACCACGCAGTTCCCGATGATGGTGTTCACGCTGCTCTGGGGCCTGCCGTTCCTGGTGGAGGCGCAGGGTCTGTCCCGGGCCGCGGCGGGTGAACTGCTCACGCTCACCGTCCTGTCGAGCATGACCATCGGCCTCGTCTACGGCCAGATCGTGCAGCGGCACCACACCGCCCGCGCCCCGCTGGCGCTCGGCACCGTCGGCGTGAACGCCCTCGTGTGGGGCTGCGTGCTCGGCTGGCCCGGTGGCACCGCGCCGACCGCGCTGCTCGTGCTGCTCTGCCTGGTGCTCGGGATGTGCGGCCCGGCGTCGATGATCGGCTTCGACTTCGCGCGGCCCGCGAACCCGCCGGAGCGGCAGGGCACGGCCTCCGGGATCGTCAACATGGGCGGCTTCACGGCCTCGATGACGACGCTGCTCGCGATCGGCCTGCTGCTCGACGCGACCGGCGACAACTACCGGATCGCGTTCTGCTCGATCTTCGCCCTGGAGGCGCTCGGGGTCGCCCAGATCCTCCGCCTGCGGCGGCGCGCGGTCCGCCTGGAGCGGGAACGGCTGGTCGCCAGCCGCGTGGAGGCCGTGCACGTACCGGCGTAGGGCGTCCTCGTACCGGCGTCAGGCCGTGCACGTATCGGAGTAAGTGCCGTGCACGTACCGGCGTAAGGCCCGGGCAGTTCCTGGTCGTTCGCCGGGGCTACGGCGTGACGGCCAGGTTCTCCAGGATCGCGTCCGCCAGCTGCCGGTCGCCGTCCGCCTTGACCTTCTCGCTCACCGCGGCGGCCTTCACGCGCCCGCAGCCCAGCTTGTAGAAGGTCTCCCAGTCGAGCGCCAGCGTCACGGCGGGCCCGAGCGAAGGGGAGTTGTCGACGCTGCCCTTGCCCTCGGCGTCGACGCGCACGGTGCGCAGGAAGTCGACCGGGCCGCCCACGTCGAAGATGACCGCGGAATTGGCCGGTGCCCCGGCCCGCTTGGCGACGACGCCGGGCAGTGCGGAGATCAGCACGTCCCGGGTGACATAAGCGCCGGGGGAGTCCAGATTGCCGGGCTTGTTCAGGGCGGTCCGCAGGTCCTGCTCGTGCACCCAGGTGTCGAACGCCCGCTTGCGGAAGGCCTCTTCGAGCGATTCCTCGTTCCCGAGGGGGCCGCGCACCTTGGTCTGCGGGTCCCGGCTCTCGTTCCGCAGCTGCCGGGAGCGGCGGATGATCGTGTACTCCAGCTCGGCGAGCATCTCCGGCGCCGTGTGGTGGCGGCGCACGTCGACCTGTACCTCCATGTACCGCTGCGACTCGTTCGTGACGTGGAACAGGTCGCGCGGCAGCGAGTGGATGGGCCGCGGGTCGCCGAGCATCTCGCAGTCAAGCCCGATGACGTGGGAGATGATGTCCCGCACCGACCAGCCCGGGCACGGGGTCGCCCGGTTCCACTCGCCCTCGACGAGCGGCGTCACCAGCTCGGATATCGCTTCCACGGCATGGGTCCAGGCGTCGGCGTAGGTCTGAAGGCTGGGATGGACGGTCACGTGACCCCTCGGGCGGTTCGGCTGTCGTACGTGTGGCGAGCAGAGTGTCTGGGTCCCTTAAGTTACGCTGCCGCGGGGTCCCGTTGCAGTGCTTTCGTGCGACGATCGTAGGCGGTTGTCCAGGAAAGTCGACGGCTCGAATGCCAGGACGGTGGTAGTGTGCGCGCCTCGCTCATCCAGATCGCAGTAGACCCCGATGAAACGGTCAATTCGCGTCGTGAGCGCGCCGCTTCGCTGGTACGGGATCAGGCCGGTGCCGACCTGGTGGTGCTCCCCGAACTGTGGACGACGGGCGCCTTCGCGTACGAGTCCTTCGCCGCCGAGGCGGAGCCGCTTCAGGGGCCGACGTACGAGACGATGGCGAAGGCCGCGAGTGAGGCGAGGGTCTGGCTGCACGCCGGTTCCATCGTGGAACGCGCCCCCGACGACACCCTCTTCAACACCACCCTGGTCTTCTCGCCGACCGGTGAACTCGCCTGCTCCTACCGCAAGATCCACCGCTTCGGCTTCGACAAGGGCGAGGCCGTGCTGATGGGCGCGGGCAGCGAACTCGCCACGGTGCGCCTTCCGGAGACCACGCTCGGCCTCGCGACCTGTTACGACCTGCGCTTCCCGGAGCTGTTCCGGGGCCTGATCGACGCGGGCGCCGAGACGCTGGTGGTCGCGGCGGGCTGGCCGGAGCGGCGCCGGGCGCACTGGTCGCTGCTCGCGCGGGCGCGCGCGGTCGAGAATCAGGCGTACGTCCTGGCCTGCGCCACGGCGGGCACGCATGCCGGGGTCGCGCAGAGCGGGCACAGCGTGGCGGTCGACCCGTGGGGTGAGGTGCTCGGCGAGGCGGGCGCGGGCGAAGAGGTGCTGTCCGTCGAGTTCGACCCGGCGAAGGTCGCGGAGACGCGGGAACAGTTCCCCGCGCTCAAGGACCGGGTGCTCTGAGGCCCTGGCTGCTCAGCCGTACATCCGTCGCATGGCGAAGTCGACCATCTGCTCCACGGCCTTGGCGTCGAAGACCATGCGGTGTTCGCCCTCCATGTCGAGGACGAAGCCGTACCCGGTGGGGAGCAGGTCGATGACCTCGGCGCCGGTGATCACGAAGTACTTGGACTCCTTGCCCGCGTACCGGCGCAGCTCCTTGAGCGAGGTGAACATCGGGATCACCGGCTGCTGGGTGTTGTGCAGCGCGAGGAAGCCCGGGTTGTCGCCGCGCGGGCAGTAGACCTTGGAGCCGGAGAAGATCTGCTGGAAGTCCTCGGCGGACATCGAGCCGGTGGTGAAGGCGCGTACGGCGTCGGCGAGGGAGGGTGGCGACGGCTCGGGGTAGAGCGGTGCCTGCTGTCCGTAACCGCCGGGCGCCTCATGGGGCGGGGGCTGCGGAGGGGCGTAGTGCTGCTGTCCGCCCGTGCTCTGGTCGTAGCCGTACATGGTCCGAGCGTACTGCGTCACAGATGACCCGTTAGGGGTTGCTTCTTATTACCGACGGGTAGCATCATCGTAGCTACTTGCTGGTACTGATCCCTGTTGATCCCGAATCCTGCTTACGGAGCCGTCGCCATGGGGCACTACAAGTCGAATCTCCGCGACATCGAGTTCAACCTCTTCGAGGTGCTCGGCCGCGACAAGCTGTACGGCACCGGCCCGTTCGCGGAGATGGACGTCGACACCGCCAAGAGCGTCCTGTCGGAGCTGACCCGTCTCTCCGAGAACGAGCTGGCGGAGTCCTTCGCCGACGCCGACCGCAACCCGCCGGTCTTCGACCCGGAGACCAACACGGCGCCTGTTCCGGAGTCCTTCAAGAAGAGCTACAAGGCGTTCATGGACTCCGAGTACTGGCGGCTCGGCCTGTCCGAGGAGATCGGCGGCACCACCGCCCCGCCGTCCCTGATCTGGTCGTACGCGGAGCTGATCCTCGGCTCGAACCCGGCCGTGTGGATGTACTCCTCCGGCCCGGCGTTCGCCAACATCCTCTTCGAGGAGGGCAACGAGGTCCAGAAGAAGATCGCCGAGATCGCCGTGGAGAAGACCTGGGGGTCGACCATGGTGCTCACCGAGCCGGACGCCGGTTCGGACGTCGGCGCCGGTCGCACCAAGGCCGTGCAGCAGGAGGACGGCTCCTGGCACATCGAGGGCGTGAAGCGCTTCATCACGTCCGGTGAGCACGACATGGAGGAGAACATCCTCCACTACGTTCTCGCGCGCCCCGAGGGTGCCGGTCCGGGCACCAAGGGCCTGTCCCTCTTCCTCGTCCCGAAGTACCTCTTCGACTTCGAGACCGGCGAGCTGGGCGAGCGCAACGGCGTCTACGCCACCAACGTCGAGCACAAGATGGGCCTCAAGGCCTCCAACACCTGCGAGATGACCTTCGGTGATCAGCACCCCGCCAAGGGCTGGCTGATCGGCGACAAGCACGACGGCATCCGCCAGATGTTCCGGATCATCGAGTTCGCGCGGATGATGGTCGGCACGAAGGCCATCTCGACGCTGTCCACCGGCTACCTGAACGCCCTTGAGTACGCCAAGGAGCGCGTCCAGGGCCCCGACCTGGCACAGTTCATGGACAAGACCGCGCCGAAGGTCACCATCACGCACCACCCGGACGTACGCCGCTCCCTGATCACGCAGAAGGCGTACGCCGAGGGCATGCGCGCCCTGGTCCTGCACACCGCGGCCGTCCAGGACACCATCGCCATCAAGGAGGCGAACGGCGAGGACGCCTCGGCGGAGGAGGCGCTCAACGACCTGCTCCTGCCGATCGTCAAGGGCTATGGCTCCGAGAAGGGCTACGAGCAGCTCGCCCAGTCCCTGCAGACCTTCGGTGGCTCCGGCTTCCTGCAGGAGTACCCGATCGAGCAGTACATCCGGGACGCCAAGATCGACACCCTCTACGAGGGCACCACGGCGATCCAGGGCCAGGACTTCTTCTTCCGGAAGATCGTCCGCAACCAGGGCGCGGCCCTGAACCAGCTCGCCGAGGAGATCAAGAAGTTCCTCGCCGTCGGCAGCGGCGGCGACGAGCTCGCCGCGGCCCGCGAGGAGCTCGCCAAGGCCGCGGGCGAGCTGGAGGGCATGGTCGGCGTCATGCTGACCGACCTCGCCGCCACCGAGAAGGACGTCAAGTCCATCTACAAGGTGGGCCTCAACACCACCCGCCTCCTGATGGCCTCCGGTGACGTGGTCGTCGGTTACCTGCTGCTTCGCGGTGCGGCGGTGGCGCAGGAGAAGCTGGCGAGCGCCTCCAGCAAGGACAAGGCCTTCTACACCGGCAAGATCGCGGCCGCGAAGTTCTTCGCCGCCAACATCCTGCCGGGCGTGGCCGTGCAGCGGACCCTCTCCGAGGGCGTCGACCTCGACCTGATGGAGCTGGACGAGTCGGCTTTCTGAGGCTCGTGCCGAGCCGCGTTGCCCGTGACGGCCTGACGGCTGTGACGGCCCGTTCTCCCGGTGGGGTCGGCCCCGGGGGAACGGGCCGTTGCTGTCTCCCGGTTCCTCCTATTCTGAGAACTGGAACGGGGCCGCTCTTCTGAGAACGGGAAGGGGGCCGCTCATGGTGACCGTCGACGACCGCGTCGAGCAGGCCCGGGAGGCCGCCGCGCGGGACGAGTGGCGGGAGACCTACGCCCTTCTCCACCGCCTCCCGCCCGACGCCCTCGACGGCGATGCCTTGACGCTGCTCGCCTGGGCCGCCTGGTGGACCGGACGACAGCGGGAATCCATCGACGTCCGGGTGCGCGCCTACACCGCGTACGTCGCCGGGGGTGACGACCGGGCCGCAGGGGCCAGTGCGTGGATGCTGTTCGCCGACTACCAGGACATCGGCCACCCGGCGACGGCCACCGGCTGGCTGCACCGGGCGCACGAGCACCTGGACGGCCTTCCGCAGTGTCTGGAACAGGCGTATCTGGCCTGGACGGAGGCCGAGAGCGCGGCCGACCGCGGCGACCTGGACGCGGCCCTCGACGCCGCGGCGCGGATGGGCCGGATCGCCCAGGACCGCGGCAGCCGGGACCTGTTGGCGATGAGCCGACAGGTGCACGGCGCGATCCTGCTGGCCCACGGTCGTACCACCGAGGGCATGGCGCTGCTCGACGACGCGATGTGCGCGGTGACCGCGGGGGAGCTGAGCTCCCTGTTCACCGGCTGGATCTACTGCCTGGCCCTCACCCGGTGCATGGCCGGCGCCGACCTGGCGCGCGCCGCCGAGTGGACGGACGCGGCGATGCGCTGGTGTGCGACGCACTCGGCCGACAACCCGTTCCGGGGCCTGTGCCGGGTGCACCGGGTGGAGGTCCTGGACCTGCGCGGCGACTGGGCGGGGGCGGAGGCGGAGGCGGCCCGGGTGTGCACCGAGGTGGCCGACGGTAGCGCGGCGGTGGCGGGCGAGGCCCAGTACGTCGCCGGGGAGATCCACCGGCGGCGCGGCGAGTGGGCGGCGGCCGAGGCCGCGTACGCCCGCGCCCACGAGCTGGGCCGCGCCCCGCAGCCCGGGCTCGCCCGGCTGCGCCTGGCCCAGGGGCACGCGGACGCGGCGGCGGCCGCGCTGCGGCTCGCGCTCACGGACGCCTCGGGCGACGTGCCGGGTGGCGCGCCGGGGGGCGTGCCGGGCGACGTGCCGGGGGGCGACGTCCTTCAGTACGCCCGCCTCCTGGCGGCCCGGGTGGAGGTCGAGCTCGCGCTGGGCGCGCCGGACGTGGCCAGGGCGGCCGCCACGGAGCTGTCCGCCCTCGCCGAGCGGGCCCACCCCGACGCCGTCCTCCTGTCGGCCCTCTCCACGACCGCCCGGGCGGCCGTGGCCCTGGCCGGTCATCCCACCCGCACCTCGGACGGCTCGGACGGCCCGGCCCCCGGGCGGTCCGACGGCTTCCGCCACGCGCTCCTCCTCCTGCGGCAGGCCCTCGGCATGTGGCTGGATCTCGGGGTGCCGTACGAGGCGGCTCAGGTACGGATGATGCTGGCCGCCGCCAACCGGGCCGCCGGGGACAGCGAGGGCGTCGTCATGGAACTGCGGGCCGCCCGCACCGCGTTCGACTCCCTCGGAGCCGTGCCGGACGCCCGGCGGGCCCGCGCCCTGCTCGACTCCGCACCGGGCCGCCCGCCGCGGGGGCTGCCCGGCGGCCTCTCGGTCAGGGAGGCGGAGGTACTGCGCCTTGTGGCGGCCGGGCGCACCAACCGGGAGATCGCCGTCGCCCTCACCATCAGCGAGCACACCGTCGCCCGCCACCTCAACAACATCTTCGCCAAACTCCAGGTGTCCTCCCGCGCCGCCGCCACCGCCTTCGCGGTCTCCCACGACCTCGCCTGAGCCGCCCCCCCGCCCCCCCGGGCACGGGCTGACCGTGCGGGCCGCGCTCCGTGCGGGCCGTCGCGCCATGGGCCGTTCTGACCATCCCGGCCGTACGACGCGGAATGGGCCGTTCACGCGATGCCGCGCCGCGCCTGCCCGGCCTACAACGAGGGCATGACCTGCACATCCACCACACCGCAAGGAGACGCCGCAGCCGTCCGGGCCGTCTTCCGGTCCACCTCCCATGCCCTGACCGCGCCCCTCAGCGCGTTCCTCGCGCAGCACGTCTTCGCGACCGTTGCCACCCAGGATCCCGACGGGCGGCTGCACGTCGTGCCCGTGAACTACCTTTTCGAGAACGGCCGTTTCTACATCGCCACCTCCTCCACCAGCCGCAAGGCCCGCAACGCCGCGGCCCGGCCCGAGCACGTCACCGTGACCGTCGACGACCGCGACACCATCGCGTGGGTGTCCGCCAGCGGCCCCGTCGAGGTCCTCACCGGGCAGGCCGCGAAGGACGTCAACGGCCGTCTCCACCTGCGGGCCTGGGGAGCCGAGGCGGTCGCCGTGATCGGCCCGTTCCTGGAGCGCACCGACGACGTCACCCTCGCGCTCACACCCACCTCCTGGCGCTCCTGGGACTTCCGTTCCACCGTCCCGCCCGCCATGGCGCGCGCCGGAATCCCCCGCGCGACGCTCGAAAGGCTCTTCCCGTCATGACCACTCCCACGACGACTCGCTCGACCACCCCCACGACCACCGCACCCGACCTGGAGCCGCTGCGCGACGCCGTGCACGGCGACGTCATCGGCCCCTCCGACCCCCGTTACGACACGGCCCGCCGCGTCTACAACGCGATGCACGACAAACGCCCCGCCGTGGTCGTCCGCGCCGTCGACGCCGCCGACGTCATCGCCGCCGTGAACTTCGCGCGCGACGAGGGCCTGGCACTCGCCGTACGCGGCGGCTCCCACGCGGTCGCCGGGCACGGCACCTGCGACGACGGCCTGGTCCTCGACCTCGGCCGGATGCGCGGCATCCGCGTCGACCCCGGGCAGCGCACCGCCCGCGCCGAAGGCGGCTGCACCTGGGCCGACTTCAACCACGCCACCCACGGCTTCGGCCTCGCCACCACCGGCGGCGTCGTGTCGACCACCGGCATCGGCGGCCTCACCCTCGGCGGCGGCATGGGCCATCTGGCCCGCCGCCACGGACTGAGCGCCGACAACCTCCTGGCCGCCGACGTCGTCACCGCCGACGGCGCCCTCGTCCACTGCGACGCCGAGCACGCCCCCGACCTGTTCTGGGCGCTGCGCGGCGGAGGCGGCAACTTCGGCGTCGTCGTCTCCTTCCAGTACCGGCTGCACCCGGTGGCCACGGTCCTCGGTGGGCCCACCTTCTATCCGCTGGACGGCGACGTGGCCCGGCGCTGGCGCGAGCTGATCGCGGACAGCCCACCGGAGTTCAACAGCCTCTTCGCGCTGGCCCTCGGCCCGCCCGCGCCGTTCCTGCCCGAGCGGTGGCACGGCCGCCCGCTGTGCGCCGTCGTCACCTGCTGGAGCGGGGCGGAGGACGAGGACGACGCGGTCCGCGCCCGCCTGAAGACCCTCGGGCCGGTCCTCGGCCAGTACGTCGAACGCATGCCGTATCCGGTGATCAACACGCTCTTCGACGCGGACCTGCCGCCGGGGCTCTACCACTACTGGAAGGGCAACTTCAGCCGCGAGCTGTCCGACGGCGCCATCGACGTCCACCTGTCCTTCGCGGAGAGCCTGCCGTCCCTGCAGACGTACACGATCGTCTTCCCCGTCGACGGCGCCTGCCACCGGGTCGGTCCCGCCGACACCGCGTTCGCCTATCGCGACGCCGCCTTCTCGACGGCCTTCGGCCCCAGCTTCAGCGACCCCGCCGACATCGAACGGAACGTGGCCTGGTGCCGCGCCTACGACCGCGCGCTGCGCCCGCACACGGAAGAGGGCGGCTACGTCAACTTCCTCAGCGACGACGACCAGGACCGCATCCACGCCAACTACCGCCAGAACTACGCCCGTCTGGCCGAGACCAAGCGCCGCTACGACCCCGGCAACCTCTTCCGGATCAACCACAACATCACCCCTCAGCCCATCCCATGACCGGCGAGGCGGCAGAATCACCGCGCAGCCGGTACATGAGCAGCAAAGACGCCCCCATACCAGCCATATCCGCGCGCGACCGGCGGTCACTTTCGCGATGCTTGGGCGCGCCTAGCGCGCCGCCTGGTGCACACGGGCCCTCTCCCCTTACACACGGGAGGAGGGCCCGTGTCCGTCGTTAAGGTGAACCCATGAGCAACCCCGCCACCCCCGCCGTTCCCGTACCGCTGGCTGCTCGCTTCGACCGCGGGCACACCGACGACCTGATGTCGTTCCTCGCGGCGAGTCCATCGCCGTACCACGCGGTGGCGAACGCCGCCGTACGCCTGGAGAAGGCCGGGTTCCGGCAAGTGGCGGAGACGGACGCGTGGGACGGGAGCAGCGGCGGCAAGTACGTGCTGCGCGGCGGCGCCATCGTCGCGTGGTACGTCCCGGAGGGTGCCGCGGCGCACACCCCGTACCGGATCGTCGGCGCCCACACCGACTCGCCGAACCTGCGGGTCAAGCCGCTCCCGGACACCGGCGCGCACGGCTGGCGCCAGGTCGCCGTGGAGATCTACGGCGGCCCGCTGCTCAACTCCTGGCTCGACCGCGACCTCGGCCTGGCCGGGCGGCTGACCCTGCGGGACGGCTCGGTCCGTCTCGTCAACGTCGACCGCGCCCTGCTCCGCGTACCGCAGCTGGCCATCCACATGGACCGGCAGATCTACGACAAGGGCCTCCAGCTCGACAAGCAGAAGCACATGCAGCCCATTTGGGGCGTGGTCGACGCAGCTGACAAGGACGGGCCGAACGAGGGCGACCTGATCCGCTTCCTGGAGCGGGAGAACGGCCTGGCGGAGGGCGAGGTCACCGGCTGGGACCTGATGGTGCACTCCATCGAGCCGCCGTCCTACCTGGGCCGCGACCGGGAGTTGGTCGCCGGTCCGCGGATGGACAACCTGATCTCCGTGCACGCGGGCACGGCGGCGCTCGCGGCGGTGGCCATGGAGCGCGGCGCGGACCTGCCGTACATCCCGGTCCTGGCCGCCTTCGACCACGAGGAGAACGGCTCGCAGTCCGACACCGGGGCGGACGGCCCGCTGCTCGGCTCGGTCCTGGAGCGCTCGGTCTTCGCCCGCGGCGGTACGTACGAGGACAAGGCCCGGTCCTTCGCCGCCACGGTCTGCCTCTCCTCCGATACCGGCCACGCGGTGCACCCCAACTACGCGGAGCGCCACGACCCGACGCACCACCCGATGGTGAACGGCGGCCCGATCCTCAAGGTCAACGTCAACAACCGCTACGCGACGGACGGTTCGGGCCGCGCGGTCTTCGCCGCGGCCTGCGAGAAGGCGGGCGTGGCCTTCCAGTCCTTCGTCTCCAACAACGCGATGCCGTGCGGCACGACGATCGGCCCGATCACCGCCGCACGCCAGGGCATCAAGACCGTGGACATCGGCGTCGCGATCCTGTCCATGCACAGCGCGCGCGAACTGTGCGGCGCCGATGACCCGTTCTTGCTGGCGAACGCGCTGGTGGCGTTCCTGGAGGGCTGACGGCCCGGTACGTCAGGCGTCCATCCCGGCGAGCACGAGCGGCAGCCGGTCCGCGCCGCCCTCCGTGACGCGGATCGGAACGCCCCAGTCCTGCTGGTGGACGTGGCAGGCCGGGTACTCGTTGGCCGGGTCGTCGTCACAGGAGGCGGCCATGGCGGAGACGTGCAGGACGCCTTCGCCGAGCGCCGGGTTGAGGGTGAGCTCGCGGTGCAGATCCGTGCCCGCGCCCTCGCCCGCGGTCAGCAGCTCCGGCGGGGTCGAGGAGACGAGCAGCCGGGTGGACGGGCCGTACCGGGTGTCGAGCTTCTGGCCCGCCGGGGCCTGGAAGACCACGTCGAGGCCGAGCGTGCCGGGGGCGACCTCGGTGGCGGCCCGCTGCGTGCGATGGGCGACGGCCTCGACGCGCACCGCCTCCTCGGGCAGGCGCAGCCGGGTGAGCCGGTGCCGGGCGGACTCGACGACCACGATGTCCTCGCCCACGAGCACAGCGTCCGAGGGCTCCCGCAAGTCCGTGGCCAGGGTGGTGACTTCGTCGCTCGCGGGGTCGTAGCGGCGCAGCGCGTGGTTGTACGTGTCGCAGACCGCGACCGAGCCGTCCGGGAGCGCCGTGACGCCCAACGGATGCTGGAGCAGGGCCTGTTCGGCCGCGCCGTCGCGGTGCCCGAAGTCGAAGAGCCCGGTGCCGACGGCGGTGTGGACGACGCGGTCCTTGCCGATCCACCGCAGGGCGCTGGTCTCGGAGTCGGCGATCCAGAGCCGGTCCTCGGCGGCCGCGAGCCCGGACGGCTGCGCGAACCAGGCCTCGGCGGCAGGCCCGTCGACCAGCCCTTCATTGGTCGTGCCCGCCGCCACCTGCACGGTTCCGGCCTCGGGGTCGTACGTCCACAACTGGTGAACCCCCGCCATGGCGATCCACACGAGCCCGTCGAACCAGGCCACGTCCCAGGGCGAGGAGAGGTCGACCTCGCGGGCCGGACCGGAGGTCGCGGACCCCTGCCACCACTGCCGCCCGGTCCCGGCCACGGTCTCGACGGTTCCCGTCCTCGCGTCATACGTCCGCAGCGCATGGTTGACCGTGTCGGCGACGATCACCCGGCCGTCGGGCAGCAGCGCGAGCCCCTGCGGCTCGCTGAACGCGTCGTCGCCGAAGCCGCGCGCGCCGGAGCCGATCCGCCGTACGACCGTCTCCCCGTCCGCGTCGAACTCGACGAGCTGGTGCCGGGTGGAGTCGGAGACCAGGAGGCGCCCGGACTCGGGCAGCCGCACCGCCTTCCCGGGAAAGCGCAGGTCGGTGGCGACCGGCTCCGGCGGTACGTACGGGCCTTCGCCGCGCCGCAGCGTCCCCTTCGCCTCGTGCTCGGCCTCGAGCTCCTCGACGAGCGTGGCGATGGCGTGCGCATGCCCCTCGCCCGCGTGCTGCGCGACGACGTACCCCTCGGGGTCGATCACCACGAGCGTGGGCCACGCGCGCACGGCGTACTGCTTCCAGGTGGCGAGCTCGGGGTCGTCGAGCACGGGGTGCTCCACCCCGTACCGCTCGACCGCGTCGACGACGGCGGCGTGCTCGGCCTCGTGCACGAACTTCGGCGAGTGCACCCCGACGATCACGAGCGTGTCCCGGTGCTTCTCCTCCAGCTCCCGCAACTCGTCCAGGACGTGCAGGCAGTTGATGCAGCAGAAGGTCCAGAAATCGAGTACGACGACGCGGCCGCGCAGATCCGCGAGGCTCAGCTCCTTACCGCCGGTGTTCAGCCAGCCGCCCTTGCCGACCAGCTCGGGGGCGCGGACACGGGGGCGGCGGGACGTCGACTGTTCCTGGTTGCTCATGGATCCAGGATGCACGGGCACGGGGTGGCCGGCGGAACCGGGGAGCGGGGTAGGCATGGCCGCATGAAATACCTCGTACGCGACCGCATCTTCGGCATCGGCGACGACTACTGGATCGAGGACGAGAGCGGCCGCAAGGCGTTCCTCGTCGACGGCAAGGCCATGCGGCTGCGCGACACCTTCGAGCTGAAGGACCCGCAGGGCCGGGTGCTCATCGATATCCGCGCCAAGCTGTTCAGCCTGCGGGACACGATGACCATCGAGCGGGACGGTGAACCCCTGGCCACCATCCGGCGCAAGCGTTTCTCGCTGCTGCGCAACCACTACCGGGTCGCCCTGGCCGACGGCAGCGAGCTCGACGTCAGCGGCAAGATCCTCGACCGCGAGTTCGCCGTCGAGTACGAGGGCGAGCTGCTCGCGGAGATCTCGCGGCGCTGGCTGCGGGTGCAGGAGACGTACGGCGTGAACGTGGTGCGCGAGGAGGCGGACCCCGCGCTGCTCATCGCGGTCGCGGTGTGCGTGATCCGGCTCGCGGAGAAGGAACGCGGGGAGAGGGCGGCGACGGGCTGAGCCCTGTTCAGACGTCGGCCTTCGACGGTCATGCCCTAGGTCATGTCATAGGGGCGCCCGGGAGGAATGCCTCCCGGGCGTTCAGCGTTACCGGTGGCAGAAAGTCCAATGTTCAACTATTCTTGCCCCACAAGGAGGTACCCGACATGCCTGCAGTGACCGTCGAGAACCCGCTGACCCTGCCCCGTGTGGCGGCCGCCGCCGACGCCGTGGAGCGTCCCGTCCTGGCAGTGACGACCGCGCCCAGCGGATTCGAGGGGGAGGGCTTCCCGGTGCGCCGCGCGTTCGCGGGCATCAACTACAAGTACCTCGACCCGTTCATCATGATGGATCAGATGGGTGAGGTGGAGTACCAGCCCGGCGAGCCCAAGGGGACGCCGTGGCACCCGCACCGCGGCTTCGAGACCGTCACCTATCTGATCGATGGCACCTTCGTGCACCAGGATTCGCATGGGGGCGGCGGCACCATTCACAACGGTGACACCCAGTGGATGACGGCGGGCTCCGGACTGCTCCACATAGAAGCGCCGCCGGAGGAGCTCGTGACGTCCGGCGGGCTCTTCCACGGCCTCCAGCTGTGGGTGAACCTGCCCGCCAAGGACAAGATGATGGACCCGCGGTACCAGGACATCCGCGGCGGCCAGGTGCAGCTGCTCACCTCGCCCGACGGTGGCGCGCTGCTCCGCGTCATCGCCGGTGAGCTCGACGGGCACGAAGGGCCCGGCATCACCCACACCCCGATCACGATGGTGCACGCCACCGTCCGCCCCGGTGCCTCCGTGACGCTGCCCTGGCGCCAGGACTTCAACGGTCTCGCGTACGTCCTCGCGGGACGCGGCACCGTCGGCGGCGAGCGGCGGCCGGTGCACATGGGGCAGACCGCGGTGTTCGGCGCCGGGTCCGCGCTGACCGTACGGGCCGACGAGCGGCAGCACGGACATACCCCGGACCTGGAGGTCGTCCTGCTCGGCGGGCAGCCGATCCGCGAGCCGATGGCGCACTACGGACCGTTCGTGATGAACAGCCACGCCGAACTGGCCCAGGCCTTCGATGACTTCAAGGCGGGTCGGTTGGGGCAAGTTCCCGCAGACGAGTCCTAGGGGACCGTACGCCTGACGAACACTCGCCGCCCGCGACCGGGCGCGGGCAGTCGGACCTCTCAGCACGTCTCCACGGCACCTCTCGGGCCCGGCACATGAGTGCTCCCCCAGGCCATCCGATCGCCAGGGGGAGCACTCATCTGCCGGGCCCGAGAGGTTGCTGCTCAGAACGCCTGACTGTTGCAGCCCATGTCCGAGCCGAGGTGGGTGGGCTGCGCAGCCGGGTTGCCCTCGCCGTTGAGCGCGTTGGCCAGCACCCCGTTGAGGGCGCCGATGCTGCCGAGCACGTCGATGTTCATGTCGTGCGAGCGACACTCGATGCCCTGCGTGACGTCGAAACCGTCGTGCGCCCCCATCTCGCCGTGCGCGAGGGCGGTGCCGGCGCCGAAGGAACCTACACCGCCGAGGACGGCGCCCACGATGACGGCTTTCTGAAGCTTGCGCATTCTTTCTCCGTAGATCGAGCGGATGTGATCTGCAGCAGATCGCGTTGGGAGGGTGGACAACTGCGGGAAGGCCATCAGCCGAGTCGGGGCAGACCGAGCTGGCCCACGGGCGGCGCCGCGACCTGTCCGAGGCCGAGCGGGGACACCTGCGGCGCACTGGCCGGCGAGATCAGCGGATTGACGACCGGGTTCACCTGCGGGTTCACCTGCGGGCTCACCTGCGGGGTGACACGCGGCCCGGGCTCCGGGTTGAAGGCCTGGGGCAGGGCGACCTGCGGGGCGACCTGCGGCATCACCTGCGGCGAGGTCTGCGGGGTGACCTGCGGCGCCGGCTGCGGGGCGACCTGCGGCAGGACCGGCGCCGGCTGCGGGGCGGCCTGCTGCGGGGCGTAGTGCGGGGCGTAGTGCGGGGCGTAGTGCGGGGCGTGCGGCGAGCGGGAGGCATGTGCGGTGCCCGACGACGAGGCCGAGGCGAAGGCATGACCGCTCTGCTGCGGGGCAGCCGCCTGGGGAGCGGGCGGCAGCAGGGGCTGCGGCTGCGGCTGGGGCCGCGGCTGCGGACGGGAGGCATGGGCGAAGCCCGCCGAATCAGTCGATGCCGTGGCCTGCGGACGGGCTGCGTGCTGCTGGGGAGCAGGCGCGGGGGCTGCCGCCTGAGGCGCTGGGTAATGGGGTGCGGGTGCTGCGGCCTGGGGTGCCTGCTGCTGGGGAGCAGGCGCGGGGGGTGCCGGCTGGGGCGCGTACTGCTGCGGAGCAGGCGCGGGGGGTGCCGGCTGGGGTGCGTACTGCTGCGGAGCAGGCTGCGCGGGGGGCGCTGGCTGGGGCGCTGGCTGCTGCGGAGCAGGCGCGGGTGCTGCGGCCTGAGGTGCCGGGTAGTCGGGAGCAGGCGCCGGAGCGCCGCTGTACCCGAACGGAGAGTCGGCATGGCTGACGCCGGCGCCGATGGCGGACAGACCGCCGGCCGCTGCTACGACGAGCGCGGCCTTGTGAAGCTTTCGCATGGAACCCTCGGCCCTTCAATACCTATGCAGGGAAATCCGTTGTATTCAGTGCAGTCTTACGTGCGCCCAGCCTGATGTTCGTACTGCGCCCTAACAGGGGAAATCCTGAGCTGTCACCTGGACCTGACGCCGGAGCCGACAGACCCTCTCTGAATTCGTGATCGCTGCCCTCTCCCAGTAGGCAACGATGTTTCCTTCAGCTCGGTCACGGGATCTGAAATTCCGTCACCCATTTGCGATCGATCGGATTACCGGTTTTTGTTTCCGTCCGATGTGGCCCTGGTTGACCGGCGATGTTCACACCCTCTGGCAAATGGGTGACCACACCCCGGCTCCCGTGACTGGGCCCGTATTGACCTCGTTCCCCTACTGGGCTAGAGCGATGGTCCAGCACAGCCGCACAAGGCAGCGAAAACAGCAATAACTGCACTGCCTCATCGGCATTTCAGTACGTTCCAAACACAGGTCAACGAAGGGCCGAGGGTTCCATGCGCAAGTTTCAGCAGGTCGCGCTCGTCGTCGCAGCTGCCAGCGGTCTGTCCGCCATCGGTGCCGGTCCCGCCATCGGCGCCACTCCCGTTGCGTACAACGGTGCTGCTCCGCCCCCCGTTCCGCAGCCGGACGCCCAGGCCGACGCGTTGACCTCCTCGCAGGCCAGCGCGCAGACCTCCGGCTCGGCTCCGCAGCAGCAGGCGGCCCCGCAGCGGCCCGCTGAGGTCAGCCCCCAGGTCAGCCCCCAGCTGAACCCCCAGATCAGCCCGAAGCTCTCCTCGCCTGCACCGCAGACGCAGGCCCCGGCGCACGCCCATCCCCAGAACCAGCAGCAGCACAACCTCTTCCGTCCGGCCCAGGAGTGCAGCCCGCAGAACCTGCTCGACGCCAATCTCCCGATCGCCGTGCTCGCCGCCGCCGAGACCCAGGGCGTCAACTGCGGCCAGGCCAACAGCCAGTCGAACACCGCCGCGAGCGCCCGAAGCTAGGGCCGCCGGACGGCCGGACAGCGAAGCCCACACGGGCCCTTCGGGGATCGCCCCCGAAGGGCCCGTTCGTATGCGGTGCGGCTTCCGGGTGCTTCCGCGACAAGATCACCGGATGCGGCGCGTCGTCGGGCGGTTTGAGGGTATTTCGTACTAATCTCCCTTAACTGTAGGAAGTCGATCTGTCACAGATCGCGTTCACCTCACTCCACCGGAGATGACATGAAGCTTCGTAAGGCTGCAGTACTGGTCGCTGCCCTCAGCAGCGTCGGACTCCTCAGTGGCACTGCCCACGCCATGGGGGGTGGCGACGGCCACGGCCACGGCAAGGGCGGCTTCGACATCAAGCAGAGCTCCCAGTGCAAGTCGCACGACCTGAACCTCGACATCCTCGGCCAGGTCGGCATCCTCAACGGCCTGCTGGGTAACGCGCTCAACGGCGAGGGCAACGCCGGCGGCCAGGACACCCACCTCGGCTCGAGCATGGGCTGCAACAACAGCGCCTTCTAGTCGAGCCACGGTCGTACAGGCGGCCGAGATCAGGAAAATGGGCCCGGCACCGAGCCTCACCAGGCGCGGCGCCGGGGCCCTCTTTTTTGTCGAAACAGCCATACAGTCGGCATCGTCGGCGGCGGCCGAGCAGGCGGGGGCAGGTACCGATGTCGCGATTCGCTCGCAGGGCGCGGTATTTCCTGACCATCGGCCAAGGCGGTGAGGATTCCCCGAATTCGGCGTGCCGCACGATGGTGTGCGGATATTTCTTATTAGTCTCCGTAATTGTACGAAGTCGATCTATCGCAGATCGCATTCACCTCACTTCACCGGAGATGACATGCACAAGCTCCGCAAGGCTGCCGTCCTGGTCGCTGCCATCGGCAGCGTCGGACTCCTGAGTGCCGGTACTGCCCACGCCGGCGGCGGTTCGGGCGGCTTTGGCTCGGGCGGCAAAGACGGCAACGGTTTCAACATCATGCAGAGCAACACCTGCAGGTCGCACGACGCCAACGTCGACATCCTCGGTCAGGTCGGCATCCTCAACGGCCTGGGCGGCAACCTGCTGAACGGCGAGGGCAACCCGGG
Source organism: Streptomyces sp. NPDC002851 (assembly GCF_053591935.1). Lineage (NCBI taxonomy): Bacteria > Bacillati > Actinomycetota > Actinomycetes > Kitasatosporales > Streptomycetaceae > Streptomyces > Streptomyces sp. NPDC002851. Next base: position 60,663 of record NZ_JBSFUT010000015.1, on the reverse strand, counting down.
CGCAGCGGAGACCTCTCTGGGCTCGTCCATGGGCTGCGAAAACAAGATCGGCAAGTAAGTCAGAGCCTTTCTCGGTGCCCCGGCCACACCGCCGGGGCACCGAGGCGTTTATATCGCCGGAAAAGCCCTCTCCCATACCGTCGAAGGACGGATGGTTTCCGGACGAACTTCACCCCAGAAAGCAGAATGTCGGACCGGGAGCGGATCCCGGTCCGACATGCGCCGATCGCGTCTCAGAACAAGAAGTGAGGCCGCTTGAACTTGAACCCCTTGGGCAGCTGCACTTTGTTGGTGCAGTCCAGAACCGGCCCGACCTTCTTGGTCCCCGGGTTCAGCACGCTGTCCTTGGGCAACGGCAGGCGCGGCCGGTAGGTCGCCGAGCATTTCTGCGACTGCTTGACGACAAACTTGCCGTGCTTGTCGGTGTGGGTGGTCTCGTTCTTGCGCTGGCAGGTGGTCTCACCGCGCGCGTTGGTCTTGCAGTCGCCTGGGCGTTCCTGGGCGGCGTACGCCTGTCCGGCGCCGACGTAGATTACGGCGAGACTTCCGAGGAGCCCCGAGACGGCTGCGATCTTCTGCCCGCTGAACATGTGCTGCGCTCCTTGCAATCGAGGCCCGGGCGCGTGTGCCGTTGATCGGCGTGCGCCCGAGCCGTGGAGAAGTTCGAACTAACGGGACCCAGCGCCTGACGCGACGTCAACTGTGTCCGGCGACGGTATTGATGCAGCCCGGGCGCGCACCCTGGTGGGTTTGCTGCGTCCGGGCTGCCTTGCCGTTGAGGGTGGTGCATACGGTGTTGTGACGGGTGTCGACGCGCCTGCTGTGGCGCTCCGAGGTGATGTGCGACGCGATGGTCTGCGTGGCGACCGATTGCTTGGCCGACCGGCGTGCGGGCTGCGGCGTGGCCGCAGCCCGCTGAAACGTGCGCGTCGAGCCCTCGGCGCTTCCTTACTGGGCGGCCTGCGGGGCGGCCTGAGCGTGCTGCGGACCGCCGTGACCCAGGTCCGGCGCGAAGTTGACACCGCTCTGCGGCGCGAACCACGGAGTCGCGTGCTTGCCGCCGTGCCCACCGTGGTGCCCGCCGCCCGAGGTGGCCACGGCGTTGGCTTGCGAGTTCGCAATCGCGGTGACCCCACCGTCGTAGCCGCCGCCGGCGAAGCTGACGCCGGCGCCGAGCGTGGAGAGCCCCGCGACCGCTGCGGCTACAACCGCGGCCCGCTGAAACTTGCGCATAGTTTGACCCTTTCGTACCTGGGCGTGACGCCCTGGATTGACTACTTAATGTGAGCATATACGCGCGCACGGTAGCCATTTGGGATCTTGGGTCCTTTTATGTGCGTGTCGTCTTATTAGCGACGTATGTGAGGTTCAGTGGATGTCGGTCATGGGCCTACCCGCTCACCCCTTGAAACGACGTCATCCCTGGGCCAAGTCACGGGCGGCGAGGGGCGGTCACCCGTTTGCCCGCCACGTCGACGCGAAAAGCAGCGGATGACCGCCCCAGGTCAACCCGGTCCGGCCATCCGCTGCTTGAAAGGTGAGGAAGGTGTCGGAAGCTTCCGCCCGGGGCTCAGCTCCCCAGGACTCGGCCCACTAGGCCGCCAGGCACCTCCAGAGCGTTTTCATTCTCGCCGGCCGTCGGCGTCATGTTGGGGCTACTGGGGTTGCTCGGGTTGCTGGGGTTATTGGAGTTACAGGTCACCTCGGGCCCGAGCCGCTTCGTCCCAGTGTTCAGAAGGGGGATGTTGGGCAACGTCAAGGGCTGTACCGGTACGCAGCGGTCCTGGCGGATGAGGTACCGCTCACCGTCGGGCGTCTGGATGGTCCGTTGGATACAGGTGGTGTTTCCCTGAGCGTCGACCGGGCAAGTGCCCGCGGAACCCGCGGCATTCGCCTGGGCGCTGCCGGTACAGGTCATGACGAGGCCGCCAAGAAGCCCCGAGGCGGCTGCGATCTGCTTCCTACTGAACATTGATGCGTTTCCTTTGTGGGGGGTTGCCCCGGGTGCCCCGCGCCGCGAACCGCCCGCGCCGGGCCCTGGGGATATCGGAGGGGCGCCCGAACCGGCTCTTGGCTATGGCAAGCCAATCCGAAATGTCGGCAACCGACCATCGACGCGCCGGATTTCAGAGCCGTCGAGAAAGCATGCGGGCCAGAGGAGCAGCCTTGCGCTCCGGGCGGCCGCACGCGAACGGGCCCCCTAGGGAGGTGGCCCGCTCGCGAGAAGCGTCGTGCACGATTACGCAGCCGACCTCAGCTAGTTCCGAGTGAAGGCGTTGGTGAAGGCGTTGTTGTACTGGCCGCAGGTGGTGTCGTAGGTCTCGGCGAGACCGAGCACGCCGACCGGAAGGCTGGCCTCGCCCACAGTCTGGGGACTGCACTCCTGGTAGGGGCGGTAGAGGTCGGACGGCTTCGACGTCCCGTCGGCGTAGGCGGTACCGGCGGCGCCGCCGATGGCGGACAGACCGCCTGCGGCCACCGCTGCGATCATGGCCTGGTGAAACTTACGCATGGAAACCTCGGTCCTTCATTGCCTGTACGTAGAGGCTGGTTGCCTATCGTGACCGAGCGAACACTAGCAGTAGTTGTCCGGGGTATTCCATGCTGCCGGATATCCCGTGTCCACCCGGCGCGAGGCAACTGCGACCGCCCCTCGAATACCTCAACTCCGGCTTCGGCGAGGTCCGTTCGAAAAACGGCTCCCTCGCCGCGTACGAAAAGCAGGCCCTCGGCGTGGAGTCGAAGGAACTCCGTGCACTCAAGTGCGACCCGCTCGTGAACTGAAATGCCTGGGCTGACCCCACCGGATGCCAGGCAGACCGATTGGCTCACACCCGCCGATCACTTAATCCACTCAAAGGTGGGAAAACATCATGTTCCAGAAGACTCCGTTCGCGGTCACGGCATTCCCTTGATCGGGTCCAGCCGATCAGGGCTCCAACTGCGAACGGAGACGCCCGTGCGAATGACCGACATCCAGCGTTGCGAGGTCCGGCCCGGACGGCTTGTCGAGTGGGCGCTCAGTCCGGCGACCGTCACGGCGGCGGCGGGCCTTCCGGAGGACCCCCGGCCGCCCGCGTACGTCCAGGAGTCGCACATCAGGACCGCCCGATCCGTGCGGGAGGACGGCCTGTTCGTGCCGACCTGGCTCGGTACGGCGTTCGACATCCCGGGCAGGGTCGACCTCGACGCACTGCAGGACGCGCTGCGCAGCTGGACGCTGAGGCACGAGACGCTGCGCAGCGGCTTCCGGTGGGACGGCGACGAGATGCGCCGGTTCACGCTCGACACCGAGGCCGTGTCACTCCACCGCGAGGTGGTCGGCGACTTCCCCGACGCGGCGCAGCTCGTCCAGCACTTGCAGGACCGTTTCGACGCCGCCGCGAACGCGCTGCGCTGGCCCAACTTCCTCTACACGGCGGTCATCAGGGACGACGGCGCCAGCGTGTACATGGCCTTCGACCACAGCAACGTCGACGCCTACTCCATCCAACGCCTCCCCGCCGAGATCCACGAGCTCTACGCGGCAGCCGTCGAGGGCCGCCCCGTGAAGGAGTCGCCGGTCGGCAGTTACGTCGACTTCTGCGAGATCGAGCGGGCGGAAGCGGATCGGATCGACGACACTCACGCGATCGTCGGCCGCTGGCGGGAGTTCATCCGGCGGTGCGACGGGAAGCTGCCCAACTTCCCCGTCGAACTCGGTCTGAAGCCCGGCGGGACCCTGCCCACGCAGAAGCTCATGCGCGAGATGCTCGTCGACGCGGACACCGCCGCGGAATTCGAGGCGTACTGCCGACCCTACGGTGGCAGCCTCGTCGGCATCCTGGCCGCCACCAGCCTCATCGTCCACGAGATCGGCGGAGCGCCCGTCTACCGCGCCGTCATGCCGTTCCACACCCGGGTGAAGTCGAAGTGGTGCGACTCCGTGGGCTGGTACGTCGGTGGCGCGCCGATCGAGATCCCCATGGATCAGGCACCCGATTTCCCCGGTGCCCTGATGGCCGTGCGTGCCGAGCTGCGGGCCAACAGGTCGCTGGCACGTATGCCCCTCGCCCGAGTGCTGCGCCTGCTCGGCTCGGACTTCCGCCCGACCTCGCCCGACCTGTACTCGATCGTCTCGTACGTCGACGCGCGAGGCATTCCCGGGGCGGATCGCTGGGACGAGCTGACGGCTTACGGACTCATCAGGGTGTCCTACGGGGACCAGGTGTGTGTCTGGGTCAACCGGCTCCACGAAGGCCTGTGGTTCGCCTGTCGTTACCCCGAGACCGACGCCGCCTACAAGAACATGCGGCTGTATGCCGAGCGGTTGCGGGACGTCATCCTCGCCGTGGCCAGCGAGCAACGCGCCCACTGTGAACCGGCATCACACGCGGTGCACGGCATGTGACCCGCAGGTCTTCGTCGTACGGCGGGTGACCTTCCGGTCTTCGTCGTACGGTCTGACGCGCCGTCTGGTCTGACGGTGCGTCACTCGCCCGGTGCGCTCCGGCGTGCCGGGCCGGTGGCGCCGTGGTCCGGTAGGACCGTGCTGTCGCTGCTGCCCCAACCCGCCCGCCGTACCGGCGCCTGGTGCGTGCTCATTCTGCTTGTCGCCGGGGTCGCGGCCCTGGGGATCTGGCTCTGCGTCGTCTTCCGGACCGCCGTCACACCGGTCCTGCTCGCACTGCTCGGCACCGCGCTGCTCGGGCCGCTCTACCGGCGGCTGATCGCGCTCCGCGTCAACGCCTCGCTCGCCGCCGGGCTCACCTGCGCCGCCGTCCTGATCGTGGTCGGCGGCGCGACGTACATCGTGGTCAGCGCCCTGATCGACACCGGGAACCAGATCATCGCCTCGCTGCGGGAGGCCGCGCAGGGGCTCGCCGAGCACTTCGGGGCGGCCGGGACCTCCCTCGACGACCTGGCGAAGAACTCCCGCGAGCTGCTCTCCAAGTTCGGCGGGACCGCCGCCTCCGGGCTGATCAGCGGGGTCAGCGTGGTCGGCGAGATGATCGCGATCGCGGTGCTCGCGCTGCTTCTTGTGTTCTTCTTTCTGCGGGACTCCGAGCGGGCCGTTCGCGCCCTGCACTCGATGGCCCCGCGGGACACCGGGGCGGTGCTTGAGGCCATGGGGCGGCGGGCCTTCGAGGCGGTCGAGGGCTTTATGCGCGGGACCACCCTGATCGCGCTCATCGACGCCATCTTCATCACGGTCGGGCTGCTGGTCCTGGGGGTGCCGGGGGCTGTGGGGCTCGGGGCGCTGGTGTTCGTCGGCGCGTACATCCCGTATCTAGGGGCCTTTATCTCGGGGGCCGTGGCCGTGCTCGTGGCGCTGGCCGACCGAGGGTGGGTGATCGGGCTCTGGGCCTTGGGTGTGGTGCTCGCGGTGCAGGTGATCGAGGGGCATGTGCTCCAGCCGGTGATCCAGAGCCGGACGGTGCAGATGCATCCCGCGGTGGTGATGCTGGCGATCACGGCGGGGGCGTCGGTGGCCGGGATCCTCGGGATGCTGCTCGCGGTGCCGTTGACGGCGGCCGCGTTCGGGGTGCTTTCGGAGATTCGGGGGCGGTACGGAGCCGAGTACCCGCCGCATGGGCGGCCGTGACTACGCCTCGTACAGCTCGAACCACGTCGCCTTGCCCTCGCCCCGCGGATCCACCCCCCACGCATCCGCGAGGAGCTCCATCAGGACCAGGCCGCGGCCGGACGAGGCCAGCTCGCCGGGGCGCCGCTTGTGCGGGAGCTCGTCGCTGCCGTCCGCGACGTCGACGCGGAGGCGGCGCTCGCCGGGGCGGCCGTGGGCCTCGGCGACCAGGAAGGCGTCGCCGTCCGTGTGGACCAGGACGTTCGTGACCATCTCGGAGACCATCAGGACCGCCGAGTCGATCTGCTCCGGATCGGCCCAGTCGTGCAGGAGCTCCCGCACCTGCTGCCGGGCATCCGCGATCCGCTCCGGCTCGGTCTGGGCGACGCTCAGCATGGTGCGCCGCACCAGCGGGGCCACCGTGCCGGTGCCACCTTCGATGCCGTACGCCCCGTTGGGCTCGCGGCAGAGCAGCAGCACCGCGATGTCGTCCTCGCGGCGGTCCGCGAGCGGGCCCGTGGAGTAGTGCGAGGACGGGCCGTGCACCGCCCGCACGAGTTCGTCGGCGAGCTGCTCGAGGCCGTCGCCGCGGTACTGCTCCAGGATCGCCCGCAGCCGCGCCCAGCCGGTGTCCAGGTCGTGGCCGCCGGTCTCGATCAGGCCGTCCGTGCAGAGCATCATCGTCTCGCCGTGGTCCAGGACGAGGCGGGTCGTCGGATAGTCCACGTCCGGGTCGATGCCGAGCGGCAGGCCGCCCGCCGTGGGCCGCATCACCACGGTGCCGTCGGCGAGCCGCACCGCCGGGTCCGGGTGCCCCGCGCGGGCGATCTCCAGTACCCCGGTCGCCGGGTCCACCTCGGCGTACAGGCAGGTCGCGAAGCGCGGGTCGGCGGGGCGGCCCCCGACCCGCCCCGCGGCGGCCGACGGATCGGCCGCGGCTGACGGGTCCGACGGGTCCGACGAGCCCGCGGCCGCGCCGCCGCCCGTCGAGCCGTACGTACGGGACTCCGTGATCCCGGCCAGGAACCGGGAGGCGCGGGCGAGCACCGCGTCCGGGCGGTGCCCCTCGGCGGCGTAGGCGCGCAGCGCGATCCGCAGCTGGCCCATCAGGCTCGCGGCGCGCACGTCGTGCCCCTGTACGTCGCCGATGACCAGCGCGATCCGGCCGCCGTGGTCGCCCGTACGGGAGCCGCCGGGCAGCGGGATCATGTCGTACCAGTCGCCGCCGACCTGAAGGCCGCCGCCGGTCGGCACGTACCGGGCGGCGAGCGTCACGCCCGGTATCTCGGGGCCGAGCGCCGGCAGCATCGAGTGCTGCAGACCCTCGGCCAGCTCACGCTCCGACTCCGCTACCCCGGCCCGTGAGAGCGCCTGCGCCAGCATCCGGGCCACCGTCGTCAGGACGGACCGCTCGTCCGGCGTGAACTGCACCGGATACCGGAACGCCGCCATCCACGCGCCGATCGTCCGGCCCGCGACGGTCAGCGGCAGAAACGCCCAGGACTCCCGGCCGAAGTGGGCGGCGAGCGGCCAGGACGCCGGATAGCGGGTCTTGTACTCCTCCGGCGAGGAGAGATAGACGGCACGGCCATGGCGTACGACATCCGCGGCCGGATAGTCCGTACGCAGCGACATATCGGTGAACGGGCCCTCGTCGCCGGGCGCCTGCCCGTGGTGCCCGATCACCGTCAGGCGCTCGCCGTGCACCCCGAAGACGGCGAGCCCGTCCGGCTCGAACCCCGGCATGGAGAGCCCCGCGGCGACCCGGAGCACCTCGGCCGTGGAGCGGGCCTCCGCCAGGGCGCGGCCCGCGTCGAGCAGGAACGCCTCGCGGGAGCGGCGCCAGTCGCCGGTCACCGGGGTGCGGGCGGCGCTGCCCGGCGGGGCCTCGCTGACCTCCTGGAGGGTGCCGATCAGCTGGTAGTCCTCGGGGAGGGTGGGGCTGCCGGGGCGGCCGTGAATCAGCGGCTTGGAGCGGCTGCGTACGGTGCGCAGGACGTGGCCGTGCTCGTCCATGATCCGAAGGCGGGCCTCGGCGACGGTGCCCTCGGCGACGGCGAGCTGCACGATGCCGTCTATCTCGTTCCAGTCGACGGGGTGGAAGCGGGAGCGCACCCCGGCCTCGGTCAGGGTGCGGGGCTCCGCGGGCAGGCCGAGGAGGCGGGCGGCCTCCGCGTCGAGCGTGACGAGGCCGGTGGTGTTGTCCCAGCGCCAGAATCCGGTGGCGATGGCGGCGAGGATGTCTCCGGCGGGCGGCAGGGGTTCGTGGTTGCCGTCGCGGGGGAGGCCGGTGCGCATTCGCCCACTTTATGGAGTTCGTGCCGGTGGTCGCCACCGTGGGTTTTTTCTTCCCCACTCCCGCCCCTTCCCGTAACTGGGGCCCGCGGCGAAGCCGCTAATGGATGCAGCGCCCCCAGACCCCCGCTCCTCAAACGCCGGAGGGGCTGTCTGGTGCGGGCGGTAACCTGGTGGGCGTTGATTCCCGCCTGTCTCGCGATGAATGACGCGAAGAATTGGATGAACGATGCACCGCTACAGGTCCCATCACTGCGGCCAGCTCCGCGCCGACAATGTCGGCGCTGACGTACGACTGAGCGGCTGGCTGCACAACCGCCGAGACCTGGGCGGCATCCTCTTCATCGATCTGCGCGACCACTACGGCCTGGTCCAGCTGGTCGCCCGCCCCGACACCGCCGCGTACGACGCGCTCGACAAGCTCTCCAAGGAGACCGTCGTCCGCATCGACGGCAAGGTCATCTCGCGTGGCGCCGAGAACGTGAACCCGGAGCTCGCCACCGGCGAGATCGAGGTCGAGGTCACCGAGGTCGAGGTCCTGGGCGCCGCGCAGCAGTTGCCGTTCCAGATCAACCAGGATGATGGGGTGGGTGAGGAGCGGCGCCTCGAGTACCGCTTCCTGGACCTGCGCCGCGAGCGCATGCACAAGAACATCATGCTGCGTACGGCCGTCATCTCGGCCATCCGGCACAAGATGACGGCGCTGGGCTTCAACGAGATGGCGACGCCGATCCTCACCGCCACCTCGCCCGAGGGCGCCCGCGACTTCGTGGTCCCGTCCCGCCTGAACCCGGGCAAGTTCTTCGCCCTGCCGCAGGCCCCGCAGCAGTTCAAGCAGCTGCTCATGATCTCCGGCTTCGACCGGTACTTCCAGATCGCGCCCTGCTTCCGCGACGAGGACGCCCGCGCCGACCGCTCGCCGGGCGAGTTCTACCAGCTCGACATCGAGATGAGCTTCGTCGAGCAGGAGGACGTCTTCCGGCCGGTCGAGCAGCTGATGACCGAGCTGTTCGAGGAGTTCGGCAACGGCCGCCACGTCACCTCGCCGTTCCCGCGGATCCCGTTCCGCGAGGCGATGATGAAGTACGGCTCGGACAAGCCGGACCTGCGGGCCGAGCTGGAGCTCGTCGACATCACCGACATCTTCGCGGACTCCGGTTTCAAGGCGTTCGCGGGCAAGCACGTGCGCGCGCTGCCGGTGCCGGACACCGCCGGGCAGTCCCGGAAGTTCTTCGACGGCCTCGGTGAGTACGCGGTCGAGCAGGGCGCCAAGGGCCTGGCCTGGGTCCGCGTCGGCGAGGACGGCTCGCTGACCGGCCCGATCGCCAAGTTCCTGACCGAGACCGACGTCGAGGAGCTCACCAAGCGCCTCAACCTCGTCCCCGGCCACGCCGTCTTCTTCGGCGCCGGTGACTTCGACGAGGTCTCCAAGATCATGGGCGCGGTCCGGGTCGAGGCCGCCAAGCGCGCCGGGCACTTCGCCGAGAACGTCTTCCGGTTCTGCTGGGTCGTGGACTTCCCGATGTACGAGAGGGACGAGGAGACCGGCAGGATCGACTTCTCCCACAACCCCTTCTCGATGCCTCAGGGCGGCATGAAGGACCTGGAGGAGAAGGACCCGCTCGACATTCTGGCCTGGCAGTACGACATCGTCTGCAACGGCATCGAGCTGTCCTCCGGCGCCATCCGGAACCACGAGCCGGAGGTCATGCTGAAGGCCTTCGAGATCGCGGGCTACGACCGCGAGACCACGGAGCACGAGTTCGCGGGCATGCTCCGCGCCTTCCGCTTCGGCGCCCCGCCGCACGGCGGCATCGCCCCCGGCGTGGACCGCATCGTGATGCTCCTCGCGGACGAGCCGAACATTCGCGAGACGATCGCGTTCCCGCTGAACCAGAATGCTCAGGACCTGATGATGGGTGCGCCCACCGAGCTGGACGAGGCTCGGCTGAGGGAGCTCAGCATCTCCGTACGGAAGACTGCGGAGCCCAAGAAGTAGTGGGTGCCCGGTGACGGGCTTACCGTGAAGCCCCGGCCCGAAGGGCCGGGGCTTTTTCCCACCCACCGGCCCTTATTTCACTCCGCGCCGCCGAAGCGCTCCTTGTACGACTCCAGGTCCTCGTCCGAGATCTTCGCGAAGAGGACCGGCGGGACGGTGAAGGGCGTACCGGCCGGGACCGAGTTCAGGGCGCGGGCCTCCGCCGGGGTGACCCAGACGGCCGTGTCGTTCTCCAGGGCGAAGGCGCCGCGCATGGCCTTGGCCGAGAACGGGATCAGCGGTTCGGAGATCACCGAGTAGAGGTGGATCAGGTTCATCGCCGTGCGCAGCGTCAGCGCGGCGGCCGCGGCGCCATCGTCGGCCCTCTTGATCTCCAGCCAGGGGGCCTTCTCCTCCAGGTAGGAGTTGCCCGCGGACCACAGGGCGCGCAGCGCCGCGGCGGCCTTGCGGAACTGCATGGCCTCCATCTGCGTCTCGTACTCGGCGAGCAGCGCGGCGACGTCCTCGCCCAGCTTCGCCTCGGCCTCCCCGGGCGTACCACCCGTGGGCACGTCGTCGCCGAAGCGCTTGCGCGAGAAGGACAGGACGCGGTTGACGAAGTTGCCGAGGGTGTCGGCCAGGTCCTTGTTGACCGTCGCCGTGAAGTGCTCCCAGGTGAACGAACTGTCGTCGGACTCGGGGGCGTTGGCGATCAGGAAGTAGCGCCAGTAGTCGGCGGGCAGGATCTCCAGGGCCTGGTTGGTGAAGACGCCGCGCTTCTGCGAGGTGGAGAACTTACCGCCGTAGTACGTCAGCCAGTTGAAGGCCTTGACGAAGTCGACCATCTTCCACGGCTCGCGCACGCCGAGCTCGGTGGCCGGGAACATCACCGTGTGGAACGGGACGTTGTCCTTCGCCATGAACTCCGTGTACCGGACGTCGGCGGCGCCGTCGGGCTCGTACCACCAGGACTTCCAGTCGCCGCCGGTGGCGTCCGCCCACTCCTTCGTGGCGCCGATGTACTCGATCGGGGCGTCGAACCAGACGTAGAAGACCTTGCCCTCGGCGGCCAGCTCCGGCCAGGTGTCGGCCGGGACCGGGACGCCCCAGTCCAGGTCGCGGGTGATGGAGCGGTCGTGCAGGCCCTCGGTCAGCCACTTGCGGGCGATGGAGGAGGCGAGGTGGGGCCAGACGTTGTCGTGCTTGGCCACCCACTCCATGACCTCGTTCTGGAGCTTCGACTGGAGCAGGAAGAGGTGCTTGGTCTCGCGCACCTCCAGGTCGGTCGAGCCGGAGATGGCGCTGCGCGGTTCGATCAGGTCCGTCGGGTCCAGGACGCGGGTGCAGTTCTCGCACTGGTCGCCGCGCGCCTTGTCGTAGCCGCAGTGCGGACAGGTGCCCTCGACGTACCGGTCCGGCAGGAAGCGGCCGTCCGCCGGGGAGTACACCTGGCGGATGGCGCGCTCCTCGATGAAGCCGTTCTCGTGCAGCTTGCGCGCGAAGTGCTGGGTGATCTCGTAGTTCTCCGGCGAGGAGCTGCGGCCGAAGTAGTCGAAGGCGAGGCCGAAGCCCTCGTACACGGCCTTCTGCGCGTCGTGCTGCTCGGCGCAGAACGCGTCGACCGGCAGGCCGGCCTCCTTGGCGGCCAGCTCGGCCGGGGTGCCGTGCTCGTCGGTGGCGCAGATGTAGAGGACGTCGTGGCCGCGCTGGCGGAGGTACCGGGAGTACACATCCGCCGGGAGCATGGACCCCACCATGTTGCCCAGGTGCTTGATCCCGTTGATGTACGGAAGGGCGCTGGTGATGAGGTGTCGAGCCATTGCGGGCTGCTCCCGAGTCGCTACGTGGTGTGAGGGCGTTCCATCCATGGGCGGAATGTTCCATCCATGGATGAACCTTGAAATCGTAGCCGACCGGGGGCGGGGGCCCGCCCGGCAATTCAAGGGGCGGACGGGCAACCGGCCATCGCGTGTTTACGGCTTTACGGCTTTACGGCCGCCAGGCCGCGAGGACGCCCGCGTACAGCTCGGCGTCGGTGAGCTCCTTGGGTACGGGGCCCGCGTGGAAGAACGCGGCGTTGGTGACCGTCTCGTCGGCGTCGACCTTGCGGAGGTAGTCGAAGGCTTTCGCCTCGTGCTCGCCGAAGGCGACGAACTGGAAGAAGAGGTTCGCGGGTGCGTCCGCGAGTGCCTTGGACGCGGCGGTCTTCACCTCCGGTGCGCCGTCGGTCTGGAAGACGACCAGCGCGGGGGCCGTGGGGTCGGCGGACTGCTTGTGCAGCTTGACGACCTCTTCGACGGCTGTGTGGTAGTTCGTACGTCCCATACGGCCGCAGGCGGCGTGCAGTTCGTCGATGCGGCCCTCGTGCTCGGTGAGCGTGAGGGTGCCGGTGCCGTCGATCTCGGTGGAGAAGAACACGACGGTGACGCTGGCCGCTTCGTTGACGTGGGCGGCCAGGGCCAGGGTCTGCTCGCCGAGGTTCTGGGCGCTGCCGTCCTTGTAGTACGGGCGCATGGACCCTGACCGGTCGAGGACGAGGTAGACCGTGGCTCGGGTGCCGGTGAGGTTCTGCTTCTTGAGCGCGGCTCCTGCTGCCTTGTAGGCGGTGGTCAGGGCGGGGGCTTGGGTCTTGAGGCGGGCTAGGGGGTAGGCGGGCTTCGGGGTTCCGTTCTCGGGTTCGGGCTCGTTTTCGGCCTCGTTTTCGGCCTCGGGCCGTGGGGGGTGCACCCGGCCTTCGGCCGGGTTGTCGTTCCCACCCGCAGCCACCCGTGCGGAATCGTCGTCTTCCGCGGGTTCCACCAGTGGGGCCTTCTCGCCGTCGGCGGCTTCCGGCTCGGGGGTGGGGTCCGGGGCGGTCGTGGCTTCCGGCTCGGGAGTGGATTCCGGTTCGGTGGTGGCTTCAGGGGCGTCGGTGGGCTCCGGCTCCGTCGTGGCCTCGATCGGCTCTGCCGCCTCTTCGGCCTTCGCGGCCTGCTGCGGTTCTTCGGCCTTCGCGGGCTCCTCAGCCTTCGCGGGCTCTTCCGCCTTGGCGGGCTGCTGCGGCTCTTCGGCCTGCGCGGGCTCTTCCGCCTCGGCGGGCTCCTCCGCCTTCTCCGCCTTCTCCGGCTCCTCGACCTTCGCAGGCTGCTGCGGCTCCTCAACCTGCGCAGGCTCCTCAACCTGCGCAGGCTCCTCAGCCTTCACAGGCTGCTGCGGCTCTTCCGCCTTCGCGGGCTCTTCCGCCTTCGCGGGCTCTTCCGCCTTCGCAGGCTCCCCCGCCTTCGCAGGCTCCTCCGCCTTGGCGGACTCCGCCGCCTGCGCAGGCACCTCCGCCCTCTCCCCCTCAACCGGCGAGCTCGGGCCCGGCACCGTGGACGGGCGGCTGTGGAGGGTCGGGTTGTCGAAGGCTGCTGAGACCAGGTCGTCGGCCTCCGGGGCCGACTCCGAGTCGGGGGCCGTTGCCGGGGCCGGGACCGACGGGGTCGCCGCGGGCTCCGGTTCGCGGGAGGCCGGGGCCGGGATGGCCGCGGACGGGGTGGACGAAGACGCGGAGGGTGTGGCCTCCGTGGCGGGCGGCGCGGGGGCCGTCGGCTCCGGGGCCGAATGGGCCGACGGAGTAGCGGCATCCGCGGAATCGGCAGAGCCCTTCCGCGACCGCCCGAACGCGTTCCGCAGCAGATCCAGAATGCCCATGTGCGCAACCCTTCGCATGCGTTGTTTCCGTAACCCCTGGCCAGGGCGGACACGTAAGGTTAGCCGGGCCCGGAAGCGATCTTGGGGAGGGCCCGGGAACCCCGACGGACCGTCACTCCACCGAACGACCCGCGGTTCGTAGACCTGGTCAACTTCCTTCCGTGTCCCCGGGGTTCACCCTGCGTTCACCTGCCCGCTGCCGCTCTGCTGACCTGCGCGCTTAACGTCACGGCCGAAAACCGACCGAGATGTATCGCGGCGCAGCGCGCGCCGAAGGGCGGGGCCTGGCGAGGCCCCAGATGGAGGGAAACGTGCGCAAACTGCTGCCGCTCATCACCGACCGCAAGAACGGGCACTCCAACCGTTCGGCGCTCACCTGCCGTTTCCGCTGCGGCGACGCGTGTTTCCACGAGACGCCCAACACCAGCGACAACGAGTACGTCGGTGATGTCATCGCCGGTGCCGTCAGCCGCCGCTCGATAGTCCGCGCGGCCGCCGTCGTCACCGCCGCCGCGGCCGCCGGTACCGGTGCCGTACTCGCCCAGGGTGACCGCGCCGTCGCCACCCCGCCCGCCGGACGTACCACCAAGAAGGGTGCAAAGTCCGCGCGCGGGCTGCGCTTTGGGCCCGTCGCGCCCAACACCGCGGACAAGGTCACCGTCCCCGAGGGCTACGGGCAGAACATCGTGATCCGCTGGGGCGACCCCATCCTGCGCGGCGCCCCGGACTTCGACCCGGACAACCAGACCGCCAAGGCGCAGGCCGGACAGTTCGGTTACAACAACGACTTCCTGGCGCTGCTTCCGCTCGAGCAGGAGCGTGGGCGTCAGCTGCTCGTGTCCAACCACGAGTACACCGATGAAGTTCTGATGTTCCGGGACTACGACGCCGACAACCCGACGCGTGAGCAGGTCGAGATCGCTTGGGCCGCGCACGGTCTCGGCGTGGTCGTGGTCGAGGGGGAGCGGCGTACCGGCAAGCTGACCGCCGTACCGCGGCACAGCCTCAACCGCCGGATCACCGCCACCTCCGAGTTCCGCGTCCAGGGCCCGGCGGCCGGTTCCGACCTCCTGAAGACCTCCGCCGACCCGAGCGGCACCAAGGTGCTCGGCACGCTCAACAACTGCTCGGGCGGTACGACGCCGTGGGGCACGACCCTGCACGGCGAGGAGAACGTCGACCAGTACTTCGCCAACGGGTCCAGCGCGACCGACAAGCGCTACGGCCTGAAGCCGGGCGCCACCGAGCGCAAGTGGGAGCGGTTCGACAAGCGCTTCGACGTGGCCCAGGAGCCGAACGAGGTGCACCGCTTCGGCTACGTCGTCGAACTCGACCCGTACGACCCGGAGTCGACGCCGGTCAAGCACACCGCACTCGGCCGCTTCAAGCACGAGGGCGCCACCATCACGCTGACCTCGGACGGCCGTCCGGTCGCCTACAGCGGTGACGACTCGAAGTTCGAGTACTTCTACAAGTTCGTCGGCAGCAAGCGGATGCGCAAGGGCGGCTCCGCCGCGGACCGCGAGCACAACATGGCGCTGCTCGACGAGGGCACGCTGTACGTCGCCAAGCTGACCGGTGACTCCCCGGCCGCGGAGATCGACGGCAGCGGAAAGCACCCCTCCGACGGCCAGTTCGACGGCAGCGGCCAGTGGATCCCGCTCGCCACCGCCACCGCCGACGGCGCCGAGTCGCACGTCGAGGGCATGTCCGCGGAGGAGGTCTTCGTCTTCACGCGGATCGCCGCCGACAAGGCCGGGGCCACCAAGATGGACCGCCCCGAGGACATCGAGCCCTCGCCGCGCACCGGCAAGGTGTATGTGGCGCTCACCAACAACTCCCAGCGCGGTACGGAGGGCAAGGCTCCGGCCGACGAGGCCAATCCGCGCAACGCCAACAAGCACGGCGCGGTCCTCGAACTCACCGAGCAGGGCGACGACCCGTCGGCGACCACGTTCGGCTGGCTGCTCTTCCTGGTCGCGGGCGACCCGGAGGACCCGGCCACGTACTTCGGCGGCTTCCCCAAGGACCAGGTCTCGCCGATCTCCTGCCCGGACAATGTCGCCTTCGACGTGCACGGCAACCTGTGGATCTCCACCGACGGCAATGAACTCGGCTCGCACGACGGCCTGTTCGGCGTCGCCACGGTCGGCGAGTACCGCGGTCAGCTGAAGCAGTTCCTCACCATGCCCGCGGGCGCCGAGACCTGTGGCCCGCTGGTGCAGGAGCGCCGGGTGCTCGTCGCGGTGCAGCACCCGGGCGAGGTGGACGGCGCCTCCGTGGAGAAGCCCGCCTCGACCTGGCCCGACGGTCCGGGGACGCTGGTGCGCCCGTCGGTCGTGTCGGTGTGGCGCGAGGACGGTTCGGACATCGGCGTCTGACGGATGTCGGACATCGGCGTCTGATGGATGTACGAGAGTGGGGCACCCCCTGCCGTTGGGGTGCCCCACTCTCGGTTCCGTGCCGCGCGTCAGTCCTGCTCGCGGCCGCGGCGCATCATCGCGAAGCCGAGGCCCGCGGCGCCCGCCGCCGCCATGCCGCCGCCCGCGGCGAGCAGCGGGCCGTGGCCCTCGGCCGGGAGCTCGGCACCGGCCTTGACGGCGCCCTTCGGGGTGACGGTGTTGCCCTCCCGCGCGATCGAGTGGGTGCTGCCGCCGCTGCGGTCACCGATGGTGGTGCTGCCGTTGCTGCCACCGCCCGTCTGCCGCTTCTTGCCGCCGCCCTCGGTCCAGCCCTTCATGGTGCCGTCGGGCTGCAGGACGAAGTGGGCGCCGTTGTGCTGGCCGTACGCGGGCTTGTTGCCGCGCTGCTGGAGGGTGTCCCACTTGATGTACTTGCCGGTGTCGGGGGCCTTGGCCCACATCTCGGCGTCGTAGCCGCCCTTGACCTTGTAGACCTTGGCGTAGAAGCCGGAATTCCCGATGTTCTTGTACGTGCGGACGTAGCTGCGGCCGGACTTGTCCTTCTTGTCCTTGCCCTTGTTCTTGCTCTTGTCGTCCTTGCTCTTGTCCTTGCCGCCCAGCTTGGTCAGGCCGATGTGGCCGTTGGACGCGGTGAGGTCGTACCGGTAGCCGTCGTGCGTGACGGACGGGTGGGTGGAGGAGAGGGTGGCTATCTCCTTGCCCTTGACGATGATCGTCGCGACGAAGCTGCCGCCGCGGTCCTGGACCTTGGCCTTGGCGCCGTTGCCGAGGGTGACCGTGTAGACCTTGCCCCGGTTGCCCTCGTCGCCCTTGCCGCTCTTCGTGACGGAGCCGTCGTTGCTGAGCGTGAACGTGAAGCCGTCGATCTTGGTGCTCGCGGACTTGCCGTCCACGGCCTGGAGCGAGCCCTTGGCGACCCCGTCGCGGGATATCTGCGCCTTGGCCATCCGGGCGGAGGCGTTCACGGAGACCTTGGCGGACCAGCCCTGGCCGAGGTTCTGGGTGCCCTTGTCGGTCCAGCCGCCCACGATCGGGTCGTTCGTGGACTCGTCGGGCTTCGTGTTGTCGTCCGGCTTGGTGTTGTCGTCGGGCTTGGTGGTGTCGTCCGGCTTCGGGGTGGTGTCGTCCGGGTTCGGCTTGGGGGTCTCGTCCTGGCCCGGGACGGTCGGGACGGTCTGCTCGTTCTGGGAGTCCGGGGTGGCCGGAGAATCGGCGAAGGCCGCGGTGGGGAGCGCGAGGCCGGCGACGGCACCGGCGGCGACGGCGACGGAGACGGCGGAGTTGCGGAGGGTTCGGCGGGTGACGCGCATGGTTCTGGTCTTTCTCTAGCTGGTGACTGCTGAGTCCAGCGAGTCCTGTGAGTCCTGTGCGTCGCGCCCCCTGTGGCGGCGACGGGAATTAAGTTACGGACGCCATGTTTGGGTCATCCGTAGGGCATGTAACGAAATGCGCCTATCCGGACGGCGTATTTGTAAAGGCGGAAAAAGGACGAAAGTCCTGGTCAGAGGGGGTCACGCGGCTCTTTTGCCGGTCCGGCCCCGCAGCCACTCCCGGTACTCCGCCGACTCCCGGGCGGCCTCCCAGTACGCCGCCTCCAGGTCCGGATAGACGCCGTCCAGCTCCGGCTCCGTACGCGCGACAAGGAGCAGTCGTACGCCGAGCGGGTCCCCGGCGAGCGGGCGGATGGCCATATCGGGACGGGGGCGGGAGGTCGGCTGGCAGACCGTGACCACCTCGCCGGTGGCGACCAGGGCGGAGGCGGTGAGGTAATCCCCGTGCAGCACCCGGGGGTTGAGCCCGGCCGCGCGCAGCACCCGGACGAGCCCGTCGCGCTCCCCGTCCACGGTCGGATCCACCATCCACTGGTCCTCGCCCAGGTCAGCGAGGTGCACCGTGGCCCGCGCCGCCGCCGGATGGTCCGCGGCGAGGAAGACGAACTGCGGCTCCCGCTCGACGAGCACCCGCTGGCGCAGCCCTGCCGGCATCCGCAGCGGGCAGCCCTCCACCTCGTGCACGAAGGCCACGTCCAGCTGGCCCTCGGAGACCAGGCGGAGCAGCGCGTTGGCGGAGACGTCCACCTGTAGTGACGTACGGGTGGGCGGCTCGGACTCGTCGAACCGTCCCCGGAGCCGACGCAGCCAGCCCGGGATGGCACGGCTGTGCGTGGAGCCGATCCGCAGCTCGGGCCCGGCGCCCGCGCGGGCGGCGGCCGCGCGGGCCTCGGTCACCAGGTCGTGCATCTCGGCGACGAGGGGGCGGGCGCGGCTGAGCAGCACCCGGCCGAGCGGTGTGGGGCGGCAGCCGGTGCGCTCGCGGGCGAAGAGGCGGCCGCCGAGCGCGTCCTCGATTCTGCGGAGCTGGGTGCTCAAGGAGGGCTGGGTCATGCCCAGTTGACGGGCCGCCTTGTGCAGGCTGCCGTTGTCGGCGATGGCGCACACGGCGCGGAGGTGTCTCACCTCGAGCTCCATGCCCGTGAGCGTAGAACCGTCCCAGGGATCCCACCAGACGTTCAAATAGCAACAGAATTGGTCGAGTTGGGCTGCCGCCGAGGGCCCGAAATGACGGTGATAGGGCCGGGCTATCGGGAGTTGGCATCATCCCCGGCCGCTCACGCTCCAACAGACTCACGGGTGACCACTCGCCCCCAACGAGTAGGAGCCCCCCATGCGACTGACCAAGTCCGCGCTCTCGGCCGCACTCGGCCTGGGTCTGGCCGCCACCGCGTTCGGCGCGGCCCCCGCGACGGCCGCCGCTTCCCCCACCGACACCACCAACTCGTTCGTCTCGCACGTCTCGCAGGTCTCGCACCTCTCATACGTCTCGTACGAGAAGTCCGGCGAGAACGCCGCCGCGAACAAGGCGTTCTTCGAGGCCGTCCTGAAGTCCGTGGCCGAGAAGCGGGCCGCGAACCCCGGCGCGAAGCAGGTCACCGTCACCTACAGCGCGGCCTCCGCGCCCACGTTCAAGGCCCAGATAGACAGGTCCACCCAGATCTGGAACGCCGCGGTCTCCAACGTCCAGCTTCAGGAAGGGTCGAACCCCGACTTCGACTACCGCGAGGGCAATGACCCGAGAGGCTCGTACGCCTCCACGGACGGTCATGGCCACGGCTTCATCTTCCTGGACTACGCGCAGAACCAGCAGTACGACTCCACGCGCGTGACCGCGCACGAGACCGGGCACGTGCTCGGCCTGCCGGACCACTACGAGGGCCCGTGCAGCGAGCTGATGTCGGGCGGCGGCCCCGGCCCGTCCTGCACCAACGCGCAGCCCGACCAGAACGAGCGGGCGCGGGTCGAGCAGCTGTGGGCCAACGGTCTCGCCAAGGGCCTGAACAAGGTGATGGCCGCCAAGTGATGGTTGCCAAGTGACGGCCGCCAGGTGATGGCCGCCGAGTGACGGCTGCCAAATAACGGCGCCAAGTGACGGATGCGAAGTGACGGCTGCCAAATGACCGCGCGGGCCCACGCCTTACGAGGCGTGCGGCAGCCGTAGCACCGTCCTTGCCCCGCCCTCCGGAGTGTTTCCGAACTCCGGGGTGACGCCGAGGACCCGGGCCTGGCCGAGCACGATGGTCAGCCCTAGGCCGTGTCCCCCACCACGGCCGGGGTCCCCGGTGCGGAACCGTCGCGGCCCGTGGTCGAGCAGTTCCTGCGGATAACCCTCCCCGTGGTCCCGCACCTCGACCATCGGGCCGTCGACGGTGACGACGACCGGCGGCCGACCGTGCCGGTGGGCGTTGCCGACGAGGTTGGCGAGGATCCGGTCGAGGCGGCGCCGGTCGGTGCGGACGGTCGCGTCCCGCACGATCCGCACCTCGGTGTCGGTGCCGGTGGCCCGCACCGCGCGCCGCACGAGCTCGCCGAGGCGGCACTCGGCGAGGTCCGGGGTCTCGGCGCCCGCGTCGAGCCGGGAGATCTCAAGCAGGTCCTCGGTCAGTGAACGCAGCGCCTGAAGCCGATTGTTGATCATTTCCTTGGGCCGCCCCTCGGGCAGCAGGCCCGCCGCGGCGACCATCCCGGTCAGCGGCGTACGCAGCTCATGCGCCACGTCCGCGGTGAACCGCTTCTCGGTCTCGAGGCGGGACTGGAGCGAGGACGCCATCGAGTCGAGCGCCGAGGCGACGTCCCTGACCTCGTCCCGGCCGCCGCCGGGCCACCACCGCCACCGCCACCGCCGCCGCCCGGGCTCCATGGCGACCCGGGCGTCCAGGTCGCCGTCCGAGATGCGCCGGGCGACCTGTGCGGTCGCGGCCAGTCTGCGGCCGATCCGGGTGGCCAGGAACACCCCGGCGAGCGTGACGACGGCGGCGGCGACCGCGGCGGAGCCGAGGATCGCGGTGTCCAGGGTGTTCAGGCGGGAGCGGGTGTTGGCGTACGAGGACCAGACGGCGAGCGCCTTGCCGTCGGCGGGCGCCGCCGCCCACATCACGGGCTTGCCGCCGCGGCTCCCGACCATCGTGCCGCGCTCCCCGGAGTCCACCAACTCCCTTAATTCTTCAGGTAGTTCAGGCGGGTCGAGCTCGGCGGGCCGGTCGCTGGTGGAGGTGCCGTACTCGTACTCGGCGATCGCGTAGTCGAGGTTCTCGCGGGCCTCCTTGCGGACCTCGCTGACGGTCTGCTGGGCCACCACGTTGTGCACGAGGGCACCGAGGCCGGCGGCGACCGCGACGCACGCGGCGGTGATGGTGAGGGCGAGCTGCCGACGCAGGCTCATGAGCCCGGCGTCAGGGAGGGGCAGGGCTTGCCGCTGGTTTCCGGCGCGCGGCACTCGTCGAGGGTCAGGTCCCAGAGGGCCATGGAGCCCAGGCCCTTGCCGTCCGCCCCATCAGGCCCCTCGGTGGCGTCGCCTTCCTCGTCCTTCTCGCCCTCCTCGTCCTCCCCGTCCTCCCATACGTAGTCGGAGACGCTGACGTACTTCGGGTTGCTGGTCGGCTCGCGGACCGCGAGGTGCCCGGCGGCGACCTCCACGCCCTCGAGCACGGCGCGGCGCGCCAGGACACGGGTGACCGTCTTGTCCCGGGCGGTGTAGACGCGGAGTTCGCTGGTGCGGCCGTCGATGTCGACCGCGGTGATCAGCTCGTCCCTGCGGTCCCCGGTGAGGTCGTGGTGCACGGGCTTGCGCACCGGGCAGTCGGCGCCCTCGCACCGCTCCAACAGGCGTACCGCCCGCGGGTCGACCAGCTGCCCGGAGCCGCCGTCGCGCCGCCCCGCGTCCGCGATATCGGCCTTGACGACGGCGAGCGCGTCGGCGTCGGACATGGCGCGGGACGGAACCTTCGGCACACCCGGCACGCGCCCCGGATCCCCGGGGTGCTGGCCGGGCGGCGCCGGTGCCGGGGTGGTGTCCCGCCAGAGCCGCAGCGGCGAGGTCACATCCTCCGCCTGCCCATCGCTGCGCAGGCCCTCGGCGTCGACACATCCGGAGACGAGCAGCACGAGTGCCGTGGCTAACAGCAGCGACGGCAGCCTGAGCCGCCGTCGGCGGACCGGCGGGGGAACGGCGGGCGAGGGCGGAACCATGCCCCCATGGTCCCGACGGCCCGCCCCGGCCACCCGGCGACTGGGCCGGACGGGGCAATGCGGGCGGCCGTCGTCCGTGGCTCCGTCGGTCTCTTGACGTGGGGCAGGGGCCCCCGTTGGATGCCTATGGATGCAAGGGCCACGGACCGCGCCGCCCGGAAGGAACCCGATGGACGCCAAGGAACCCCACCCCGACACCGGCGACACCGGCGACACCCGCGACACCCGCGACATCCGCGACGCCCTCGATTCCCTGGACTCCCTGGACTCCCTGGACGCGCTCGACGCCCTCGGCCAGGCGGCTGCCGTCCGCAAGGGCGAGGTGAGCCCGGTCGAGCTGGTGGAGCGGTCGCTGCGGCGGATCGAGGCCCTGGACGCGACGCTCGGCGCGTTCGTGACGGTCACGGCGGACGCGGCCCTTGCCGAGGCGCGGGAGGCGGAACGCCGACTTGCGGCAGGCCACAGGGACCCGGCAGGGCTCCCGCCGCTGCTCGGCGTCCCGACGGCGATCAAGGACCTGACGCCGACGGCCGGAGTGCGGACGACCTTCGGTTCACGGGCGTACGAGCAGCACATCCCGGACACGGACGGGAACAGCGTCACGCGCCTCAGGGCGGCGGGCGCGATCAGCGTGGGCAAGACGAACACCCCGGAATTCGGCCTCACGGCCTGCACGGAGAACGAGGTGCGCGGCTCGGCCCGTACGCCCTGGGACCCGGCCCGTTCGGCGGGCGGCTCCAGCGGAGGCGCGGCCGCGGCGGTGGCGGCGGGTCTCGTCCCCTTCGCGCACGGCAGCGACGGCGGCGGCTCGATCCGCATCCCGGCGAGCGCCTGCGGCCTGTTCGGCCTCAAGCCGTCCCGCGGCCGGGTCAGCCCGGCGCCGGACGCGAACGTGTCCGGCCTGGCGGTCGAGGGCCCGCTGACGCGTACGGTCCGGGACGCGGCGGCGGTCCTGGACGCGCTCGCGGGCCCGGAGCCGGGCGACGCGTACTGGGCGCCACCGCTGCCCCCGGGCGAGACGTTCCTGTCCTGGACCGGCCGCGCCCCGGGCCGCCTGCGCATCGCGCGCTACGCGGCCCCGGGCGACGGCAGCGGCCCGGTGGACCCGGCGTGCCTGGCGGCGTACGAGAAGGCGACGGAACTCCTGACCTCCCTGGGCCACACGGTGGAGGACATCCCCAACCCCTTCGGAAACGAGCTGTCGAGCCTCTTCTTCCCGGTCTGGGCGGTGCAGTCGCTACGGATGCAGGTACGGGAGGAGGACGAGCACCTGCTAGGCCCGGTGACCCGCTGGTGGCGGGCGCGTGGCCGCGAGATCGAAGGGCAACGCTTGCTGGAGGCCCTGGCGGGCATGCAGACCCTGACCCGGCGAGTGGCGCGGTCCCTCGCCGGATACGACGCCGTCCTCACCCCCACCCTGGGCCTGCCGCCCCAGGAGCCCGCCTACTTCGCGGCGGAGACGGAGGACGACGTCCTCCCCATGCTCCGCCGCCAGAACCACTTCACCCCGTTCACCGGCGCCTGGAACGCCACCGGCCACCCGGCGGCATCCCTCCCCCTCCACTGGACCCCGGAGGGCCTCCCCATCGGCGTGACGCTGGTCGGCCGCCAGGCTGGCGAGGCCCAACTTCTGTCCTTGTGCGCCCAGTTGGAGATGGCGGCGCCTTGGGCGGGGCGGTGGCCGGGGCTCGGACGCGGGCGGGACAGACCCAGCACGGACGATGGTCATCCAGCACGACCTTGAGGGCGGAGACCTGCGCCCTTGTGTACACATGGAACATCCGGTACCCTCGGACTCATGACGCAGATGCCCATAGAGTCCATTCGCGACGTCCGCGCGCACCTGGCCGAGGTCGTCGAGCGCGCCGACCGGGACGACCAGCCGACCGTCATCACGCGACGGGGCAAGGAGGTCGCCGCCGTCGTGTCGATCGACGTCTTGCGCAAGTACCAGCAGTGGGAAGAGCGCGAGATCAATCGCATCATCGATGAGCGCATGGCGAATGCTTCGCCAGGGGTGCCGATCGAGGACGTCATGAAGGAGACGCTGGCGCGAAGTGAGTGAGTACCGCACCGTCTTCCGGCCCGAGGCGCAGGCCGAACTGCGCAAGATCCCTCGCGCTTTGGCGCTACGCATCCTCACCAAGCTGACAGAGTTGGAGAGCGACCCCCTCGGCTTCAACACGACCGCGCTCGTCTCGCAACCTGAACGCCGTCGCCTGCGGGTCGGCGACTACCGCGTCGTCTACACGATCGACAACGGAGAACTAGTGGTGTGGGTCGTCCATGTTGGCCATCGCTCCACGGTTTACGACACCTGACCCCGGAGGGCCTCCCCATCGGCGTGACTTTGGTCGGCCGCCAGGCGGGCGAGGCCCAACTCCTGTCCGTGTGCGCCCAGTTGGGGTCGGCGTCACCTTGGACGGACCGGAGGCCGGGGTTCGGACGCGGGCCCGACACCGGGACTGGGACCGGACGTGACTGATCACGTGTCCTGATACGAGGCGTTTCCCGTACCGTCGGCTCGCTCCGAGCACTCGGCCCACACGGCCTTGCCCGGCCCGTTCCATTCACTCACTCCCCAGCGATCCGCCACAGCGCCGACGAGAACAAGCCCTCGCCCGCTGCAATCGTCCCAGTCCGCCTTGACGGGTACCGGCCTCTCGTACGCCGCATCGTGCACCTCGATACGCACGCCTTGGCGCAAGCGCAGATACCGGGTCTCGATCTCGCGCCCAGGCACCCGCGCATGACGCACCGCGTTGGTCAACAGCTCCGAGAGAACCAGAACCGACGTCTCCTCCACGGACGCCAGCCCCCAGTCGAGGAGCACCTTGCGCAGTGCCGCCCGTGCGTGACCCACACACCGTGGAGACCTACGCCAGCGCAGAACCACCGCTTCTCGGTCCGGACCACCGGCCGGATCCGTCGGTACCGACCGGTGCTTGCCGTCCTTGCCGTCCGCACCGATCAGGCCACCTCCACGCCGTGGATCAGACGCGGCCCCACGTCGATTCCGTGCACCGCGAGCCAGAGAGCACGCCGCCGCTGCCGCTGCGTGCGTCGCACCGCGCGCTCGTGAGGGGTGAGGACATACGGCCGCACCAGCACCATCTCCGCGTCGCGCAGCACGCGCACGGTGCCCCGGGGCGAACTGGCCTGACCCGCAAGGGCGTTGCCCCACGAAGGGCGAGGCGAGGGAGGCTCCACTGCGGTGGCCGTTTCGGCTCGATGGCGGCCCGAAGGCGGAAGCAGTAACCGCAGCAACGGCTCGAAGAACCGGGCGATAAGGTCGTTCATGTTGACGCTCCTATCAGCGTTGACCACGCCCCCGGACTGTTCGCAGCAGTCGCGGGGGTCTTTCTCTGGCCGTCTTGGATCCGAATCCGCGTCCGATCCGGGGCGCACCACGCGTACTCCGCCCACCCGCAAGGGAGTTGATCACCTCTACGTGAGCGGCTCAGCACCTACCGTGACATCGTCAGTATTCCTCGTGCAACCTGCTTTCAGGAATTAATTCCCCCAACCTTTCGGTGCGCCGATCAGGCTTGCTGGGGCAGGACGTGCAGCCCCAGACTGAGGCAGCATCAGGGGAGGTCCAATGGCGACGAAGCGCACGACCGCAGGGCGCATGTCCACGGTGCTGGGCAGAAAGCTTGGAGGGGAGCTGCTGAAGCTGCGCGAGGCCAAGAAGCTCACGCAGCCGCGAGCCGCCGAAGCCCTGACAGCCACCCAAACGAAGATCGTCAAGATCGAACGTGGAGTGTCGCCAGTCCGGGACCCCGATCTTCACGCCTTATGTGACCTGTATGGCATCGGCCGAAAGAACCCGACTCGCGAGCGGCTGTTGGCACTGGCCAAGGCCGACCGCGAACGTCGGCGCGCGTCAGGGTGGTGGAAGGAGTACGCCGAACTCGGCGATTTCGTCGAGTACATCCAGTTGGAAGCCGGGGCATCCACCATCCACACGTACCAAAACCAGCTGATCCCGGGCTTGCTTCAAACGCCGCAGTACGCACGAGCGGTCACCGTGGCTCAGGGTGTCTGGCAGGACCCTGACGAGATCGAGCAGTTCGTACAAGCACGACTCGCGCGCCAAGCCCGCCTCACCGATGAGAAGCCGCTACAGCTTTGGGCCATTCTCTCGGAAGCCGTCCTGCGCCAAGAGGTTGGCGGCCAGTCCATCATGAGCGAGCAGCGAGAACGGCTCCTCGAGGCCAGCACGATGAAGAACGTCAAGCTTCAGATCTTGCCGTACAAGGCGGGGGCCCATGCGGCCATGAGTGGTCCGTTCGTCATCCTGGGATTTGAAGCACCGGCCGCAGTCGACGTGGTCTATCTGGAGACCGTACTGTCCAGCCAGTGGCTGGAGGGTGAGGAGGACGCGTATCGGCACCGCGCACTCTTCGACAGCGTTCGCAGAGCCGCCCTGTCCCCCGAGGACTCCCGCACCGTGGTAAGTGACTTGATCAAGGAGAACCGGTGAGCGACCGCACGGCCTTCGAGTTCTACAAGAGCAGCTACAGCGGCGGTTCGGGCGAATGCGTCGAGGTAGCGCGCAACGTTCCGGCCGTGACCGCTGTCCGCGACAGCAAGGCCACGGAAGGCCCCGTGATCGTTCTTCCTCGCGCTTCGTGGGCATCGTTCATCAACACTTTGAAGTCCGACCAGCACGGATAAGCAGCTCAAACCGAGGCCAGAAATCGAGGTACGAACCATGCTTGCCCCCGAACTCGGCGTCGCCGCATGGTGTAAGAGCAGCTACAGCGGTGGGGGGTCCTCCGGCGGCGACTGCATCGAGGTCGCCGATCTTGCCAGCAGCACCGCCGTACGCGACAGCAAGGACCCGGCAGGGGCCGCCCTGGTGTTCTCCGCTGACCACTGGTCCGCGTTCATCAGCCACGTGAAGACCAACGTCGGCATCTGATCGCCAACAGCACGCTGCCCCCGGTTCGTATGTCGAGCCGGGGGTTATGTGTAGCCAGTAGCCAGTGAGGATGCAGAGGTCCTGCCACCATCCCGTTGCAGTAACTCGGCCCAGCCGGACCACCGGGTGACGACGATGGGGGGACCCGGCTGTCGGCGTAGGCGTCCCATGCGGCGCCGCTCACCGGGACGCCTTTTGCGGGCACGTCCGGTCCGGGCGCGGACAGGCGATCAGCGCCCGGGACACGTACTGGAGCCCGACAGAGTAGTAGCCGAGCACCACGTCGCAGCCAGCCTCCTGCGCCAGCGTCCTGCGCGCATGCTCGGCACGCTCGGCGATGGGAAAGGCGGCGTCGTCGGCGGGTGGGTTCGCCTTCAATTCGTCGGCCAGCCACGTGACAGCGCCGTCGACCTCGCCGAAGGTACCGGCGATCTGGCCGCGGGGCCGGACGAGCCAGTCCTTGATCTCGATGGGAGGGTAGTTGTCGGGGGTCTCGCCACGGCGGATCTGGGCATCGGTGTACGAGCGTCCGGTGTAGCTGTAGGCGTGCCAGTGAGTTGGGGCCATGGTTCCCCCGGGGCTGGGGTTCAGCCGTGGACGGCCTGGTAGGCCAGCGCACTGACGTGCTGGTCGTCCAGGAGCAGGAGGGTGCCGACAAGGTATTCACGGATGAATCGGGCCGACAGCGATGCGCCCAGCTCGGTGGGCTGAATCCCCGCACGCATGGCCGGGTCTTCGAGGGCTTGGTCGAGGATGTTGCGGGTGACCTGCTCTGCCAGCCAGTGGTAGGTGCGTTCCTTGAGGGCGAACGTCAAGTGCAGAGAGGTCTCCTCGCCCTCGGTGTACGGGGAGTGGACCCAGCCGCGCGGAAGCCAGAAGACATCTCCCGGCTCCAGCGTCATCGAGCGCTCTGGGGGCGAGCTGGCGAGCAACTTCCGTTCCTCATAGGTGAATCCGCGGGTGAGGAAGTTCAGATGCTCCGTCACGGGGTTCACTACGAAAGGCCGGTGCAGCGGCCACGTCTTGCGCCCCGCCAGCTGCACGATCAGCGTCACGTACGGGTCGTAGTGGTACTTCAACCCCTGGTTGCGGGGCGGGGTCAGGTACGCGTTGACGTGCACGACACACCCGGTGTCGCGCTGGATGCCGCGCTGCACATGGGACAAGGGCGGCTTGAGCGTATGCAGTTGCCGCAGCGAGATGGTGCCGCCCTCATCGAGGTGGCGTCGCACAGCGCCGGGCCGGGGCATGTCGCCACCGTCGTACGTGTGGCGTTCCAGGATCTTGCCGTCCTTGATCAGAACGACGTTGCGCATCGCCACGCACTCGGCGTCGATGAGCGTGTTCACCTCGTCCAGCGTGAGCAGGTCCGCGAAAGCAGCCGGGTTGCGGTGGAAGAGCTGAGGCTCGCGCGGCCACTGCGCCAGGACGGCGTGCGGGTCTGCGATGAGGGCGGCGAGACTCACCGCTGTGATCCTTCCACGCGAGCCATCCAGCCGCGGGCGAACTTCGTGATCTCCTCAGCGCTCATACGAAGTGCGCGCCCGGCGCCTTCGGGCTTGCTGTCGCCCAGTTCGTAGCCGCCGCCATGGAGTTCGGCCAGGGTGATGCAGGATTCCATGGTGCCGTCGTTGTCGGTGCCGCCGCCGCACAACGTGGCGTAGGGGCCGGTGACTTCGCGGTCGTAGAGATTGCTGCTCATGGAGTGTTCCCCTCTGTGCTGAATGGGTGGTGCTCTAGCCATGTGGGATACGTACGTTCGGCGCATCGTCTTTGCAGGCGGCGTGACTTCATCCTCGGGTGGGCAAGGACGCAGCTCCAGCGCTATTCGCGTGGTGGACTAAAGATCACTGCCGGAACGACCAGGCCCATTCGGTCAACAGCTCGCGCGCGCCTTCTCCGAAGGTGGCGTGCGCCTCATAGCTCGCGAACCGGTCGAGGAGCGAGCGAACGTCCTTCGGATCGCGGAAGACGGCTGCGCCTAGGTCCGTCTCGATGGTCGCCAAGCGGTCGTCGTAGATCGTGAACGTACTCAACGGGGTATTGCCGAATTTCACGCCCCTTGGCAGCACGCCAATCCGGATGTTGGCCTGGCGGGTGAGCGACGCAAGCCGGTCAATCTGCATGGCCATTGCGTCAGGTGAGACCAGTGGGTATCTGACCGCTTGCTCGGTGAGCAGGAACGTGAAGCGCTTCGAACGGTCGAGTAGAACCGTCTGACGTTCAAGCTTCATGGCAACTGCTTTGGCCTGTTGAGTTGGTGGTGCATGCGCGATGCTCTCCCGAATGTAGTCCGGTGATGCCAGAAGGCTTGTGGCCATTGACAGCAGGAAATGTCGGAAGTCTGTGGTGGCTGCTTCGAGTCCGGCCAGTTCCAGTTGTTTCTTGTCCAGCCCTTTCCGGTGCAGATCCTTACGGTCCTGCCATTCCGTCTGCGCTATGCGGGCCAGCGCCATTACTTCGGCTGCGACGCCGGGGGAAGCATGCAGAGCTCTGAGGATCCGCTCAACGTCCACCAGTGACGGACGGAGCTTGTTCCCTTCGATACGGCTGATCTTGGACTGAGACATGTTGCAACGCGCGGCAAGCCGGACCCCAGCGAGTCCGGCTTGTTTGCGCAGGTGCTTGAGCATGGCTGCCAGTTCGAGACCGGATTGGTCAAGACGGTCAGGCTCGATGGCCACCGTTCACGTACTCCTCGAAGGGCATCGAAGCGGCCATCGCGATCCGCTGGTATTCGATGAAAGGGGATACATCTCCCTCGAAGACCTCACGATTGATCTGTGTGCCGTCTTGCTCATAGTTCATGAGGACGACCTCCGTGCGGTCGAACATCCAGAAGTCTTGCACCCCTTGAAGGGGGTTGGGCCGGTCGGTCACATCAAGGATGCGAATGTCGTCTCCTGCCCGGACATGCACCGCGTAATAGCGGGTGAACTCGAACCGTAGATATTCTGAGAGCGGCTGAGTCACGATGTGCACGCGGCCGTTGTACTTGCCCTCGACGCGCTGACGCGATACGCGTTCCGTGTATGAGGATGCCGTATACGGGGTCAGCGGCGGCTGGCCTTCGCGAAAGGCCGCGAACTCGGCTACTTCCTGCGGTACGAGGTACTGCGGTAGCGTCTCAAGTCGCCATGCTTCGTGCTTGATCTCTGTGAATCGACGACGCCACTCGTCACCATCCAAGAGCACGAGCGGCCTCCTTCAGCACTTCTTCCGGGATCTCCACCAAGGCCTCGCCGAACGGCGGCATGAATGCCTCGGACACGATTCCCTGGACTACGATTGAGCCTTTCGCTGTCCTGTAGACGTTGGGGCAGTCCTCTTCACCGCAGGTGCCGTTTCCGTTACCCGTGAGCCGGGTCAGTTCCTCGTGTGCCATGGACAATGAACCCCCTTGCCCGGTCGCCCTGTGGGCCGGTCATGACGACGCTACGGGGCAGGCACGAAGGACGTCTATGCGCCGGCGCGACCATGCGCGTGCTTGCATAAAGAAGTCGTTGTTTCGGTACGGCGGACTCCGACACCTCGCCTCCGACGGTCCGCTGCGGGGGCGGCGCCGGGGCCCGGCCGTGGGTGGATCAGGCTTCCGTTGCCAGCGAGGCGATCGCACGGGCCGCGTGGACCTCGTGGCGGAGGGCGGTCAGGGTGTCGGAGGTGGGCTTCGGGGCGCGGCCCGGGGGCAGTGTCAGGGGCCCCGACGACCGCAGCGCCGTGGCCAGTTCGCGGAGCTCGCCCGCGATCGCCCCCGCCTCCGCCGGGGCGGGCCGAGGCGCCCCGTGGCGGATGCGGATGCGGGTTGCCGTTGTCGCGTCGACGATTCGTTCTACGGCGACCAGCAGGGGCCACCACGCCGCCGCGCGCGTGCCGACCGGCGGTGGCTCCGTCAGGGCTCGTTGGAATTCCGTGCGTACGTCGGACAGGTCGCGGTAGAGGCGGCGGCGCATCCGGGCGCGGGCGGCTACGTCGGGGGCGCCGGGTGCGGTCGGGTCGAGGAAGGCGACCTCGACGTAGCGTGCGGTGTCGGCGACCGCGTCGGCGAGCCGGTCGCCGATCCGGGTGCCCCAGCTCTCCGGCCAGAGGAGATAGCCGGCGACCAGCGCGATGGCACAGCCGAGCAATGAGTCGTACAGGCGTGGGGCGATCAGGGCGGTGCCCTGGCGGTTGAGGATGTCCGACACCAACAGGATCACTGGGGTGATCGCGGCTGTTTGGTAGCCGTAGCCGCGTGGGGTCAGGGCCGGGATCAGGGGGGCCAGGACGAACAGCGCGAGTACGTCCCACCAGCCGCGCGGCACCTGCGAGAGCACCCCCGCGGCGATCACCAGGCCCGCCGCCGTACCGAAGGCGCGGAGCACCGCCCGCGAGAACACCGAGCCGAAGTCCGGCTTCATCACGAAGGTGACCGTCAGCGCCACCCAGTACGAGCGCTCCACCTCGATCAGCGAGACCAACGACTGTGCCAGGCCGATGCAGAGCGCGAGGCGTAGGCCGTAGCGCCAGGAGGCGGGCGAGATCAGCAGCGTGCGGGTGGTGCGTCGGGCCCGTTCGCGCAGGGCGGCGGGGCGGCCGAGCTGGTCGTCGACGTTGGCCGGGTCGTCCGTCAACACAGGGGCCAGTGCCTCGGCCGCGTAGCGGATCGCGTCGTCCACCGCGCGGGCGGCGGGGCCGTCCGGCTCGGGCGGCAGGTCGAGCCGCACCGGACCGGTCGCGCCCTGCTCTACGGCATCCGCCAACCTCCTTACGGCGTCCGGCACTTCGGGCGGCAGCGGGCGGCCGCACTGGTGGGCTGCGGGGGCCGCCTCGACCACCGGGATCAGCGCGTTGAGCTGGGCGACGAGCCGGACCAGGTCCTGGTTGCGGCCGCGGGAACGGGCGCGCCGGGCGAGCACCAGGTCGTACGACTGGTTGAGCGAGGCGGTGACGGTCTGGCGTGCGGTGGTGTACGGGTCGGGGGCGCCGGGAGCGCCGGGGGCGCCAGGGGTGCCGGGGGCGCCCTGCTCGCCCGCGCTCTCCAGGAGCCGCGCCACCGCCCGGTACGTGTCCGCGACCGCGGTCCGCTCCGGGGCCCCGGACCGCAGTGGCCAGGCGAGCAGCGCGAGCGTGAGGACGAGCAGCCCGCCGCTGGTGATGAGGAGCGGCGCCAGCCACCATTCCCCGGGCATCGGAAGGCCCGCGCCCACCACGGAGTTGAGCAGCAGCAGAAGCCCGGCGATCGAGGCGACCGCGCCGATCGTGGAGATCATCCCGGAGACGAGGGCGACGCCCGTGACCGCGACGACGGCCACCCAGCCGTGCCCGTACACCAGCGTGCCCAGGGTGATGCCGAGGGCGCCGAAGAGCTGCGGTACGGCGATGTTGAGGACCCGCATCCGGTACGCCGTGGCGGTGTCGCCGATCACGCCGGACAGGGCGCCCATCGAGGCGAGCGCCCCGTAGGCCGGGTACCCGGTGACGAGACCCACCACGACGGGCAGCGACAGGGCGATGGCGGCGCGGGCGACGGCGGGCCAGGGGGTGCGGGCGGGCTTGGGCTTCAGCGGGTCGAGGGTGCGCACCAGCCACTCGGGCGGGGCGAGCCGGGCGGGGGTGGACTCTCGGGGCATGCCCCATTATGTGGCCGCTGACCCGGTCGGTCCGTGGCGCTCCGCCCGGCCCCACCTGCGCCCAGCCCCGGCTACCGCGTCCCGTGCAGCGTCAGGTCCACCACCAGGGACCGGTGGTCCGTGTTCGCCAGGTCGAGGAAGCGCGCGCCGCTCGCCGTGAACTCCTCGCTCACCAGGACGTGGTCGATCTGCGCCCCGAGCGGCGGCGCCGTCGCCGACGGCCAGCTCGGGGTGCGCGAGCTGCCCGCGAGCCGGGTGCTGTCGCGCAGGCCGGTGTCGAGGATGCGGCGGAACGCGGCGTGGTCCTGGGAGGCGTTGAAGTCCCCGGCGAGCACGGTGGCCCCGGCCGCGCCGGTGCTCCGCGCCGCCCAGTCGCGCAGCGCGCCCAGCTCGGAGCGCCACAGGGCGACCCCGCCCGGTACCGGCGGCATCGGGTGGGCCAGCTGGAGCCGCACCGGGTGCCCGTGCACCTCGGCCACGGCCCCGGGCATGCCGAGCGTGCCGGGGACTCCGTCGGCCTCGCGCAGCGGATGGCGGCTGAGGATCACGGAGCCCTCGGCGCCGGACGCCCGCACGGCGCTGCGGTGCGGGAAGCGGTCCTTCAACTCCCGTTCCAGGGCGGCCG
Organism: Streptomyces sp. NPDC002851; assembly: GCF_053591935.1. NCBI lineage: Bacteria > Bacillati > Actinomycetota > Actinomycetes > Kitasatosporales > Streptomycetaceae > Streptomyces > Streptomyces sp. NPDC002851. Next base: position 28,049 of record NZ_JBSFUT010000015.1, on the reverse strand, counting down.
CGCACCCGTGGTCACACTCCTGCACGAAGACGATGTCGGGCCGCTCACGCCGTACCGTGTCGATCAACTCCCGCGTCGCACCGCCGAATTCGACGTTCGAGGTGAGGACCCGGAGCCGGGCCACGGCCGCCCCGCGACTCCCGGCCCCGTCCACTCCGTCCGCTCCGTCCACCCCGTCCGCCCCGTACGGCTGCACGAACCACCCCGTCCCCGCCAGCGCCACCGCGCCCCAGACAAGGCCGGTCCGCCAGCGGGCCAGCGCCGCGAGGCCGAGCCCGGCCGCCGCGGGTGCGAGCAGCCACGGCAGAAAGGCGAGCAACTGCGGTACGGGCGTGATGCCATCGGCGTCGAAGGCGCGGCACAGCAGGACCAGGCTGACGCCGGTCAGGAGCAGGGTGGCGGCCCAGCGGGCGGGGCGGTGCCAGGGCCGGTGTCCGGGACGGCCGTCCCGGGGGACGGGGGTGTCGGCGAACGCCCGCTCCCGCGGGGCGACTTGGGTACCGCCATCGGCCTGGCTCACCAAGAGACGCGCTCCTTCTCCGAGGACTGAGGTCGTACGCCGGATCCGGATGCTGCCGGATGTCCGGATTCTTCCTCGGAGACGGGCCTGGACCTCGGAGGGTTGCCCTCCGCTCCGTCTGCGAGGGGTGCGAGGCGCGCTAGGTACGCGAGGTCGGGTCAGCGCCCGCGTTCCTTGGAGACGGGCCTGGACCCCGGAGGGTTGCGCTCCGCCCCGTCCGCGTGGCGCGCGAGGTGCGCGAGGCGGGTCAGGGCCCGCCGCAGCGTCCCGTGGTCCGGCGAGGCCAGCCCCACCCTGATCGCGTGCGGCGCGGAGTGTGCCGACACCGCGAAGGCCGTGCCCGGCGTGACGGCGATGCCGTGGGACGCGGCCGCCGCCGTGAAGGTCTCCGCCCGCCAGGGCGCGGGCAGCCGCCACCAGGCGTAATACGCGCGGGGATCGGTCCGTACGTCCTGGCCCGCCAGGCACGCCGCCGCGATCCGGTGCCGGGCCTCGGCGTCCGCGCGCTTGGCGGCGACGAGCCGGTCCACCGTGCCGTCCCCGAGCCACCGCGTCACCGCCTCCAGGGCGAACCGCTGCGCCGGCCACCCGCCGGACCGCAGCGCCGCCTCGGCCGGTCCGGTGCGGCCCTCCGGCACGACGAGGAGGCCGACGGAGAGCCCGGGCGCGAGTCGCTTGGACAGCCCGTCGGCGACGTACGTGCGCTCGCGGGCGTACGCGGCGAGCGGCGGCACCGGCCCGCCACCGCCGTCCCCGCCCCCGCCGTCCCCGCCCCCGCCGTCCCCGACCCCGACTCCGTAGCCGTCTCTGTACCCGTACAGGAACGCCCAAATACGGTCCTCGATCACCGGCAGGTGCAACGCCCTTACCGCCTCGGCCAGTTCGGCGCGTCGCTCGCCCGGCATGGTCACGCAGGTCGGGTTGTGGAGCGTCGGCTGGACGTACACCGCGCTCAGGGGCGCCTTGCGGTGGGCGTCCACCAGCGCCTCGGGGCGGAGCCCGGCCTCGTCCGAGGGGATCGGGACGAGCGTGACGCCGAGGCGGCGGGCGATGTCCTTCACCACGGGGTACGTGAGCGCCTCGACGCCGACGCGGCCGCCCGGACGTACCGCCGTCGACAGCGCGCCCGCGATCGCCTGCCGCGCGTTGCCCGCGAAGAGCACCTGCTCCGGGGCGGGCCGCCACGGACCCTCGGCGAGCAGCCGGGCGGCGGCCGTGCGGGCGGCCGGAGTACCGGAGGGCCCGGCGGTCGCGGTGGCGGCGGCGAGTACGTCGGGCCTGAGCAGCCCGCCGAGCCCGGCGGCGAGCAGCTCCGACTGACCGGGTACGGACGGGTAGTTGAGCTCCAGATTGACCTCAGCGGCGGTGCCCGGCTCGGTCAGCGTCCGCCCGGACGGCTCCGGCGCCCCGGCCGCCCGTACGAACGTGCCCCGCCCCACCTCACCGACGACGAGCCCGCGCCGCACCAGCTCCCCGTACACCCGGCTCGCCGTGGACGGCGCGATCCGGCGGCGCCGGGCGAACGCCCGCTGCGTGGGCAGCCGGTCGCCGGGCCGCAGTCGCCCGCGCGCGATATCGGCGGCGATGGCATCGGCGATCCGCCGGAAGTCGTGAAATTCGTCGTCAGCCATCGAAGCCCCGCCTCAGTCATCCAACCCCCGCCTCAGTCATCGAGCCCCGCCTCAGCATCGAAGCCCCGCCTCAGGAACATTGCTCCGAGATCAATGCACTCTATTGCACCGAGAAATACCCCGGTCCTAGGTTCCTGACCATGGCAAACGCACTCGCGTACGACGACACGGGCGCTCCAGGTGCCCCGGGCGACGATGCGTCGCTCCCGGTGGTCCTGATCCACGGCCACCCCTTCGACCGCTCCATGTGGACGCCCCAACTGGCCGACCTGAAAGGCGAGTTCCGCGTGATCGCGCCCGACCTGCGCGGCTACGGCGGCTCGCCGGTCGTGCCGGGAACGACGCCCTTCCCGGCATTCGCCGCGGACATCGAGGCGCTCCTCGACCACCTGGGCGTCGGCGACTTCGTGCTCGGCGGCCTCTCCATGGGCGGCCAGCTCGCCATGGAGTGCGCGTGGCACTTCGGCCCCCGGGTACGGGGCCTGGTCCTGGCCGATACGTCGCCGGGCGCCGAAACACCTGAGGGCCGCGACTGGCGCCGCGGGCTCGCCGCGCGCCTGGAGCGGGAGGGGATGCGCGGGTACGCGGAGGAGGTGCTGTTCCAGATGGTCGCGCCGGACGCCGCCCCCGAGGTCGCGGACCACGTCCTGCGCATGATGACCGGCACCGACCCACGGGGCGCGGCGGCGGCCCTGCGCGGCCGGGCCGAACGTCCGGACTACACGGAGCTGCTCGGCCGGATCGCCGTACCGTCCCTGGTCGTGGTCGGTTCCCGGGACACGTTCACGCCGGTCGACGGGGCCCGGGCGATGCACGCGGCGCTGCCCGACGCCGAGCTGTGCGTGATCGAGGGCGCGGCCCATCTGCCGAACCTGGAGCGCCCGGGAGAGTTCAACGCGGCGTTGCGGCGGCTGCTCTCCCGGGTGTGAGGTCCCTCAAGGGCAGCCACGGGCAGACCGGCCCTCAGCGGTTCCGGGGCCGCCCCGCCGCCTTGGACCGTCCCGCCGCCTTGAGCCGTTCCTCCACCTTGGCCCGCCCGTTCCACCAGGCCGCCGCCGCCACCGCGAGCCCCGCGAGCAGAATCGTCCAGGCCGTCACGCGCAGGGACGCCGTCAGGGCGTCGTAGACCGCGGCGACGGCGGGCTTGGAGACGTCCGGCGGCAGGTCGGAGAGGGTCATCCGGCGGGCGATGGCCAGGCCGATGGCGAGCAGGGCCGCGCCCAGGGCCAGGCCGAGTGCGGTGGCGGTGAGGGCGCGGCGGCGGCGCAGCGCGAGCGCGATCCCGGCGGCCGCGCAGAGCAGCGCGGCGAGCGGCAGCCAGAGCCCGGCGACCTGAAGCATGTGGGAGCCCTTCCGCAGATTGCCGAGGTCCTTGGCGCGCATGACGGTGACCTCGGTGTGCTGCACCGGGATGGCGTCGGCGAACGGCACGCCGTCCTCGGCCAGTTGCCCCTTGACGCGCTCGGTGATCGGCGCGATGTCGATGGTGACGTTGCTGGTTCCGCCCTTGTCGAGGGCTTCCTGTACGGCGTCGTACGCGGCCCGGTTCGCGGCGTCCCAGGCGGTCCGGAAGGCGTCGGTGGCGGCGAACGAGCGCACCGCGTCGACCACGAAGCCCTCCACCGCGACCTCGAGGGGTCCCAGGTCGACCTGCTTGAGGATCTCGTCGCTCACCACGTCCGCGACCGCCCTCTGTACGTCCGGGTCGTCGGCGAGCGGCGCCATCGCGTCGACGTACCGGTCGGAGTCGCCGATCTGGTACTTGGCCCAGGTGGAGAGCGCGCCGAGCGGGGTGAGCAGGCAGGCGAGTACGAGCAGGACGATCGACAGCGCCTGCACACCGCGTACTTCCCGGGACATCCGCACACCGTCCAGGCAAGGCCGCCCGGCCCCGCCCCGCGAGCGGTGCTGCTGCGCACGAGTGGCCGCGTGACCCGTACGGCCCCATCACGGTGGCCTGCCCGTGCGGGTGTCCCGGGCAGAGGCGTACCGGGCGCCCCCTTGGCTTCCCCGGGCAGGGTCTGGCTCCCCGGGCAGGCGTCTGGCTTCCCCGGGCAGCCGTCAGTCGTTCTCGTGCGTGTAGTACCAGTAGAACAACGCGCAGGCGATCCCCGCGGCTATCAGGCCCCCCATGATCGTGGAGCGGAGCACGCTCGCGCCGGTCACGCTGTACAGGTAGCCGAGCGCGATGCCGAGGAACGTGAACCAGGCAAGCGCCCGCTGCTCCCTGGGCAGCCGTGGCCCCGCGGTGCGCAGGGCCAACCAGATGGCCGCGAAGAGGATGCCGGTGACGATCCCGAGAGCCAGGTTGTCCGCGGTGATCGGGCCCCCGCCGCGCTCCCGGCCGGCCGTCCAGTAGCCGTACAGGGCGCCGAGTACGACCGCGAGCCCAGTGTTGACCATGAGGCGACGGTGGGCCTCGGCCCCGGTGGTGGTTCCCGCGCGTGCGGGTGCGGCATGTGCCATGACGGCCTCCTCGGGTGCGGTCGCGACGGTCGCGACGTCCCCCGCACATTCCCTGCCACCTTCCAGGGCACCTCGCCGGGGTCCGTAAGGCAAGTCGGTACCCCACGTGACCCGTCGTGACCCCACGGGCCCGGCACAGCGGGGCGGCATACCCTTGCTGCCCATGGGAGTACGGCAGGACCGGGAGAACCGGGAGAACCGGGAGAACCGGGAGAACCGGGAGAACCGGGAGGACGCGGCATCCGGGGCCGGTTCGGAGCCCGAGCCTGTCGCCGACGTCTTCGGGGTCCGGCGACCTTCGGTGTCCGGAGGCCCCGCTGGGAAACCCCCGCGCCGACGGTTCCGTACGCCCGTGCTCCTGCGCGGCCAGGCCCCTGTGCTCGGCGCCGTCGCGCTCGGCGGGGCCTGCGGGGCCGCCGCCCGCTACGGTGCCGGGCTGCTCTGGCCGACGGCACCGGGCACCTTTCCCTGGACCACGCTCGGCGTGAACGCGCTCGGGTGCGCGGCCATGGGCATCCTCATGGTGGTGATCACCGAGGGGCGCCAGGCACATCCGCTGGTCCGGCCGTTTCTCGGCACCGGGGTGCTCGGCGGCTTCACCACCTTCTCGACGTACGCCGTGGACATTGAGAACCTCACGAACGTAGGCGAGGCCCGCACCGCCCTGGCCTATCTGGCCCTGACCCTGTTCGCCGCTCTCGCGGCGGTCTGGCTTGCGGCGACGGCGACGCGTCGCCTGCTGCGACGGAGGTGACGAGGACGATGATGCGGCTGACCGGCGAGGCGCTGCGCGTGACCATCCTTATCGGAGAGAGCGACCTGTGGCACCACAGGCCCCTCTACAGCGAGATCGTGCACCGCGCACGGGACGCGGGCCTCGCGGGCGCGAGCGTCTTCAAGGGCATCGAGGGCTTCGGCGCCTCCTCGCTGGTGCACACCCAACGGCTGCTCTCCATGAGCGAGGACATGCCGGTCGCGATCCTGATCGTGGACACCGAGGACCGGATCCGCGGCTTCCTGCCGCAGCTCGACGAGCTGGTCACCGAGGGCCTGGTGATCCTCGACGACTGCGAGGTCATCCGGTACGTCGGCCGCGACCAGGATGAGGGACAGGGCGGGCGGGGCGCGTGAACTGGCTGCTCGTCCTCGCCGGAGGCGCCGTCGGCGCGCCCCTGCGCTATCTCACCGACCGCGTGGTGCAGTCCCGGCACGACTCGGTCTTCCCGTGGGGCACCTTCGCGGCGAACGTCGCCGGGTGTCTGGCCCTCGGCCTGCTCACCGGCGCGGTCCTCGCGGGCGCCGCCTCGTCGCAGCTCCATCTGCTGCTCGGCACCGGACTGTGCGGGGCGCTCACCACGTACTCGACCTTCTCGTACGAGACGCTCCGCATGGCCGAGTCGGGGGCCCGGTTCTACGCCACGATGAACGTCCTGGTCAGCGTGGTCGCCGGGCTCGGCGCGGCCTTCGTGGGCGTCGCCCTCGCCGAGGCGTTCTGGGCGTAGCCGTCCCCAGGGCCGCCCCCAGGCTGCACCCAGGGCCGGTGGTCGGTTCCGTCATCCGGTGATTGGTTCCTTCACGTGGTCTTCGGCCGGTGCCGCGCCGCGCTGCCCGGGCGGTGGGCCGGTGCTGGCTACGGTCCGCAGCCATGGACACTTTGATCTTCGCGGGCCTGCTCGCCACCTGGTGGGTCCTGTACCGGGAGCGCGGCCGTCCGATGCTCCAGATCCTCTGGTGGGTGCTGCTCGTCGCCGCACTGCTGCTGCTCTCGCACCACATCACGAGCAGCCTGAAGCTGGGGCTGAACTACTGACATGGCCGCCGTCACCGAAAAGACGATCCCGGAGCTCGACCACGCCCCCCTCGGCCGGATCCAGTACTGGTTCGCCTGCTTCTTCGCGGCGGGCTGGACGGCCATCGTGTGCGCCGGACTCGGCGTGCAGTTCATCAGCTGGGACTACCCCTGCCCGCTCTGCATGATCCAGCGGATGTTCATGCTGCTCGCCGCGCTCGGCGCCGCGTACATCGTGCGCAAGGGCCTGACCGGCACGATCACGCGCCGCGACTACATGATGGGCTGGGGCCTGGCCCTGGTCGGCTCCATGGGCGGCGCCTTCGCGGCCTGGCGGCAGACCATGCTGCACATCCTGCCGGGCGACGAGGGGTACGGGTCGCCGGTGCTCGGCCTGCACATGTACGTGTGGGCGTGGATCCTCTTCATGGCCTCGGTGGTGGCCGTCGGCATCGTCCTGGCCTTCGCACACCACACGACCGACCGCCATGTCCCCACCACCGGGATCTCCGCGCTGCTCGGCCGGGCCGTCCTCTGGTTCATCGGCCTGGTGATCGCGGTCAACCTGGTCGTGGTCTTCGGCCTGGAGGGCTTCAACTGGTTCCTGCCGGACGACCCGCAGCGGTACGAGCTCTTCTACCAGCTGGGCATTCTCGGCTGACGGCGGGACGGTCGTTGGTTGCTGCCGGACAGCCGTCGATCGCTGCCGGACAGTCGTTGCTTGCTTACGGGCGGGCCAGGAGCTGGCCCATCGCCGCGAGTACGGACGGCTCCACCCGGTAGTACACCCAGGTGCCGCGCCGCTCGGAGCTGAGCAGGCCCGCCTCCTTGAGCTTCTTCAGGTGGTGGCTGACCGTCGGCTGCGACACCCCCACATCGGAGATGTCGCAGACGCAGGCCTCCCCGCCCTCGTGCGAGGCGACGAGCGAGAAGAGCCGCAGCCGCACCGGGTCGCCGAGCGCTTTGAACATCGCGGCCGTGCGGGCCGCCTCCGCGGGGGTGAGCGGGCGTTCCGTGAGCGGGGGGCAGCACGGCACGACCTCGCTGACCTCGGCGATCTCGGTGACCTCAGCGACCTTTGTCTTCGGCATGCCTCCATGTTGACACGTATCGATATCGGCGTTCGTCGATCAGCCGTCGATTACTCGCCAGCGGTGCGCTGCTACTCGCCAGCGGTGCGCTGCTCGGCTTCGACGGCCGCGGGCCTCGCCGCGTGCCGCGCCCCCGGGTTGGCCATCAGGTGGCGCGGGTCCGTCGCCCGCACGATCGCCGACTCCACCGCCGCAAGCCGGTCCGCGAGCAGCCCGAGCGCCGCGACCGCGCGGACCCCCGGGTCGTCCTCGGCGCCGCCGAGCGCCCGTTCGCGGACGTAGCCGGACCTGACCTCGGCCCAGCGGGCGGCCGCCTCCGGGGTGAGGGTGCCGCGCAGCTCGGCCAGCTTGAGCAGGTTGGCCTCGGCGCCGGAGGCCAGGGTGCGGGCCTCGCCCGCGTAGTGGTCGTCGATGACGGCGGCCAGTTCGGCCTCGTTCATCACCGGCACGATCCGCTCGGCGATCTTGTTCATGTTCCGGTACGAGCCCTGTAGCCGGAACGGCGGCTCCGTACGGCTCGCCTCCGCCTGCGCGGCCGACGCGATGTACGCCGCGTTGACCGCGAGCACCGTGCGCCGGGCGGTCAGGAGATGCCGAAGCACCGCGAGGATCCGCTCCAACTCGGCCGGTGCGTACGGGTGGTGCAGCCGGTCCGCACGCGCCGTCGGGTCGCCCTCCGCCAGGCGTACAAGGAGATCCAGGTCCGCGCGGTCCCGCCCGGCCAGCGGCGCGAGCACCGGGTTCGACGTGAGCGCGTTCTCGATGAAGCTGTATGCGAACGCGTCTGCCTTGCCGCTGAGCACATCGCCCAGGTCCCACACGTCGGCCCGGTTGGCCAGCATGTCCGGGATCCGGAAGCGCTGCCCCGACTCGGTGTACGGATTGCCCGCCATGCACACCGCGAACCGCTTGCCGCGCAGGTCGTACGTCTTCGTGGCGCCCTTCCACACGCCCTCGATGCGGCGCTGCGCATCGCACAGGGAGATGAACTTCTGCAGCAGTTCGGGTGAGGTGTGCTGGATGTCGTCCAGGTAGAGGAGGGTGTTGTTGCCTGCCTCCAGCGCGAAGTTGATCTTCTCGATCTCCTGGCGGGCCGTTGCGTTCGGGGCCTCCGCCGGGTCGAGGGACGTCACCGCGTGGCCGAGGGCCGGGCCGTTGACCTTGACCAGGACGAGGCCGAGGCGTTCGGCCACGTACTCCATGAGCGTCGTCTTGCCGTAGCCGGGTGGCGAGACGAGCAGCAGCAGGCCGTTGCTGTCCGTGCGCCGGTCGGCGTCGGCGGTGCCGAGTTGCTTGGCGAGGTTGTCGCCGATCAGCGGCAGATACACCTCGTCGATCAGGCGGTTCCGTACGAAGGCGCTCATCACCCGCGGCCGGAACTCGGCAAGGCGGAGGCGGTTGCGCTCGGCGGCCACCAGGGCGGTGCGCTGCCGCTGGTACTCCCGGAAGCCGGGCACCTCGTGCTCCGCGAACTCCCCGGTCCGGGCGAGGAATTCATCGATCCGTACGGTGAGCGCGCGGCCCTCGATCCGCGGGTGCGCCCCGAGCAGGCCCGCCACGCGCTCCTCGATCCGCGCCTCCGCCTCGTACCGCGGCAGCTCCGGGCAGAGCTCCATGGCGACGGCCTCCGCGAGGTCCCCGGCGTCGACGTCGGTCCCGGACGCGGCGGCGTACGAACCGAGCCAGGCCGCGACGAGCTGTCGTCGGGCGGCCACGTCCGCGATCCCGCGCAGATCCTCCTCGTACGCCGAACTGTCCATGGAACGACGGAACTTGTCGACGAGCGCACGGGCACCCGGACCGGTCACGAAGCCCTCGGGACCGGGCGCTGTCAGCTCCTCGAAGAGATACTCGGCCGCCAGAGCGCCGCCTCCGGACGCCTCGGCTCCGGTCATCTCGGCTCCGGTCACCCCGGCGTCCGTCATCGCCGCCGCCAGCTCCGCCCGCAGCTCCTCGATCGCCGGGGCGAGACCGAACGTCTCCCGTGCGCGAGCGAGCGAGACCGCGCGCCGCGTCCATGCCTGCCGCGCGGTCTCGTCCGTCGCCGCCCAGAACTCCTGCGCCGCCGCGCGCGCCGCGGGCGCGTAGCGCAGCAGGCCCGCGCCGGTGTGCAGCCGGACCAGGGCGGCCAGGATCGCCGCCGCGTCCCGGTCGTGCACGCCGCGCTCGTAGCCCTCGTCGTAGGCCGACTCGGCCGCCGTACGGACGAGAACGTGCAGGTCATCGGCGTCGGCGAGGGCCGCGGCCCCGTGCTCCGCGAGCAGCCGCGCCGCCAGGTACTCGGCCCGGTAGACCGTCTCCGACTCCGACGGGAGCAGGCGCGGCCAGTACGGGCGGGTCGCGGAGCACGTCGTGAAAGCAGCGTCGGTGACCGGAGCCCGGTAGTCCGTGCCGGTCAGGGCGAAGGACAGGCCCTCGCCCTGCGGCACCAGGGTCAGGTCCAGGTCCTGGGTGTTGACGGCGAAGCGGTGCCGGCCGAGTCGGAGCACCGCGCCGCCGTCCGCGTACAGGTCGGTGCGGTCGCGCAGCGCCCGGGACGCCTCCTGGCGGGCGGACTTGAGCCGTCCGTCCAGCTCGTCGGCGCGCACCGGGTCGCCGAGCTCGCGCAGCTCCTCGGCGGTGCGGCGGACCTTCGCGACCATCGGGTCCGAGGCGAAGTACGTATGGACCGCGTCCAGGTCCGCGAGCTGGGCGGCGCGGCGGCGGACGGTGTCCAGGACGCGGGACGCGGAGTCCGCGAGCCGTTCGGCGTGCCGGGCGCGGGCGTCCTCGAGGGTCTGCTTGCGCGCGGAGAACGCCTCGTACACCTCGCCGCGCTTGGCGCCGAGCTCGTCCAGGAAGTCGTCGAACTCGGCGAACCGGGACTCCAGGTTCTCCACCTGAAGCAGCAGCCTGGCCAGTTGCTCCTCGCACGCCTCCGGCGTGTCCGCGGCCGCGAGTGCGCCCGTGACCGCCTGCCCGAGCAGCGCGAACTCGGCCGCGAACGCGGCCCGGCCCTCCTGGTCGAGCAGTTCGCGGCGGCGGGCGGCGAGGGTGGCGCGGGCCCGGTTGACGCCGCCGAGGACCTCCGCGATCCGCTCCAGGATGGACGTGCGGACGGTCGCGTCCCCGATGTCGAGCCCGGCGACCGTCTCGGTGAGCAGCTGGAGGCCCTCGGTGCGGGCGTCGAGCGCGGCGCCGACCGGCTCGGCTGCGGCGGCCGTGTCGACCGCCTCCGCCTCCGCGACCAGGCGCTCGACCTCCGCGTGGTAGTCGGTGAACGCGTCCTCGCGCCGCAGAAAGGCCACGGCACGCTGCGCGGTCGCCGTGATGCCGTCCTCGGCCTCTTCCGCGAGGGCGTCGATCCGCTCGGTGTCGGCGTACCGCAGCTCCTTGAGGGTGATCAAGTGGCCCTGGGCGTGCCGGAGTTCGGTGATCGAGCCGACCCACTGTTCGGCGGTGCGCGGGGCCTCGCCGTGGATCCGGCGCACCAGGGCGGTGAGGCGGTTCTCGGCCTCTTCCAGGGCCTCGGCGGCCTGCCGGGTCAGGGTCTGTACGGTCTCGAACTCGGCGAGCACCTGCTCGGCGGTGGCCCGTACGTCGGTCAACGGGGCGAGCAGTTCACCGAGTTCGGGCTCGCCGAGCCAGTGGTACTGGTCGGCCGCGCGCACGCAGGACGTCACCAGGGACTCGTACACGCCGCTGGTCGGCGTCGTCTCGGCGACCGCCCGCGCGATGGACAGACAGTCCGAAATGCCGCGGACGAGATCGGCGTTGCCGACCCGCGCGAGCGGCCCCTCCCCGGCGGGCTCCGCGGCGGCGTACGTGTCCGAGACGTACGGGCTGCGCCAGATCTGCAGCGGGTGCACCCGCGCGGGCTCACTGGACTCGGCCCGCAGCACGATCAGCGTCCCGTCCTCGAAGAGCGCCCAGCCGTGGCAGGGCAGCGGGGTCGCGACCTCCTTACGGATCACGTTGTACGGCAGCAGCAGGCTGCGGCCCGTCGCGCGCGCGTGGTACGCGAACAGGACGTCCTCGCCGTTGGGGGAGCGGAGCACCCGCTCGAACTCCAGGTCCGCGGCGTCCGGAGCACCCAGGTCGAAGGTTTTGTACGCCCCTGTGGCCAGGCAGTAGCCGCCGGGGAAGACGATGCCCTGGTCCTCGGGAAGGTGGTGGCAGGCTCTGCCGATGCCGTCGAGGCGTACGACGGTCCGGGTGAGGGTGTTGAAGACGAGGTGGCGGGGCGTCTCCTCCTTGTACGGGCGGATGCGCAGCAGGATCAGGGCGCCCACGCGCGCGTGGTGCACCTCGGCGTCGGCGAGGGACTGGAGCGGCTCGTCGACGGGCTCGGCGTACATGCCCTCGCCGGTCTCGGTGTCGTTCTCGAGCTTGACGGTGAGGGTGCCGCCGACCGTCTCGACGAAGACCTCGCCGCCGATGGAGATGTGCGGGTGGCGGCCGAGGACGTGGTCCTCGCGGGTGGCCTCGGTCCACGCGAAGTCGTGGGCGGGCGGGAAGACATGGTCGCGGTCGCCGCGCGCGTCCAGGAATGCAGCGCTCCCGTCGAGGCCGATGCGCCACCGCAGCACGCGGATGTCCTCGGTCTTCTCGCCGGTCTGGAACACGGCGAGCAGCTTGCCGTCCAGGTGCCGCAGCTGGAGCAGGCGCGCGTCCCGGTAGTAGCGGTGCAGCGCCTCGAACTCGCGGCGGAAGTCAGGGTCGTCGAGGAGGCCGGGCAGCGCGTCCTCGGGCAGCCGGTTCAGCTCGTGGTCGTGCAGCGCGAAGACGTCCCCGACCGCGGTCTCCGGAGCCTGGCCGGTCGACGCGTGGTAGCCGGAGAGCAGCAGGCCGCCGACCTGGACGAGGTCGCGGGGCAGACAGGTGTGCTCGGTGCGGATCCGCTCGGTGCCGGTGAGGGCGAGCCCGGTGGAGCCGAAGGTCTCGGTCCTGCGGCCGTTCAACTCCTCGGCGCGGCGGGCCAGTTCGGCGGCCTGCTCGGTGAGGCGGCCGCGCAGCACCTCATAGGTGCCGGTGTCGACACCGGTCGCGGATGCCATGACGGGTCCTTTCACGAAAGGGGGTGCTTCCGAGCCGCCGTCCCCTGCGCGGCAGCTCGGAAGCACCGGTCTGTGGTGCCTCGGCGGCACCGGTCTGTGATGCCTCGGGTGTTACGCCGTGACGGTGGGCGCGGAGCCGTTGGCTCCGGTGACTCCGCTGACTCCGGTGACTGCGCTGACGCCGTCGGGTCCGCCCAGCGGCATGTCCGCCAGGCCCAGCTCGCGGGCCTTGTCGAGCAGTTGCTGCATCTGCCCGGCCTGCGGCGCGCCGCCGGACTTCATCAGCTTCATCAGCAGCGCGGACACCGTCAGGTTCCGCACATCGCCGGTCGACACCGAGCCGAGGATCCGGCTCAGGTCGTCCGTGAAGCTCGCGGAGCCGTCCAGCCACGGGCCCGCGAGGGCCTGCGCCGTCTCGGAGTGCTGCACGAACCCGTCCACGCCCTTGCCGAGCGCGATGGACGACACCAGGCGGTCGAAGAAGACCGACTCGCCGCCGACGATGTTGATGTCGGCGCTCTCCAGGCCGGTCGCGAGCACCGTGGCCTGCGCCTCGGCGACCTTCTGCTGCACCTCGATCCCGGCGAGCCGGATGTCCTTCTCGGCCTCCAGGCGGAGCCGGTACTCCTCGTGCGTACGGGACGCCTCGTCCAGGGCCGCCATCGCGGCGGCCTTCTCGGTCAGACCCTCCGCCTCGGCCTTCAGCTTCCGGCCGATCGCCTCGGCATCCGCCCTGGCCTGCGCCTCGGCGCCCTCGGCGTCCGCGAGTGCCTTGGCACGGGCACCCTCGGCCTCGGCGCGCAGCCGGGCCTCGGTGGCCTCGGCCTCCGCACGCCCCGCCTTCTCGATCGCGTCCGCCTCCTTCTCACGGACCTGCACCAGGGCCAGACCCTCCGCGGCGGCCTCGGCCTGAAGCCCCTCGGCAAGCCGCAGCTTGGCGCGGGCGTCCAGGTCGGAGGACTTCAAGCGGGCCTCCGCGAGGGTCAGTTCCTCGGCGGCCCGGTGCGTGGCGGCCTGCTCGGCGGCCTCGGCGGCCTTGATGTCCTTGACCAGGTTCTCCTGCGCCTCCGCCTCCGCGGCGATGATCACGGCCTGCCGCTTGCGCTCCGCCTCCTCGACGGCGCGCAGCTTCTTGATGGACTCCTCCTGCTCGGCGACCGTGCGGTCCACGGCGACCCGCTCCCGGATGACGTCCGCGATCTCCCGCTTCTCGGCCTCCACTTCCTTGTCGGCGGCGATCGAGGAGAGCCGGGTCTCGCGCTCGCGGGCGATGGCCTCCAGCATGCGGTCCTTCTCGATCCGCTCGTTCTCGACGGCGATGACCCGCTCGCGGTTCTTTTCCGCGACGGCGACCTCGCGGGCCTGGTTCTCGCGCTGCACCCCGAGCTGTTCCTCGGTCTTCAGGAACGCGGACTGGGCGCGCAGGCGCTCCTCCTCCATCACCCGGGCGGTCTCGGCCTCTTCACGGGCGCGTACGGTCTCGACCTCACGGCGCTGCCGGGCCTCGGCGTCGGCCTGGCGGCGCTCCAGCTCCAGGATGGCCTCGCGGGCGTCGACGTTCTGCCGCGTGGTCTCCTTCTCCTCGTGCCGCTGGAACTCATTGGTGCGCACCCGCTCCACGGCGGTCAGCTCGGTGATCTTCCGGATGCCCTGGGCGTCCAGGATGTTGTGGCTGTCGAGCTGCTGGAGCGGCGTCTGCTCCAGGTAGTCGATCGCCGCGTCCTCGAGGGCGTACCCGTTCAGGTCGGTGCCGATGACCTGGATGATGCGGTCCCGGAACTCGTCGCGCTTGGTGTAGAGGTCGGTGAAGTCCAGCTGCTTGCCGACGGTCTTGAGCGCCTCGGAGAACTTGGCGTTGAACAGCTCCTGGAGCGTGTTCTGGTCGCTGGCGCGCTGTGTGCCGATCGCCTGGGCGACCTTGACGACGTCCTCGGTGGTCTTGTTGACCCGTACGAAGAACGAGATCCGGATGTCCGCGCGGATGTTGTCCTTGCAGATCAGGCCGTCCCGGCCGGTACGGGTGATGTCGATGGTCTTGACCGAGATGTCCATCACCTCGGCCTTGTGCAGCACCGGCAGGACGACCTGCCCGGTGAAGGTCACATCGACCTTGCGCATCTTGGAGACGATCAGCGCCTTGCCCTGTTCGACCTTGCGGAAGAGCCGGGTGATGACGAGCAGGATCGCGATCGCGATGATCACGACGACGGCGATGAGCGCGCCGAGACCCGTGGAGATGGCATCCATCGTTGAGTCCTCGTAAGTCTGTGGAAGCGGAACGGACCGTAAGTCCGTCGCGGGGAAGGGGAGGTGGGCGCTTGACGAGCCGGACCAGTGGGTCCGACGCGGGTGCGGCAGTCAGGCCTCGTAGGGCGAGACCCAGAAGAACTCGCCGTCCTCGTCGTACGCGTAGAGCAGGCCGGTACTGCCGAGCGCGAGCGGCCCGTCGGTGCTCTGTCGGCGCACCTGGACCAGGGCGCTCGAGCCGTCCCGCGCGGTGACCTCGGCCTGGCCGAACGCCGCGTCCACCCGCCCGGTGCGGACGACGCAGGTCTGCCCGATGAAGTCGAGCCGGGACGGCCCGGGTTCGTCGGGCATGAGTCTGGAGAGGGGCCGGACGAGGGCGCGTACGACGGACCGGGCGAGCAGCACCGCGAGGACCAGGACGGCGGCGGCGAGCCCGCCGTATCCGGGTCCCTCGAACCCGGCCCTGCGCAGCAGCACCGACCCGATGAGGCTGCCGCACCACGCGACCGCGACGAACACGGAGACCGCCACGGCCACCGGCACCCCGCCCAGGCCGACCCGGCCCAGGCCGAGATCCCCCTCGAAGCCGTCCGATTCCGCGGCGCCCACCGCGACGAGCAGCCAGAAGCCGACGATCACGACGAGTGCGGCGGTGAACAGGGCCGTCGGAAAGCCGAAGGCGGCATTCAGGAACTCGTTCATCGTCACACCCCCCGTTTCCGTGTCGTCGTGCGTAGTCGTCGTGCGTGGTCGTACGTGGTTGTCGGGTCCGGGGGTCCGGCCCCGCTTCGTACGCCCGATTGCCGGGTTCTTGAAGCGGGGCATCCCTCGTGCTCCCCCTGACATGATTTTGACAGGCCCCAACTCCCCCATGCATTGCCGGATTACGGCAGTCTTTACGATGTCCTGATGCCGGGGCCGTACCGAAAGAGGGGGAGTGCATGGCAGTGCAGCAGGTCGCGTCGGAGATCGCGGGGGAGTATCTGGACGGGTACGCCGGGATCCTGGCCGAAGTCGCCGCCACCGGCCGTCGGCTGACCCGCGACGAGCTGGATTCGCGCCGTGCGCTCGGCGAGCGGGCCGCCGAGAACGGCCTCGGGCTGCGCACCCTCGTCCGCGAGCATCTGGCCGCGACCCGCGCCACCTGGCCGGACGGCGACGGAAGCGCGGCGCCGAGCGTGCTCGCCGCGGTCGAACAGGCCGTGGACGCCTTCGCGGAGGGGTACGAGCGGGCGCAGCGGATCGCGGTGCGCCGCGAGGAGGCGGCCCGCCGGGAGTTCATCGACGACCTGCTGCACGGGCGCAGCGACCTCGGGCGGCTTGCCGAGCGCGCCGAGCGGTTCGGCCTTCGCCTCTCGCACGCGCACGCCGTCGCGGTGGCCGCGGGCCCGGACGCGTACACCGAGACCGACGCGGTCGCCCGCGGCGTGGAGTCCGCCCTGCACTCCCGGTTCGGCGACCGGGCCATCCTCCTGACGACCAAGGACGGCCGTCTCATCTGTATCGCCCCCGGCGACCAGAGCGCCGTCCTCACCCACTTCGCCAAGCACGCGCACGCCGCCACCGACGGCGGCCAGGTCGCCGTCGGCCGGGCGCACCCCGGCGCGGGCGGCGTGGTGCGCAGCTACGAGGAGGCGCTCGGCGCCCTCGACCTGGCCGAGCGCCTGGGCCTGGACGACCCGGTCCTGAGCGCCGCCGACCTGCTCGTCTACCCGGTGCTCACCCGGGACCGGGAGGCGATGGCGGACCTGGTGCGCAGCGCGCTCGGCCCGCTGAAGCACGCCCGCGGTGGCCCGGGCCCGCTCCTTGAGACCCTCGACGCCTACTTCGGCGCGGGCTGTGTCGCGGCCGAGGCGGCCCGCCGTCTCGCCCTGAGCGTGCGCGCCCTGACGTACCGTCTGGAGCGCATCCACCACCTCACCGGCTCCAACCCGGCCGACCCCGTGCACCGCTACACCCTGCAGACCGCGGTGATCGGCGCCCGGCTCCTGGACTGGCCGGCCAAGCCGCTGTGATCGACACCGCCCGAGCCCTTGTAACTGACATTGGCCGAGCCGCCGTGATCGGCATCGCCCGAGCAACCGTGATCGATATCGATCGAGCCGCCGTAGTCGACATAACGACCCCACGACCTACTCGGGACCGACCCGCAACCGACCCCACGACTGCCCCTGCTCCCTGCGCCGTTGCCGTATTACGGCAATGAGAGTGGGTCCAGACTGCGTGCCAGGGCCCTGTCAATGTCGTGTTAAGAACAGGTAGGGTTCCCCGCGGTGTGCCGGGAAGCCTGGTCGGCGAAGCAAGAGATCTCACAGCGGGAGATCTCTTTGTGGACTTTTATTTCCTCTGCCGATCGGGGGCGTACGCCATGGTGCTCGTTGCTGTCTTCGGGGTGGCACTGCTCGTCGCGGTGCTGCTCTCCGGGCTCGCCGCGCGGACGGTGCTCTCCACGTCCTTCCTCTTCCTGGTCGGCGGCGCGATCGTCAGCGACGGCTTCCTCGGTCTGATCCACATCACGCCGGACAGCGCCATCGTCTCCACCACGGCCGATCTGGCCCTGTTCGCGGTGCTCTTCACCGACGGCATGCACGTCTCGTTCCCCAAGCTGCGGGAGAACTGGAAGAACCCGGCCCGCGCCCTGGGCCTCGGCATGCCGCTCGCCTTCCTCTTCATGGCCCTGATCACGCACTACGTGGTGGGCCTGGACTGGACGACGTCGTTCCTGGTGGGCGCAGTACTCGCGCCGACCGACCCGGTGTTCGCCTCGGCGATCGTCGGCCGCAAGGAGGTCCCCTCCAAGCTGCGCCAGCTCCTGAACGTCGAGAGCGGCATCAACGACGGGCTCGCACTGCCCGTCGTCCTGATCTTCATCGCCGCGGCCGGTGCGAGTGGCGAGCACGCGGGCATCTCCGCCGGTGAGATCCTCCTCGAGCTCGGCCTCGGCCTCGCCTTCGGCGCGCTGCTCCCGCTCGCCGTCTACGGCCTGGTGCGGTTCCGCCTGTTCGGCGCCGAGCCCAAGCTCCAGCCGCTGCTCCCGCTGGCCATCGGCGTACTCCTGTACGGCCTGTGCCACCTGACGCACGCCAACCCGTACCTGGCCGCGTTCTCCGCGGGCGCGGTGATCGTGGCGGTGGCACCGGAGTCGAAGACGGCCTTCGAGCCGCTCGGCGAGGCCCTCGCGGAGCTGGCGAAGTTCGCCGCCCTGCTGGTCTTCGGCGCGCTGCTCACGCCGCAGCTCTTCGGCGACCTGTCCTTCGGCGGGTACGTGGCGGTGGTCCTGGCGATCGTTCTGATCCGCCCGGCCTCGCTGCTCCTCTCGCTGATCGGCACCCGCTTCGAGCGCCGCGAGAAGCTGGTCGCCGCCTGGTTCGGCCCGAAGGGCTTCGCGTCCGTGGTGTACGGGCTGCTCGTGCTTCAGGCCGGGATTCCGCAGGGCGAGGAGGCCTTCACCCTGATCGCGGTCTGCATCGCGGTGTCGATCATCGCGCACAGCAGCACCGACGTACCGATCGCCCGGATCTTCCACGTCGAGAAGGAGCTCAACGAGATCTCCGAGGCACGGCTCCCCGAGACCCAGCTCCCCGAGTCGCGGTCTTCGGATGCGCTGTCCTCCGAGTCGCGGTCCTCCGAGATGCAGTCCTCCGAGACGCGGTCCTCCGAGACGCAGTCGGAAGGCCCCGCCCAGGATGCCCGGGGGAACGGCCCCGCACAGGATGCCCAGAAGAAGGGCCTCACGCGTGGCTGACGGAGACCGACCACCGCGTGGCTGACGGAGACCGACCACAGGCCCCGCCGCCGGGCGTCCTCCGGGGCGCCCGTCGGCCAGAACTGATCAACGGAGCATTGTGAACGACTGGCACAGCTGGGCCGCGATCGCCGTATTCGTCGGCACGTACGCCCTGATCATCAGCGAGAAGATCCACCGGGTCGCGGCGGCGCTCGGCGGCGCGGGCCTGATGCTCGCCATCGGTGCGACCGACGACAAGTCGGCGTTCTACTCGGAGCACTCCGGCGTCGACTGGAACGTCATCTTCCTGCTGCTCGGCATGATGATGATCGTCGGCGTACTGAAGAAGACCGGCATGTTCGAGTACCTGGCCATCTGGTCGGTGAAGCGGGCGAAGGCCAAGCCGTTCCGGGTGATGGTCATGCTCGTGGTGATCACCGCCGTTGCCTCGGCGCTGCTCGACAACGTCACCACGGTGCTCCTGATCGCCCCGGTCACCCTGCTCGTCTGCGAGCGGCTCAACCTGCCGGCCGCGCCGTTCCTGATCGCCGAGGTGCTCGCCTCCAACATCGGCGGTATGGCGACCCTGGTCGGCGACCCGCCCAACATCATCATCGCCAGCCGCGGCGGTCTGACCTTCAACGACTTCCTGGTCCACCTCGCGCCGCTCTCGGCGATCCTCCTCGTGGTCCTGATTCTGCTGTGCCGGATCATGTTCCGTAAGGCGTTCGCGTACGACCCGAAGCGCGCCGAAGAGGTCATGGCCCTGGAGGAGCGCGAGGCGATCCGCGAACCGCGGCTGCTCGTGCAGGGCCTGGTCATCCTCGGCCTGGTCGTCGCGGGCTTCGTGCTCCACCCCGTGCTGCACTTCGAGCCCAGCGTCGTCGCGCTGCTCGGCGCCGGACTCCTCGTGGCCATCTCCACGGCGGAGACCGGCGAGGTGCTCGGCGAGGTGGAGTGGCCCACGCTCGCCTTCTTCGCCGGGCTCTTCATCATGATCGGCGGCCTGATCGAGACCGGCGTCATCGGTGAGGTCTCCAAGGCCCTCGCCGATGCCATCGGGGACAGCGAGATGGGCGGCTCGATGCTGCTGCTCGGCGCCTCCGCGGTCCTGTCCGGGATCGTCGACAACATCCCGTACGTCGCCACCATGGCCCCCATCACCAGCGATCTGGTGCAGGCCATGGGCGGCGCCGAGTCCGGCCACCACGTCCTGTGGTGGGCCCTGGCCATCGGCGCCGACCTGGGCGGCAACGCCACCGCGATCGGTGCCTCGGCCAACGTCGTCGTCCTCGGCATCGCCGAGCGCAACCGGCAGCCCATCTCCTTCTGGCAGTTCACCAAGTACGGCCTGATCGTCACCGTCGCGACCGTGGGCCTCTCGCTGGTGTACGTGTGGCTGCGGTACTTCGCGCTGGCCTGACTCCGGCCTTGTCGTTGGCCTTGCCGTTGGCCTTGTGGTTGGGGCCAGGGGTGCTGACGGAACCCTGACGGCGCAGGTGGTGGCGCTATGACGTACGGCGCCACCACCATGGACGACGCGACACCGGACGCAGCAGGACGAACGACGACGAACGAACAAGGAGCGGGCCGTGCGCGCACGCGATCTAGCGGTGGCATACGAGACAGTCGAGGTCGACAGCGACGCCATGGCGGCGGCCCGGCTGATGGCCGAGCAGCGGCTGCCCGGTCTCCTGGTCGTCGACGGGCGCGGTCGGCCGGCGGCGGTCCTGCCGGCCTCGCAGCTGATCAAGATCCTGGTTCCGAGCTACGTGGTCGACGACCCGACGCTCGCCGCGGTCGTCGACGAGAAGCACGCCGACAAGCTCTGCTCGGCCCTGGCCGGGCGCACGGTCGGCGACTGCCTGCCGAAGCGGGACTCGGCCCCGCCGGTGGCGGACCCGGACGACACGGCCCTTGAGGTGGCGGCCCTGATGGCGCGGGTCCACTCGCCGCTGGTGGCGGTGGTGGAGAAGGCCACGGACGGCCACAAGCTGCTCGGCGTGATCACGGCCTCGCATCTGCTCGACCAGCTGCTTGGTGTGACGTCGCAGTGAGCTTGCGGTGAGCGTCCGCCGGGGACGCCGGGGCTGAGGCGGGTCCGTCAGGAACGGCTGATTCCGTGAGGCGCGGCTGACTCCGCGCGCGGGGGCTGATTCCGTCAGGAGCGGCTGGTTCCGTCGGTAGTGGCTGGTCCCCGTCGGGAGTGGCCGGTTCCGTCAGGCGCGGCTGATGAGGATGTCGCCCAGGCCCGTGCGCGCGTGGACCTCGACCGTTTCCTCGGTCGGCTCGGGGGCCTCCGCGGCGGTCAGCTCGTTGCGCACCCGGCCGAGCTTCGAGTGCACGTCGAGCCATGCGGCGGTGGCCGGGGCGATGCCGACCTTGATGCCCCCGGCCGCGGTGCCGAGGGTGACCTTGCCGCTGCGCACCTCGCCGAGTTCGAGTCGGCCGTTGGCGGTGCGGGCGTCGACGTCGCGGTGGGCCTTCTCGACGTGCAGCGAGCCGTTGGCGGAAGCGGCCTTCAAGTGGCCGGTGACCTCGGCGACATGGATATCGCCGTTGGAGTTCTTGACGGTGGCGGTCCCGCCGATCGTGCCGAGCCGGACCCGTCCGTTCCCGGTGATCCCGGCGGTGCCGGTCACCCGGTCGACGGTGACGTCGCCGTGGCCGGTCCGCAGCTCCACCTGCTCGGCCTGCTCGATCTGGAGGTCACCGGCGCCGGTCTTGATCTCGCAGACGCCGAGCGGCCCTTCGCTCACCAGGTCGCCGACCCCGAGGTTGCCGTGCACGGCGGAACCGGCGGGCAGTTCGACGAGGACGTCGATGCTGCCGGGCGCACCGAACGGGCGCGGCCGTGGGCCCTTGACCAGGAGGCGGCCGCCGGAGCAGGTCACCCGGGTCTGTTCCGCGGCGCGCGCGTCCCTGGCGTCGGACGCGGTGCCCGGAACCACCTCGACGTGGGTGGTCGTGCGCTTGCTCGCGACGATCCGGACGTGTCCGACGCCGGGCTCGATGGTCGCGGTGATGGGTTCGGGAGTGTCGAATTCAGGCATGGCTGTGCCGTCCTCATGGCTCGCAGGGGCTGAGGTGAAGTCTGAGCTGCGCTGATGAAGTTGACGCCGACGAGCGGCAGTTGGGGCCAGGGGCCAGGGGCCAGGGGCCAGGGGCCAGGGGCCAGGGCCAGGGGCCAGGGCCCGGTGTCGGGGCTACTGGTCTAGCGGACCCAGCCGGTGAAGCCCTGTCCGGAGCGTGTTCTACGGGGTGTGGGCCGGGCGTGCTCCGCGGGTTCCAGGGCGGCGCCGACGGCCCGGACGATCCAGGCGTTCAGGGAGAGGCTCTCGCGCGTGGCGGCCTCCTCGGCCCGGGCCTTGAGGTGCGCGGGCAGCCGGAGGTTGATCCGGGAGACGCCGCCGCCGCCGTCGTCGCCGTCCGCGGGTGGCGGGGGCGGTGCGGCGGACGGTGCGGGGTGGGCGGCGCTCGCGGCCTCGTCGGCCTCGTAGCCCTCGAAGGGCTCCTCGGCCGCGGGCGGCGGCGTCACCACGAACTCCGGGTCCAGACCGCGCAGTCGTACGTCCACCGAGCCCGGGGCGAGATCACGGGTGACCTCGTCCATGGCAGCGGAGAGCGCGTTCAGGAGCGTGAGGCGGGTGGCCGACTCGAGCGGCGCCGCGAGCCGCTCGGCGAGGGCGCGGGCCTCCTCCCCGCCGGTGTCCGCGGCGACTGCGAGCTCCTGGCGGAGCTTGTCCACGTAGGGCGTCAAATCCATAGCGCCATAGTGGCACCATTATGGCGCCACCGCAAGCTTCCGTGGCGCACGCATGGCGTCGAGGCGCGGCGAGGCGCGGCGAGGCGCGGCGGGGCGGGGAGGGGCGCTGGGCAGGACGGAGCGCGGGCGGTTTCCTTCGGACTCAGGACGAGGCGGACCACCGTGCCACCGCACGCCGCTCCGCGAAGATCAGCCCCGCCACCACGAGGAATCCGAGCACGGCGAGCACCGCGGCCCCGCCGAACCGGTCGTCGGGCGCGAGCAGCGCACGGTCGTCGGTCTGCCACGGCCACAGGGCGCGCAGGCACCCCGCGACCAGGCCGGTGAGCGCCACCAGGGTGATCCGGCGGCGGTGCGTGAGCAGCCACTGGAGCAGCTTGACGAAGGTGGCGAGGCCGATGAACGCGCCGAGGGCGAACAGCGCCAGATAGCCGTACTCGCGCTCGTTGAGCGCCGACAGGGTCCGCTCGTACAGGCCGAAGGTGAGCAGCAGGAACGAGCCCGAAAGCCCGGGAAGTACGAGCGCCGACACCGCGATCGCGCCCGCGGCGACGATCACCGGCGGGCTCGCCGTCATCTCGCCGGGCGGCAGGCTCACCGCCACGAAGGCACCGGCGGCGGCCACGGCGGCGAGCGCGTACTCCCGTGCGCCCCACGGGGCGCCCCCCTCGCCCGCCCGGCGCGGCGCGTGCGCGACCATCGAGAACGGTACGTAGAGCGAGGCGAGCACCATGCCGAAGAAGACCGCCTTGGTCTGCACGGGATGGTCCGCGACCCAGCCCTCCACGAGCCGTGCCATCAGGACGAGCGCCGCCGCCATCCCGCAGAGCAGCGGCACCATGACCCGCCACGGCACCTCCGCGAACGCGTCCCGGGCGCGGGACAGTCCTCGCCCGCGCGGCAGGTCGACCACGGCACGCCGTATCCCGGCGATGAGCGACGAGATCCCCCCGATCGCGGTCTCGTACACCCCGACCACGAGCGCCACGGTCCCGCCACTCACCCCCGGCACCGTCTCCGCCGTGCCGATCAGGGCGCCGCGTACGACATCACGGCCGTACGTGAGCCACGGGCGTGCGGCCACCGATTGGACCTGGGGCGTCTGTTCCACCGAGTACTCCTGGGGGTGTCGAGTGCTGGGCCCCGAGCGTAATCCGGTGGCCCGGCCGACCCGACGTCCCGCACACTGAGACGCCTCGCCGCCGGAACCCCCAACTCCCGTCGTGACAGGCCGACTTCGGCCGTCAAGGCGGTACCTACCGCTGCCAACGTGAGGAGGGATCGCCATGCCAAAGCTCCTGCCCGCCGAGTACGTTCTGGCCAAGCCCAAGCCGCCGTCCTGGTGGAAGCGGAACCGCCACGTGGTCACGCTCGTCGCCGGCCTCGTGATCGGCGCCTGGCTGGTCAGCGACCACGACAGCACCGCACCGTCCACTCCCGGCCACCCGGCCCCCACACCTACGGCAAGCCACGCCGGGGTCGATCCATAGGGCCGCTGACCTGCGAGGTACACCTCCCGCGGCTCATGACGAGACTCATGACGAAGCTCATTGCGATGGGCCGCGGGAGGTCCGGAGGGAGGGGCCGGAGGGAGGCAGACATGGCGCAGCAGGGCGGACCGGGACGGCAACGTCGCGGCCAGGGCGAGTTGGAGGCCCAGGTGCTCGCCGCGCTGCGGCAGGCGTCCGGCCCGGTCACGGCAGGCTGGGTGCAGGAACAGCTCGGCACCGGCCTCGCGTACACCACCGTCATGACGATCCTGACCCGACTGCTCGCCAAGGGCGCGGTCACCCGGGAGCGCCTGGGCCGCTCCTTCGTCTGGACCTCGACCGCGGACGAGGCGGGCCTGGCCGCGTTGCGCATGCGCCGCATGCTCGACGCGGAGGCGAACCGCGAGGCGGTACTGGCCAGCTTCATCACGGCACTGGGCCCGGACGACGAGTAGTTGCTGCGAGACCTCCTGACCGAGGCCGACGAAGCCGAAGCGGAAGCCGAAGCGGAAGCCGAAGCGGAAGCCGAAGCCGAAGCCAACGAGACGGACGGCTGACCGCAGATGGGCCTCTTCGTCTTCCTGCCGCTGGTCCTGCCCCTGACGGCCTGGCCGGTCGCCCGCCTCGCCGAGCACCATCTGCACCCGCGCACCGCCACGCGGCTGTTGACCGCCGTGGCCGGGGTCATGGCGCTGTGCAGCACGCTGTGCCTGGCGCTTCTCATGGTCGTCGGCACCGCGCAGCTGCCCGGCAACCCGTTGCCGGACGGCTGGTCCGATCCGGAAGTACGCGCGGCCGTCCCGTTCGACGAGATCGCCGGAAAGATCGCCATCCCCGCGCTGCTCGCCGTGGCCGTCGTGTGCGGCCACACGCTCGTGCGCCACCGCCGGGTACGCCGCCGCGCCTGGGAGGCCCTGTCCGGCCTGCGCGAGACGCCGGTCGTGGTCCTTCCGGACACGGCTCCGTACGCGTACGCGCTGCCCGGAGACGGGTCGGCGGGTCGACGCGGCGGCCGGATCGTCGCGTCGACCGCGATGCTCGCCCGCCTGACCAGCGAAGAGCGCCGCGCCCTCTTCGCCCATGAGCGCGCCCATCTGACGGCACGCC
This sequence comes from Streptomyces sp. NPDC002851, assembly GCF_053591935.1. Taxonomy (NCBI): domain Bacteria; kingdom Bacillati; phylum Actinomycetota; class Actinomycetes; order Kitasatosporales; family Streptomycetaceae; genus Streptomyces; species Streptomyces sp. NPDC002851. Next base: position 3,179 of record NZ_JBSFUT010000015.1, on the reverse strand, counting down.
ACCACCGCTATCTCCTGGCGGCCCAACTGGCCGCCCGCGCCAACCCGTTCCTCCACCCGCTGCTCGCCCGGGTCGCCTACGCCGCCGAGCGCTGGGCCGACGAGGAGGCCGCGGCCGCGGTCAACAGCCGCAAGACGGTGGCCCGAGCCATCGCCAAGGCGGCGCTGGCCCCGCGCCCGCCGGTGCCGTATGCCATGGGCCACTTCGCCGCGACCGGACCCGTACCGCGCCGGGTCGCCGCGCTCCTTGGCCCGGTCCCGGCCCCGGGCGCCCGGGCCTGGCCGCCCGCGTGCACGTCGGTGGGCCTGGCCGTTTGGGGCGCGGCGGTCGGGGCGGCGGTCTCGGCCCTGTCCTCGGCGAACTCGGCGGTGACGATGGCGATGATCCTGCACGCAGCAACGGAAACGCCCCCGCTGTAGCAGGGGCTCGAGCAGGGTTCACATGGCTCGGGCTCCAGGGCCGGGGGTCGGGGGTCGGGGGTCGGCCGGGCCTCAGAGGTCGAACTCGTGCGGCGGCAGATCAAGGGCGTAACAGGCCTCACGTACGACCTGCTGCTCGTCCTTGTCGAAGTCACCGTCCGCGCCACCGATGACGAGCCGATCTGCACGACGGCCCGTGCCTCGGCCGGCTTCTTCTTCGCCTTGCCGACCTCCTGCATCACGCTGACCTTGCCGAAGGCGAAGTCGGCGGTCAGCTTGTCGCAGTTGGCGTCGAACCGGCGCCGCAGATCGTCGGTGTCGAAGTTCTGCAACACCTCATCGGTGGCGATGAGTTGGGCGACCTTCTGCCGCTCGGCGGCGTCAACGGCTCCGGGCCACGTTCTGACCCGGAGCCAACTTCTACAACACTGTAGAACGTAACAGCCGGTGCCGGTGCCGGTGCCGGTGCCGGGGCCGCACGGAATCTCCGGAGTTGACCGACCCTGGGATCAGCTCTCCTTAGCGGTGGTCGTGGTGACAGGCTCGCCCTGACCGGAGTGCCCCCCGGCCGTCGCCGCCTCCCCGTCGGCGACGCTGTCGCTGCCATGGTCCGGGTCACCGCCATCCGAGTCCTGACTGTCAGCCCCCGCAATCCGGTTCGGCAGCTTCGCCGCAACGACGACCGTCAGCAGGGCGAGGACGGCGACAACGCCGAAGGCCAGCCTCATCCCGCTCACCTGCGCGGTCACGGCACCGGCTCCGTCGGCGACCAGCTGGCTGCTGCGCGCGGACATCACGGTCACCACAAGCGCGGTACCGAACGCCGCGGCGACCTGCTGCAACGTCCCGAGCATCGAGCTGCCGTGCGAGTACAGGTGCGACGGAAGCCCACCCATGCCGAGCGTGAAGCACGGCGTGAACGTCGCCGCCAGGCTGGCCATAAGGAGTGCGTGCAGCCCGAGCACCAACCAGTACGGCATCGTCATCGAGACCTGAGTGAGCCCGCCGAGCGCGAGCACCATGCCGATCGAGCCGGGCAGCACAAGCAGCCGACTGCCGAACCGGTCGAAAGCCTTCCCGATGGACGGCCCGAGCAGACCCATGATCAGACCACCCGGCATGACAAGGAGCCCGGTCTCCAGCGGGCTGAGCTGCCGCAGGTTCTGCAGATACAGCGGCAGCAGGATCATCGCCCCGAGCATCGCCAGGAACCCGACGGACATGAGGACCAAGGACAGGGTGTACGTGCGGTGCCGGAGGGTACGCAGGTCCATCAGCGGCACGCCGGAGCGCTGCAGCTTGAGCTGACGTATGACGAAAAGCGCGATGGCCGCAACCCCGGCGACCGTGATCCCGACACCGAGCCCAACCCCACCGTGGCTCTCACCGAAGAGACTCAGCCCGTACACGAGGCCACCGAAGCCGAGCGCCGCCACCCCGACACTGAACCAGTCAATGGAACTCACCTGCGGATCGCTGATGTTCTCCACCTTGCGCAGCCCGAACAGCGTCACAAGAGCCGCGATCGGCAACACGGCCACGAACAGCAGCCGCCAGGAACCGACCTGCAGAATCAGCCCGGACACGGCGGGCCCGAGCGCTGGCGCCACCGAGATCGCCAGGGTGACGTTGCCCATCACGCGACCTCGGTCATGCTCGGGCACCACGATCATCAACGTGGTCATCAGCAGCGGCATCATCACGGCCGTGCCGGCGGCCTGCACGATCCGCCCAAGCAGCAGTACTTCGAAGGAGGGCGCGACGGCGGAGAGCAGGGTCCCCGCGAGAAACACCCCCATGGCTATCGCGTAAGCCTGGCGCGTGGTGACCCGCTGCAGAAACCACCCGGTGACAGGAATCACGGCGGCCATGGTGAGCATGAACGCGGTGGACACCCACTGCGCCGACTGCTCGGTGACGTGCAACGAGTCCATCAACCGCGGGATCGCGTTGATCATGATGGTCTCGTTGAGAATCACCACAAACGTGGCCAGCACAAGCAGCCGCACCACGGTCGGTGTTCGCCCGGCCTTCGCGGCGGGTCGTTCGTCTATTTCGCCTATCGCAGCTGACATGACAGCACCTCGCTGGGGTTCCTGGTCACAGTCGCCTCGCAGCCAAGGGCCGTCGGGCACGGACGTGGATGGTGACACCGGTAAAGACCGGCACGCGTATCAGAACTCATCGGTCTTCCCGAGTCTTCCGCATCCCCACCCAGATCTCCCCCGATTTTCCCCCCACCCCCGAACCCACCCCACCAACCCCTCCAACGACCGGCGACGCAAACGCCCGCTCCGCCAGCGGACTCATGTTTCGGTAGTACCGTCAGGTGCGGTGTCTCCCCAGGGCGCAAACAGCGCCAAGCAGGGGCGCCTTGGGATCAGGCAGGAGCGAACCGACGGCGGCGCCCTTCTCCGCGGCACCACCCTCGGCCGGAAGTGGCGCAGGGCCCGCGACAAGGCCGGTCTCCCGCCGACCCCGCCGTGCAACGGGGTACAACGGCGTGTACGTGGTTGTACCCCGGTGAACCGCGTCGCCTTCGCGACAGCACAGAGTGCGCGCACCGCCATCGTGTGACCGAGGCCGCTCAAAGTCGATCTCGGAGAGTGGGACGCTGCGGCCCCGGGTGGAAGCGTGAGCGCCTGCACCGGCGGCTGTTTCGGCTGGTCAGGGCGGTCCTTGGATCGTGTTACGGGCTCTCAGCGTCGCGGCACGTTGTTCGAGGAAGGCGCGGGCGGCCGGGTCGTCGCTGAGCGCCAC
>NZ_JBSFUT010000014.1:0-195437 GCF_053591935.1 Streptomyces sp. NPDC002851 | reverse complement strand
CCGCCCATCGAGCGCAGAAGGGTATACCGTTTCTGCTCGTAGTTATAGCGCCAGTAGGCGACCGTGAGGTGCGGGGCCGGAGGGGCTGACTTCAAGCCCCCGGGTGCTGCCGCTGCCACCCCGCCCACGCCGACGCAATCATGTCCCGCACATCATGGTGGGCCTTCCACCCGAGCTCCGTCGCGATGCGGTCAGCCGCCGCGACCACCCGGGCCGGGTCGCCGGGGCGGCGCGCCGCGACGTCGGGCGCGATGTCGTACCCCGTCACCTCATGGATGAGGTCGATCATCTCGCGGACCGAAACTCCCTCCCCGCGCCCGATGTTGAGCGTCAGATTCGTCCCGCGCGGCATCGCCGTGAGCCGTCGCGCCGTCGCGACATGGGCCTCCGCCAGGTCGGCCACGTGGATGTAGTCCCGGATGCAGGTGCCGTCCGGCGTCGGGTAGTCGTCGCCGAAGATCCGTGGGGCCTCGCCCGCCGTCAGCTTCTCGAAGACCATCGGGACCAGGTTGAAGACGCCCGTGTCGGCGAGCTCCGGCGCGGCCGCGCCCGCCACGTTGAAGTACCGCAGCGACGCCGTCGAGAGGCCGTGCGCCCGGCCCACCGCGCGGACCAGCCACTCGCCCGCGAGCTTGGTCTCGCCGTACGGGTTGATCGGCACGCACGGGGTGTCCTCGGTGACCAGGCCGACGTCCGGCATGCCGTACACCGCCGCCGAGGACGAGAACACGACGTTCCGCACGCCCGCCTCCACCACGGCGCCAAGGAGCGTACGCAGGCCCTCGACGTTCTCGTGGTAGTAGTGCAGCGGCAGTTCGACGGACTCCCCGACCTGCTTCTTCGCCGCCAGGTGCACGACGCCGGTGATCTCGTGCCGGGTGAGGGCGCGGTCCAGCTGGGCCCGGTCCAGGGTGGAGCCCTCGACCAGCGGGACGCCGGACGGGATGCGCTCGGCGATGCCCGTGGACAGGTCGTCGTACACGACGGCCCGCTCGCCGGCCTCGGTCATGGCACGGACGACATGCGCCCCGATGTAACCGGCGCCGCCGGTGATCAGCCAGGTCATGGTCACCCTGTTCTGTGTCGGGAGTGGTGCGGTGGTGCGGTGGTGCTGGTCGGTGCAACGCGCGGCACCGTCGCCAGGTTCCGTCACCGCCGCGCAAGCAACCGCTTCACCCGCCCCCTCAGGACCCGCCCCGCACTCCGCACCCCCACCGACAGCCGCACCGCGAGATTCCCCGAGGCGGTGGCGTACGGGCGGACGAGCAGGATGCCGTGGCGCGGGTGGGCGCGGACGACCGGACGGAGAAGCCCGGGGACCGGGGCCGCGCGGACCGTCGTGTCGCGGGCCGTGCCGTCCGCGAAGCGCACGCGGATCCGGACGTCCCAGACGCCGGAGGGCAGTGCGCCGAGGTCCACGAGCACCTCGGCCGTCCAGGTCGACGGCCGTTCCCCGGCCGGGTCTTCGGGGTCGCCGGTCCTCTCCGGGGTCCACTCCGCCGTACGTCGTATGCCGCACGCCCCGCCGACCCGGGCCCGCAGCTCGACGTCGACCGAGGTCGGTCCGGCCGCCGTCATCCGCCCGTACAGGTCGTACAGGCGCAGGCCGAGTACCGACGCCCGCGCGTGCGGCCGCAGTTCCGCGTCGACGGCGACCGGAAGGAGCCGCATCGGCCGGACCAGCAGGTGCTCCAAGGTGACTTGGGGCAGGTCGTGCGACCAGACCGGGCTGCCGTCGGCCGCCCGCGGGTACGGCGGCACGAGCCGGGCCGGGACGGCCGCGACCTGCTGCACCCGGGTCAGGTCCACGGGCTCCGGCGAGGCCATGACGACCCGGCCGATGACCCGTCCCGGCGCGGGCGCGCGCTCGAAGTCGTCGGCGCCCAGGGTCTCCAGGTACGCGCGCGTGAGCGCCCACCACTCGCGCCGGTACGCGGGGCTGCGCCGGTCCAGTTCCTTGGCGTACATCCGCAGGCCGTGGTCGAGGAACTTGGCGCGCGCCGCACCGGCGAGCCGCTTCTCGCCCGCGTCCAGGAAGATGTCGATGACCTGGCGGTGCGCGTCGAGCCGGGACCGCCAGTTCTCGATCCCGGCCCGGTCGAGCGAGAGGGAGAGCTTGGCGGCGGCGCGGCGCACGTGCCAGATGTAGACCGGGTTGGAGATCAGCGCGATCCGCGGGGCGGCGGCCAGCACGCGCGCGGTGAACACGAAGTCCTCGTAGATGAACCGGCCTTCGGGGAAGCGGATGCCGTGCTCGCGCAGGAACTCGGTGCGGTAGAGCTTGTTGACGCAGAGCGTGTCGTGGACGAGGCGGGGCCGCTTCTCGGGGCGCGCGACGATCGCGGGTGAGTCGTACAGCTCGGGCTGCCAGGGCACCTCGCGCCCGGACGGCAGTTCGCGGCGTACACACAGGCCCGCGGCGACCTCGGTGCCGTGGTCGGTGGCGGCGGTGAGCAGGGCGTCGACCGCGCCGGGCGGCAGCACGTCGTCGCTGTCCAGAAACATCACGTACGGAGAAGCGCAGGCGTCGATGCCGTCGTTGCGCGGGGTGCCGCAGCCGCCGCTGTTGGTGGTGCGCAGGACGGTCCGCAGGCGCGGGTCCTCGCCCTTGAGTTCCTGGAGCACGCCGGTGCTGCCGTCCGTCGAGCAGTCGTCGACGGCGATCACTTCGCGGACGGCCGGGCCCTGGGCGAGGGCCGAGCGCACCGCGTCGGCCACGTGCGCGGCGTCGTTGTAGCCGATCACGACGACACAGACCTGTGGCTGGGGAGACGGGGTGCTGGTCATGGTTGACGATTTTAGCTGTTAATTCTGTTTGTCCTACTAATGGGGGTCGCCGTCGAGCGCCACAGGGCCCGCCAGGAGAGCGCCGCCGCGGTCGCGAGCAGTCCGTTGCGTACGAGCAGGACCAGACAGCCGGTCCAGGTGCCGGCCATGACGTGCTCGTAGAGGACCGGGTAGCCGACCGCGCTCCACCCGGCCGCGGCGACGATCAGGAGCGCCACCGGGCGCTGTGCGGTCAGCCGCGAGACGAGGCAGACGGCCGTGAGCCCGAGCAGCCAGACGAGATACTGCGGGCTGATCACGCGGCTGGTGACGGTGAAGAACAGCACGGCGCAGAGCGCGGCGTCGGCCGGTGTGGCCGCGGTCCAGCGGCGCGCCCGCAGCCGCCACACGAGCAGCGCGACACCGGCGAGTGCGGTGGCGAGCAGGCTCGCGGTCGCCACGAGCGAGACGTACGGGCCGACGAACTCCACCGCCCCGTACTGGTAGCGCACCTCGCCCGGCCAGCCCGCGCGGTGCGCGAACGCGAGCAGCGTGCCGCCGAAGGACTCGATCTGCACGCCGCGGTCGCCCTGTTGGCGCAGAAAGCCGAAGGGGTGCGCGAAGAGCGCGGCCAGGAGCAGGAGCAGCGCGGCGGCCGTGGCGAGGGCCGCGGTCCAGACGGTACGGGTGGTACGTCCGCGTGGTGTGCCGAGCAGGACGAGCACGGGCCATACCTTCACCAGGGCTCCGGCGGCGGCGAGCGCTCCGGAAAACGCCCACCACGCGCGCGTGCCGCCGGACCGTCTCCACGCGCGCGTGCCGAGGGCGAGCAGCGCGCCCACCGCGAGGGCCGTGACCTGGATGTCGTACCGGGCGAGCGGGATGTGCAGGAGCAGCGGAAGGCCGCCGACCCAGAGCGCGGCGCCGCGCAGCGTCCGTCCCGGGCCGCGCCCCGCCACCGCGAGGGCGAGGGCGATCGCCGCGTCCGTGGCGAGGGTGAGCGCCACGAAGCCCTGGAAGTAGCTGAGTCCGGGCAGCAGGCTGGGGGAAAGGAGCACCGGACCGGCGCCGGGCGGGTACTGCCACAGCGGGTCTCCGTCCGGCAGCGCCCCGGTGCGCAGCGTGCCGTACCAGAAGAAGTAGAGCTCGTGCACCTCCCGCCCGATCCCGCCGACGCCGAGCGGCATCCGCCCGTCCAGGGCGAGCAGGGTGAGCATTCCGGCGCGGGTGACGGCCCAGGCGGTGGCGAGGGCGAGCAGTCCGCCGAGCCGTGCCCTGCGACGTCGGCTGCCGGTCCGGCGGCGGTGCGCGGCCGGGCTGACGGAGGGCGCGAGCGCGGGCTTGGCCGAGGTCATCCGCGCCTCGCCCCCACTCGCGCGAGGACCTCACCCGTCCGCGGCCCCCACGCCACCACCACCGCTTCCTCCGGCGCACGCTGGTCCGGCGCAAGGAGCAGCCAGCGGACGTCGTACCGGCGCACGACGGCGGCGCGTTCCGCGCGGGTGCTGTCCGGGGCGAGGTAGGCCGCGACGTCCCGCTTGCGGCGCTGCCGTTCGGCCTCCGGAAGGGACGTGTCCGGCCAGGTGGGAGCCACCAGGTTGGGGCCGTAGCCGGGCAGGGAGCGCTTGGGCCGGTAGCCGTCGGTGAGGACGACCTCGCCGTGGCCGATGTGCCGGGCGGCCCAGGCGTACGTCGGCCAGCGCGGCGGCTGCTTGAACCCCACCGGGTCGAGGGCGCGCGGCACCACGGCGCCGCCCTGCGTCAGCAGCCCTAGGGGGTGTCTCTCCGATCTTTGCGGATCAGCCTGCGGCGTCTGGTGCGGTGCATCGGTGTGCGGCCGGATCGCCCGCGTACTGGGCGTACGTGGGTGATTCGGCCGTGCGGCGAGGTGCCGTGCCAGGCGTCGCGGGCCCGCCAAGATCGGGGAGACACCCCCTAGCCCCGCGCCGACCGCCGCCGCCTGCGCGAGAAAGCGCCGCGAGGCGGGCCATGGCCGGGGCCGTGCGATCGCCTCGGCCAGTTCCACGGCGAGCGCGAACTGCAGGGGCAGCAGGGCGAGTCCGAGGATCCGTCCGTACGTGTAGTGCCCGCTGATCCAGCCGTACGCGATGACGAGCAGGTCGCCCGCGAACATCAGGACCAACGGGTCCCGCCGGTCCCGCTGCCACCGCAGCCAGAGCGCGGGCAGCCCGATGAGGGCGAGCCAGAAGTGGCCCTCCGCGCCGGCGTGGATCCGCCGGTGCATCGCGTCCAGCACGGCACGGTGACTGACCTGGTTCCCGGCCTGGTCCCACCCTTGATCCCCGCCGAGTCCGACGAGTTCGACGAGTTCGAAGGTACTGAAGTACGGCCAGCTCCCGGCGACCACCACCGCGCCCGCGCCCGCGAGCGCCCAGCGGCCGAGCACGCGCGCGTGCCGCAGGCCGCGCTCCCGTCCGGCCACGAGCGCGGCCACGCCGATCAGCGTCGCCACCGCCGTGAGCGGGTGCACGAGCACCGCCACCCCGATCAGGACGCCGAGCGCCGCGTACCGCCACAGCGGAGCCGGGGGAGCGCTGTCGGTACGGGGGGCCGGACGGTCCGTCAGGGACCAGATCCAGAAGGCGAGCCCGATCGCGAAGGTGCTCGGGTAGGACAGGTTCCCGGTCATCGAGAACAGCCCCAAGAAGCCGCTGAACCAGGCCGTTTGAGTGCCCCACAGCAGCACCATGGCGGCGAGCGCGAGGACCGGCGCCCAGGGCCTCGGCGTGAGCACCTTCACGAAGCGGTTCAGGCCGGTGAGGAGCAGAAGCAGGTTGACCGGTCCGGCCAGCTTGACGACCTGCCATCCGGCGAGGCCGCTGACCTGCGCGAACAGCCCTTGCGCCACCGCGTACGGCGAGTAGTAGGCGCTGCCCGCGCCCGGCAGGTCGACCGTCGGGTGGGCCGGGTGCGGCAGATCCGCCTTCAGGCGCTCGACGACAGCGGCGTGCTGTCCGAAGTCGCAGCACATCGGGATCCGCCAGGCGGCGGCCGACATCACGACCCAGAAGAGGGTGCCGAAGACCAGGTACGGGCTCGGCCGCAGGGAGCGCCGACCGCCGAAGAGGGCGGTCGCGCCGCGGGCGACGCGGCTGGGCCGGGTGCCCGGCCTCGTACTCAGTTCCGTACTCACTGCCGTACTCACGGGCGTACTCACCGCAGCAATCGAGCCGCTACCCGGGCCGACGCCCGGCCGTCGTCCAGGTCGCAGTACGCCTGCCGGAACGCCGCGTACGCGTCCGCGTGCCGGGCCGCCGTCGCGTCGAGGTCGCGCAGTGCGGCCACGACCTCGTCCGTGCCGGAGAGCAGCGGGCCCGGGGCGCGGCGCTCGAAGTCGAGGTAGAGACCGCGCACCGTGTCGCGGTAGTGCGCGAGGTCGGGGGTGTGGAAGAGCATCGGGCGGCCGGTGTGCGCGTAGTCGAACATCAGGGCCGAGTAGTCGGTGATCAACACATCGGCGGTCAGGAGGAGTTCGGCGGGTTTCGGGTAGGTGGTGACGTCGTGCACGAAGGGTGCGCGGGCGCCGGTGATCCGTCCCGTGGTGCGCGGGTGGCGGCGTACGAGGAGTACGTGGTCGTCGTCGAGGCCCGCCGCTCGGAGCGCGGCGAGGTCGAGGGTGGGCTGCCTGTGGTGCGTGAGGTGCTCGCGGTACGTGGGGGCGTACAGGACGACGCGGCGGTCGTCCTCGGCGAGGCCGAGTTCGGCGCGTACGCGGTCGGCGATCTTGTCGCGGTCCTCGGCGAACAGGACATCGTTGCGGGGTGATCCGGCCTGGAGGATCTCGCCGTAGTACGCGAGTGCGCGGGTCATGTGGGGGATGGCGTACCGGTTGGGCGTGACCAGGACGCTCCACTGGCGGGTCGGCCGGGGCACCGCGTTCAGGTGGGCGTGGTCGGCGTATGCCGTGCCCTTCAGGTCGGTGCCGATCCGCTTGAGCGGGGAGCCGTGCCAGGTCTGTACGACGGTCTGGCCGTCGCGGCGCTCGAAGAATTCGGGCAGGTGCTCCGGCGTGACGATGTACCGGCAGCGGGCGAGGGCTTCGTGCCATGCGGCGCTGTGCAGTTCTACGCCTCGCGCTGTGGCGGGTACGTAGGTCTGTTGGTCCTGGGTGACCCAGAGGTGCTCCAAATCGGCGCCTCGGTGGACCAGTTCCTCGTGCACGGCGCGTGGGTTGTCGCCGTCCACGTAGAGGATCGCGTCCCGTAGGGGGAGGTGGCGTTGGGCCGGGTAGTGCGTGGTGCGGAGGCGTTCGCGGTGGTACGGGCCGCGTTCGGTGGGCGGCAGGTCGGGGGCGACCTGGAGGAGGAGCCGGTCGCCACAGTGGCGGGTGGCGGTGAAGCGGGTTCGCTCCGCGGGCAGGTTGGTGGCGGTGTCGGTGCGGAGGCGGAGCGGGGTCTCCTGGGCGCCGCGGACGTAGGCGTGCCAGTGGCCTGGGGCCAAGCGGGCGTCCGCGGGGGTGAGTTCGGCCCGGAACCGGCCGTCGGGGGTCTGCTCGACCGGGGCGGTCACTTCTTCGTCGCGGGTGCTGTGGCGCAGGACGAGTTCGGGGTGGCTGGAATCAGGCTCCATGGAGCCCGCCACCACCAACCTCCCCTCACCCTCCCACCGGACCACGTCCGCGACCGGGCAGTGGGTCGGTTCCACGCGGAGTCGGCCCGCCGGGTCGGCCGTGATGCACAGGGGCCGGGCGGTCGGGCCCGTGGGGTAGTGGCCGGGAGGCAGGTTCGTGGTCGCGGCTACGGGTTTCAGCTTGCCGTCGGGAAAGACCAGGCTGGCTCGCCAGGGTTCGCCGGGTGGGGCTTCGACCTCGTGCGGTGCGTGGTGCGGGATCGGGTGTACGGCCATCAGGTCGGGCAGGGGGATACGGGCGGTGAAAGCCCGTCCCGGGCCGGGGAGGCATTCGACCGGGCAGTCGATGACGGCTTCCGAGTGGTCGCGGATCAGGCGCAGCTCGGTCGGGCGCAAACCGCCTCGGTGCAGGTGGCCGCCGAGTACTACTGCGGCCGGATCCTCGGCGGCGCGCCCGTGTCGATCCACCCGGGCGGCGTACTGTTCGATGCTCACCACCAGGCGGGCGTCGTCGCCACGTACCGACAGGACCATGCGTAGTCCGTCGTCGAGGTCCCGTACCGCCGACCGGGCCGCCTCGCCCGCCCGTACCGCGGCTCGCCGGAGCGTGCCGTGGCCGCCTACGACCACGTCGAGCAGCCAGGTCCCTGGGCGCCAGCGGCCGCGGGTCTTGAGGCGTTCCGGGTCGAGGGTCATCTCGAAGCCGGACAGGTGGTAACTGTGCAGCGCCTGCTGGGAGTTCTCGGTTGCCTGGGGGTACGGGATCGTGCGTGTCGGCACCCCGCGGGGGCGGTGGTGCCGTCCGCTGCCCGGTACCGGCCGCAACAGGCCCAGCTTGATCGACTGGCCCGGGCGGGCCGCCGCCAAGTTGCGGATGTACGCGTAGCCGGTGATGCGGAGCGTTCCGTTCTTCGCCCAGGTCGCCTTCTCCGCCCGCGTCACCACCGGCAGTTCCGCGCGGCTCAGTCGGGTCAGGCCGCGCGGTAGCGCCAAGCGGCCGTTCGGGCCGTTGCCCGGCCATTCCGCGGTGCGTCGTCGCACCGGGCCGCCCCGGACCCGGAACGCGGTCCCGCTACGGCGCTCGAAGGCGAGCAGGGAGTCGAGGTCCTCGTACCGCCCTTCGCGCACCAATTGCCACTTGGCCCGCAGGCCGATCGGGAGTCTCGGCCCGGTCAGCAGGCCCGGCCCGGTGAGCACGCCCGGGGCCACCTGCGCCAGGAACGCGGCCGCGTCCGTCAGGAATGCCTCGCGGTAGTCCGGGCCGCTCGTCCGCAGGCCCTCCAGGAAATGCGCGAAGTCTTCGCGCAGGCACGACGCGTCGTAGGCCGCCTTGTGCTCGGGGAAGCGGTCCGCGAGGAAGCGGCTGACGGTCGTGCACGCGGCGATCCTGTCGCGTGCTGCCCGCACATCCGTGCCCCGGCCCTGACCCCGCTCCCGCCGGTACGTGACGTGGTCGGCGAGTACGTCGACCGCCTCTGCCAGACAATGCGCCAGGATCCCGTGCGGGGTGTCCACCGCGTCCACCCCGTCCCCGGAGGCTTCCTTGCCCACGCGGTGCCAGAACTCCCTCCGGAACACCTTGTTCCAGGCGATCCCGTCCGCGATCAGCTCCGGGGCCCGGGTGAGATGCGTACGCTGCCGGGTCTCCGTCAACCACCGGTACTGGCGGGCCTGTTGGCGGCCGCGATCGTGCAGGCGCCACACGTTTCCCGTCGCGAAGTCGGAGCCCGTGGCGTCCAGGCTCCTGAGCATCCGGGACCACGCGCCGTGCGGCACCACGTCGTCGCCGTCGACGAACGTCAGGTACTCGGTCCCGGGCGCGGCCTCCCGCACCCCGGCGCCCCGGGCCGCGCTCAGGCCCGCGCGCTCCTGGGGGACGTAGCGGAACCGGTCGTCCCGCTCTGCGAAGGCGCGGGCGATCGCCGCGCTGCCGTCCGTGGACCCGTCGTCCACGAGCACGACGTCGAGGTGCGTGACGGTCTGGCCCGCGATCGACCGCAGGCACTCCTCCAGGTACTCCTCGACGTTGCAGAAGGGCACGATGACGCTGAGACGGTGCAGACGCTGCATTTGTCCTGGTTTCCCGGTCCCGTCAATTTCTTTGCCTAGCGTCGCCCGAATGAGTGGCACCGGATGATCCCCGCGCGGGCCCGGGTCTTCGACACAGCGTAATCAGCTGACTACCGTCGGTGTCCATGGTGCGTTTCTCGGTAGTTGTCCCCGCCCACCGCATCCAGGGCTACCTGCGTGAATGCCTGGAGTCGACGCTCGGCCAGAGCCACCGGGACCTGGAGCTGATCGTTGTCGACGACTGCTCGGGGGACGCCTGTGCCGCGATCGCCGCGGAGTATGCGGAGCGCGATCCACGCGTGCAACTCGTCCGGCTTGACGCGCACAGCGGCACCGGCGCCGCCCGCAATGCCGGAGCCGCCCGCGCCCGCGGCGCGTTCCTGCTCTTCCTCGACGGCGACGATCTCCTCCTGCCCGGCGCCCTCGCCGCCATCGACCGAGCGCTCACCGAACACCCCCACGCCCCGAACGTCCTCCTCTTCGACCACGACCGCATCGACTGGTGGGAGCACGTCTCCGCCAGCGGCGACGACCTCAACGGCAGCCCGCTCGGCCTGACCCCCGCCGCCTGGAACCGGGTCGTACGCCGCTCCTTCTGGCACGCCCACGGGCTCCGCTTCACCGAAGACAAGGGGAAGGCGTGGCCGTACGAAGACGTCGTGCCGGTGCACCGGGCCACCCTCCTCGCCACCGCCCAGGGGCGGCTCGCGATGCTCGAGCGGGTCTGCGTCCGCTGGCGCAAGCGGCGCGGCGGCAGCGTCTCGACCACGCCCGGGCGGCAGCACTTCGCCGTGCTCGACCAGTACGGGCAGCTCTTCGCCTTGCTCGAAGAGCAAGGCCACCAAGCCGTGGAGCTCTTTCCGTACGCCGTCGAGCACCTCCTCTCCGTCCTCGGTGACCCGGGCCGGATCCGGCCCGCCGACCGCGCCGACTTCTTCCGCGCCGCCGCCCGCCTCTACCGGGCCCACCGCCCGGCCGGCCACGAACCCCTGACCGACCGTCAACGGGCCCTCGCCAGCGGCTCGTACACCGCCTTCCAGGCGCTCAAGACCGCCGACGGCCGCCGCAAGGCCGCCAAGCGGGCGCTGGCCCGGCGCAGGCAGCAGCTGCGCGCCAAGGTCATGCGGATCTCGTACCGCGCGGACCGGCGCCGCTCCCTCGACCCGCACCTCGCCGTCTACAGCGCGTACGGGAACCGGGGCCCGTCCTGCAATCCGCTCGCCGTGTACGAGAAGGCGCGCGAACTCGTCCCGCACATCCGGGGCGTCTGGGTGGTCGGCGGTCGCCACAAGCACCAGGTGCCGGACGGCGTCGAGTACGTCGTCGAGGGCTCACGGCGCCACTGGCGTGCCCTGGCCCGTGCGACGTATCTCGTCAGCAACTCCGGCTTTCCCGGCGGCTTCGTCAAGCGCCCCGGCCAGCTGTACCTCCAGACCCACCACGGCACGCCGCTCAAGAAGATGGGCCTCGACCAGCGCCGCTACCCGGCCGGTACGCACGGCATCAGCTTCCAGCAGGTCCTCGACCACATCGACCAGTGGGACTTCAGCCTGTCCGCCAACCCGCACTCCACTGAAGTATGGGAGCGCGCGTACCCCTCCACCTATGAGGCGTTGGAGCTCGGCTACCCGCGTAACGACCTCTACTTCAGTAGAGACGTCGAGTACGAGTCCGAACGCATCAGGAAGCAGCTCGGCATCGAGCCGGGCCGGACCGCCCTCCTCTACGCGCCCACCCACCGCGACTACCAGAAGGGCTTCACGCCCCGGCTCGACCTGGAGCGCTTCGTGCGGGCGCTCGGACCGTCGTACGTCGTGCTCGTCCGCGCCCACCACGCCTACGGCTCCGAGGCGAGGCTCACCGCCTGCCACCACCCGCAGATCGTCGACGTCACCGGGCACGCGCGCGTGGAGGAGCTCTGTCTCGCCGCCGACGCGCTGGTCACGGACTATTCGTCGCTGATGTTCGACTACGCCTGCCTGGACCGGCCGATCGTCGTCTACGCCCCCGACTGGCAGGCCTACCGCCTCGCCCGCGGCACCTACTTCGACCTGCTCTCCGGCCGCCCCGGCGAGACCCCCGGCGCCGTCGCGACGTCCGAGGACGAACTGCGGTTCGTCTTCCAGGCCGAGGCCTGGGACACCGACGCGACCACCGAGCTGCGGGCCGCCTTCCGTGACCGGTTCTGCCCGTACGACGACGGGGGCGCGGCGGAGCGCGTGGTGCGGAGGCTGTTCTCGCTGCCCGGCTCTTCTTCGTAGGGCGTGTTCTGCGGCTGCGGCTGCGACTGCGGAACAGTCGGTTTCGTCAGCCCTCGTTCCTGGACGGCGTTCCTGTCGTACGCGACGCGGGGCTGAACACCAGCGTTCGCGTACCCCAGAAACGCACCAGCGTCGCGAGGACCATGCCCACGCCCGCACCGGAGATCGTGTCGGCGCGCTGGGACGTGAGGCCCAGGACGTAGTGCGAGAGGGCCAGGCAGAGGAGCTGGACGAGGGCGCCCGCGATGTTGACCGTGAAGAAGACGGCGTACTGCCGCAGCCGGGACACACCCTCCGTGTCCCGGCCGCGGTACGTTCCGAGCGCGTTGCCGACGTACGCGACCGTGCAGCCCGCGACGAAACCGGCCGCCTTGGCGGAGAGCGGATCCCAGCCCGCCGGGCCGCGCAGCCACACGAACAACGCCAGGTCGGCGGCGTACGCGCACACGCCCGCGAGCGCGAAGCCGATGACCTCGGCGCGCGTGACGCTCATGCGGCCCGTACGGCTCATACGGGGAGCTTGCGGAAGACCGGGCGCGGCAGGTGGCGCAGCGCAGCCATCACGGGGCGGAGGGCGCCGGGGACCCAGATCGTTTCGGAGCGGCGGCGCAGGCCGGTCTCGATGGCGGCGGCTACCGCGTCGGGCGTGGTGGCGAGCGGGGCCTCCTTCAGGCCGGTGGTCATGCGGGTGCGGACGAAGCCGGGGCGTACGACCATCACGTGCACGCCGCTGCCGTGCAACGCGTCACCGAGGCCTTGAGTGAACGCGTCGAGCCCGGCCTTGCTCGAGCCGTAGATGAAGTTGGCGCGGCGGGCCCGCTCCCCGGCGACCGAGGAGAGCACGACGAGGGAGCCGTGGCCCTGCCGCTTCAGGGCGTTGGCGCAGATCAGGGCGGCGGAGACGGCGCCGGTGTAGTTGGTGCGGGCGACCCGGACGGCGGCGAGCGGGTCGGTCTCGTCGCGCTCCTGGTCGCCGAGGATGCCGAACGCCAGTAGCACCATGTCGATGTCGCCCTCCGCGAAGACCTTGCCGAGGGCGTCCTCGTGGGACTCGGGATCGAGGGCGTCGAAGGCGACGGTGCGGGCGTCGGCGCCCATGTCGCGGAGCTGCCGCGCGGCCGCTTCCAGGGCGGGCGAGGGGCGCCCGGCGAGCCAGACGGTGCGGGTGCGGCGGCCGACCAGGCGACGTGCGGTGGCGAGAGCGATCTCGGAGGAGCCACCGAGGACGAGCAGGGACTGGGGGGTGCCGAAGGCGTCTTTCATGACAGCAACTCCTGGGGTCTCGTATTCAGCCCGTCCGGCGTTTGCGGACGAGCGCGTTCAGCGCGATACGGGGTCTGGGGCGGAGCCCCCCACGCGGCGTCAGCCGCATATCGACACAGCCGGGAAGGGGCGGGGCTGGGGAAGAAAGCCCGCCGCAGGCACGCCCTACAGGCCAAGCCGCCGAGCCAGGTCCGACGTAAACACCCTGGCGGGGTCGAGGTCGGCGCGGAGCGCGCGGAAGTCCGCGAGCCGCGGATACATCCGCTCCAATTGCTCCGGCCGCACCCGCGAGTCCTTCGCGAGGTAGACACGGCCCCCGGCCTCGGCCACGTCGTCGTCGAGCCGGTCGAGCAGCGGGCCGAGTCCGGGCAGGTCGGCGGGGATGTCGAGGGCGAGGGTCCAGCCGGGGACCGGGAAGGAGAGCCAGCCGGGGTCGGCGAGGCCGAACCGCTTGAGCACGGCGAGGAACGAGGGGCAGCGGTGCGCGGAGAGGCGCTGCACGATGCGGCGCAGGGTGTCTTCGTGGCCGTATCCGACGACGCATTGGTACTGCACGAAACCGGACGGTCCGTAGATCCGGTTCCAGTGCGGGACGCCGTCCAGGGGGTGGAAGAAGGTGGAGATCTTTTGGAGTTCGCCGGTGCGCGGGGTGCGGGGCGCCTTGCGGTACCAGAGCTCGTTGAAGAGGCCGACCGAGCGGCGGCCGAGCAGGCCGGAGGGCAGGAACGACGGGGCGGCCGGGAGGCTTCCGGGGCGGAAGGCGAGCGGGGCGCGGCGGGCCTTGGCGGGCAGCCGGTCGAGCGGGGCGTGGTCGCCGCGGGTGAGCACCGAGCGGCCGAGCGCGGAGCCGCGGGCGAGCAGGTCGATCCAGGCGACCGAGTAGCGGTACTTGTGGTCGGTGGTGGTCAGACGGTCCATCAGGGCGTCGAGGTCGGCGGCGCGTTCGGTGTCGACGGACATCAGGGACGTCTCGACCGGAAGCAGTTCGACGGTGGCCGCGAGGATGACCCCGGTCAGGCCCATCCCTCCGGCCGTCGCGTCGAACAGCGGCTCGCCGCGCCGTACGGTGCGCACCATGCCGTCGGCCGTGAGCAGCTCGAACGACGCCACGTGGCGCGAGAACGCGCCCGAGACGTGGTGGTTCTTGCCGTGGATGTCGGCGCCGATCGCGCCGCCGACCGTGACATAGCGGGTGCCGGGGGTCACGGGCACGAACCAGCCGAGCGGAAGCAGGACTTCGATCAGGCGGTGCAGGCTCACGCCCGCGTCGCAGACGACCGTGCCCACGTCGGCGTCGATGGCGTGCACCCGGTCGAGGCCGGTCATGTCGAGGACGGCGCCGCCCGCGTTCTGCGCCGCGTCCCCGTACGCCCGGCCCAGGCCACGTGCGATGCCGCCCCTGCGCCCTGCGGCGGCACATTCGCGGACGGCGGTGACCGCCTCCTCGTACGAACACGGGCGCACCACACGGGCGGTGGTGGGGGCGGTGCGGCCCCAACCGGTGACGGAAACCGTTTGAGCAGACATGGCATGACGATATCGGCTCAACTATGTGTAAATCACCCATCTGCGAACCAGTCAGTCCTAAAAGGTGATTCTCGGGGCAAATACGGTGCCGAGCATGGATCAGAAGCCGAACGTGGACCGCAGACTCCTCACGGCGCTGCGCCGCCTGGGCGCAGAGCCGGGCGTGGCCGCCACCGCCCGCGCCCTGTCCTTCGCGGGCGAGCACGGCGCGCTCTGGCTCGCCGCCGGGCTCACCGGCGCGGCCGTGGACCGGGAGCGGCGCGGCGCCTGGCTGCGCGGCACGGCCCTGACCGCGGCGGCCCATCTGACCAGCATGGGCGTCAAGCGCGTGGTGCGCCGCCCGCGCCCGGACGCCGAACCGCTGGTACGCACCGCGGGGCGGCACTCCTTCCCCAGCTCGCACGCCAGCTCGGCGGCCGCCGCCGCCGTCGCCTACGGCGCGCTGCGGCCCGCGCCGGGCGCCCGCCTCGTACCGCCGCTCGCCGCCGCGATGTGCCTGTCCCGGCTCGTGGTCGGCGTGCACTACCCGACGGATGTCGCGGCGGGCGCGGCCCTCGGGGCGCTTACGGCGCGGGCGGGGGCGCGCTGGATGGCGGCGGCGGCACGGCCCGTGCGGGGGCCGGGGCGGGGTGGTCGGGATGGCTGAGCGATTCACCACGTCGGTACCGGTACTCGATCAGGAGGGCCAGGGCGGGGGCGGGTCCGGGGCGGCTGCCGAGGCTGCCCGCCGCCCCGGAGCGGTGAGCCTGCCGCTCGGGCTCCTGAAGACCGCCCGGCCCCGCCAGTGGATCAAGAACGTGCTCGTGGTCGCCGCGCCCGCGGCCGCCGGGGAACTCTTCACGCGGCACGCCGTGGTCCAACTCGCCCTGGTCTTCGCCCTGTTCACGGCCGCCGCGGCGGCCGTCTACCTGATCAACGACGCCCGGGACGTGGCGGCCGACCGCGCCCACCCGCAGAAGCGGAACCGGCCGATCGCCGCGGGCCAGGTGCCGGTGCCGCTCGCGTACGCGGTCGGCGGGCTGCTCGCCGTGGCCGCCCCGACGGCCGCCGCGTTCCTCTGCAACCCGATGACCTCGGCGCTGCTCGCGCTCTACGTCGGCATGCAACTGGCGTACTGCGTCAGCCTCAAGCACGTCCTCGTGGTCGACCTGACCGTGGTGACCACGGGCTTCCTGATGCGCGCGATGATCGGCGGCGTCGCCCTCGATATCCCGCTGTCCCGCTGGTTCCTGATCACCACGGGCTTCGGCGCCCTGTTCATGGTCGCCGCCAAGCGGTACTCCGAGGCCGTCCAGATGGCGGGCACGGCGGGCGCGGCGCGGGGCGCGACGCGGGCGCTGCTCACCGAGTACACCACCGGCTATCTGCGGTTCGTCTGGCAGCTCGCGGCGGGCGTCGCGGTGCTCGCGTACTGCCTGTGGGCGATGGAGTCCGGCGGCGTTACCGGGACGGGTCTGCTGCCGTGGCGGCAGCTGTCGATGGTGGCCTTCATCCTGACGATCCTGCGGTACGCGGTCTTCGCCGACCGTGGGGCCGCGGGCGCCCCCGAGGACGTCGTACTCAAGGACCGGCCGCTCGCCGTGATCGGGCTCGCTTGGGTGGCGATGTACGGGCTCGCGGTCGCGGATCTGTAAGCCGGGCCGGAAGGCCGAGGGCGCCCGTCCCCGCTCGCTGGGGGGAGGGCGCCCTCTGCGCGCGCTGGGTGGGCGTCAGCGGCGGCCCTTAAGGGTGCGGGTCAGGCGGGCCAGTCCGCGGGCCGCCTGGCCGGGGCGGGTCGGCTGATTCGGTACCGCGGAGGCCGGTTCGCCGGTGGCTTCCTCGGTGGGCTCCCCGGCGTGGCGGGAGCGGGGCTGGGCCGGGGCCTTCGCCTTCTTGCCGTCGATGCGGATCAGCGGGTGGCCCGCGACCTCCTCGACGCCGTGCCACAGGTCGCGGCGGGTCCGGAGCATCGTGCGCAGCTCCGCGTGCAGTTCGTCGTACGCGCCCCACGTCCCGTAGAACTTCGTGGCCGTGATGCACAGCGGCTTCAGGCCGGTGGTGGCGACCGCGCCCCAGGTGGCGGCGGCGACGCCGGGGCAGTGCTCGGCGCGGAAGTCGTCGAGGACGACGATGCCGTCCGGGCCGAGGATGTCCCGTACCGCCAGGATGTCGCCGTGCACGTGCTCGTACAGGTGCGAGGCGTCGATGTGCGCGAAACGGCAGCTGCCGGCCTTGACCTCGTCGGCCACCACCGAGGACGGGGCCTGCAGGATGACCGGCAACTCGTCGTGGAACGCACGGTAGTTGGCCTCGAAGGCGCGGCGGGTCAGGGTCGAGTAGGAGCGGTTCATCTCCTTCGAGTTGGGGTCGTCGGGGGCCGGGGAGTCGAAGAGGTCGCAGACCGTGAAGGTCTCGCCGTCGCGCAGATAGGAGCCCATGAAGATGGCGCTCTTGCCGAGGTAAGCGCCCAGTTCGAGCAGGTCGCCGTGGTCGTCCCGGTCCAGCTGTCTGGCCAGGAACCAGTCGAAGAGCAGCTGGTCGGCGGGGAAGAACCAGCCCTTCACATCGGAGAGCCGCGTGGGGCGCGGCAGTGCCTGCGTGCCTGATGTGGTGCTCATGGTGCTCCTGTTGTCAGGTGCGTACGTCTGGGCAGTCAGGTGCGTCGTAGGCCCGAGGCCATCAGGCCTGACTAGGGGCGCCAGGTGTCTTCACGGTGACCGGGAGGGAACGAGAACCCCTCCCGGACCGTGAATTCGGGGGTGTGTCCTAGATCACGTTGCCTGTTCGTTGCCTCTTCGGTGGCCTATTTGACGGCGCCCGCCATGACCCCGGACACGAACTGACGCTGGAACGCGAAGAACACCGCGAGCGGAATCACCATCGAGATGAACGCCCCGGGCGCGAGAATCGCCACGTTGTCGCCGAAGTGCCTGACCTGCTGCTGGAGCGCGACCGTGATCGGCGGATTCTTGGAGTCCGCGAAGATCAACGCCACCAGCATGTCGTTCCACACCCACAGGAACTGGAAGATCCCGAGCGAGGCGATCGCGGGCCCGCCGAGCGGCATCACCACCCGGAAGAACAGCCGGAGTTCACCCGCCCCGTCGAGCCGGGCCGCCTCCAGGAGTTCCCGCGGGATCTCCGCGAAGAAATTGCGCAGGAGAAAGATCGCGAACGGCAGGCCGAAGGCGACATGGAAGAGGACCACGCCGAGCGTCGTCTCGAAGATCCCGAGCGTGCCGAACAGCTTGGACACGGGAAGCAGCGCCACCTGCACCGGCACCACGAGCAGCCCCACGACCGCCAGGAACCACCAGTCCCGCCCCGGGAACTCCATCCACGCGAAGGCGTACCCCGCGAGCGAGCCGATCACCACGACCAGGACCGTCGCCGGGACGGTGATCGTCACGGTGGAGAGCAGCGAGTTGGTGATCGTCTCGTCCTGGAGCAGGCTGCTGTAGTTCTCGAAGGTGAGCTGGGACGGGACGGTGAAGATCTGCCACCAGCCGCTCGCGCTGATGTCCGCGGGCGCGCGCAGCGAGGAGAGCGCGAGACCGATCGTCGGCACCAGCCAGACCAGGCCGACGACCAGCAGGAACACCCGCAGCGCACCGCCGCTGACCGCCCCCGCGATCCGGGAGCCGAGGGACTGCTTGGCCACGTTTTCCCTCGTGGCCACGGATTCGTTCTTGGCCACGGATTTGTTCGACGCTGTGGTCATCGGCGTACCTCCCTGCGCAGGCGGCGCACGTTGAACAGCATCACCGGGATGACGAGCAGGAAGAGCAGTACGGCGATGGCGCTGGCCACGCCCGAGTCGCGGTCCACGAATGAGTTGTAGAGCTGGAGCGCGAGCACATTGGCGTCGTCGCGGACGTCACCCGGCGCGATGATGAAGACCAGATCGAAGATCTTCAGGACATTGATCATCAGGGTGACCATGACGACCGCGAGCACGGGCGCGAGCAGCGGCACCGTCACCCGCCGGAACACCTGCCACTCATTGGCCCCGTCGACCCGCGCCGCCTCCAGGAGTTCGCGCGGGATGCTCGCGAGCCCGGCCGCGATCAGGACCATGGCGAAGCCCGCCCACATCCAGACGTAGCTCAGGATCACCGACAGGGTGACGAAGTTGAGGCCGATGAACGGGATCGCCTTGTCCGGGCCGAGCCAGTCGACCCCGTTGTACGGCTCTCTGAAGTTGTCGGCGGGCAGCCGGAGTTGGGCCCCGTCGGCCTTCGCGGAGAGGCTGAAGGTGCCGTCGGCGGCGGCCTTCGTGGACTCGACGACCTTGCCGTTCTTGACGGCCTCGATGGTGAGGCCCGGGTAGCCGAGCTCGGTCCCGTCGGGCGCGTTGCGCTTGCCGACGCCCTTGCCGAGCGTGAAGTCCTGCCAGGTCGTGCCGGTGACCTTGCCGGGCTCGGGCCGCGCGGGGGCGGCGGGCGCGGCGTCGTCCGGCATCTTCTCCTTGGCGACGCCGAGCAGCGGCAGCGCTACGGGTTCGCCCGCGGACACCGGGGTCTTGGTGATGAAGCTGCCGCCACCACCGGGTTTCAGGGGCGACTCCATGCCCGGATGCGCCTTCGGGAAGGCGGACGACTCGGCGAACGTGTCGTGCACCCCGACCCAGACAGCGTTGAGTGCGCCCCGGTCCGGGTCCTGCTCGTACACGAGCCGGAAGATGATGCCCGCGGCCAGCATGGAGATCGCCATCGGCATGAAGACGAGCAGCTTGAACGCCGTGCCCCAGCGCACCCGTTCGGTGAGCACCGCGAAGATCAGACCGAGGGCGGTGGCGATGGTGGGTGCGATGACCACCCAGAGCGCGTTGTTCTTGATCGCGGTCAGGATGGTGCGGTCGGTGAACAGCTCGACGTAATTGCCGAGCCCAGCGAAGTCCCCGGACTTGTCGAAGAACGACCGCTGGATCGAGTACCCGATCGGGTAGACCACGAGCGCCCCGAGCAGCACGAGCGCGGGCAGCAGAAAGGCCACTGCCATGCGCTTGCGGGTGCCGGTGACGCTCTTGCGCGTGCGCGGGGCCGGGGACGGGGACGGGACCCCGTCCCCGGCCGTGGCCGACGTCACCGCGTCAGCCCTTCTCGTACGCCTTGGCCGCGGCCGCCTCCAGCGTCCGCTGCGTACCCGCCACGTCCTTGGGGTTCTTCAGGAAGTCCTGAAGCGCCTTCCACAGGCCCTTGCCGGGGGTGCCGCCGAACGCCTGCGGGGTCTGGTCGGACATGTCGTAGCGGATGTCGTCGCCCGCGGCGATCAGGGCCTTGGCGATATCGCGCTGTACGTCATTCGGGTAGGCCGCCAGATCCAGGTTCTTGTTGGGCGAGACGAAGCCACCGGCCCCGGCCCAGATCGCGGCCGCGTCCGGGGACGCGAGGAAGGTGAGCAGGGCTTGGGCGCCCTTGCTGTCCTTCAGGGCGACGGCGGCGTCACCGCCGACCACGGCGGGCGGCTCGGCGCCGTCGCCGACCGCCGGGAACGGGAACACCTTGGCGTCCTTGCCGATCTCGGCCTCGGTCTCCGAGATGGCGAGCGAGACCATGTCGCCCTCGAACACCATCCCGGCCTTCGGCTGGTCACCGCCGACGAAGGTCTGCTTCACGGACTCGGGGAACTCGGTACCGAGCGCACCCTCCGCGCCACCGGCGACAAAGCCCTTCTTGCCGAAGAGCTCACCAAGGGTGGTGAGGGCCTGCTTCACGGACGGATCGGTCCACTTGATTTTGTGCTGCGCGAGTTGGTCGTACTTCTCCGGCCCGGCCTGCGAGAGATAGACGTTCTCGAACCAGTCGGTGAGGGTCCACCCTTCGGCGCCCGCGACGGAGACCGGCGGGATACCGGAGTCGTAGATCGCCTGGCCGGTCCGGAGGAACTCCTCCCACGTCTTGGGTTCCTGGCCACCGGCGTTCTTCATGACCGCGGTGTTGTACCAGACGAGCGACTTGTTGGCGGCCTTGAAGTAGACCCCGTACTGCTTGCCGTCGACCGCCCCGAGCTCCCGCCACCCCTCGCCGTAGTTCTTCTCGAGCTGCTTCTGGGCCTCGGGTCCGACCGGCTTGGCCCACTTATTGGTCACGGCCTGCTCGATGGCGGCGATCTGCGGGAGCATCGCGACGTCCGGGGGCTCGTTTCCGGCCACCTTGGACTCCAGGAAGCCGATGATCGGGTCCTGGGCCGGTACGAAGGCGACCTCGGCGCCGGTGCGCTTCTCGAACTCGTCGAGCACCTGAAGGAAGACCTTGCGCTCCGCGCCGCCCCAGACGGCGGCCACGGAGATCTTCTGGCCGTCCAGCTTGGGGAGTTGAACGGTGGGCTTGCTCGGCTTGTCGGCCGTGCCCTTTCCTTCGCCGTCACCCTTGTCGCCGTCGCTGCCGCCGCCGCAGCCGGTGAGGGCCAAGGCAGTGGCGGCCAGGAGGGCCAGTGCGGTGCGGGTGGTGCGGGTGGCTCCTGCGGTGCGTGTAAGAAGAGTGCTGCGAGTGCTGCGAGTTCTGCGAATTCTGCGCATCTCTGCCCCGTCTCTCACGTGCGCGCTTGTGCGGTGCGCTGTCGGTGCGGACAGGTCTACGCCTGGTGGGTTGAGGGCGGCAAGGGCGAGTTGGAAGTCAAGTGCGCGATCGTGACCGCGTCGTGACGTGGAGTCAGGGGGCGGCTTGCTTGCTTATCAGCCCGTCCGGCGTTTGAGGACGAGCGCGTTCAGCGCGATACGGGGGTGCAGGGGGGGCAGAGCCCCCCCACGCGGCGTTAGCCGCATATCGATACAGCCGGGAAGGGGCGGGGCTGGGGAAAAACACCGCCCCACCCGCGCACCCCGCACCTCAGGACGACGAAGCCCCCACCGACCGCGCCGCCCGCTCCAGGGCACTCGCCAGCAGGGCAAGGTCCGTCGGACCGTTCCCCAACTCCCTTACGGGACGGCGGGCGGGCGGGTCCCCCATCCGCTCCCACTCCAACGGCACCGCGGTCGGCCGCAACGTCGACGTCCGCGGAATACGTCCCGTCACCCGCCCCGCCTGGAACGGCGTCGACGCCCCGCCATCCGCGGAGTCGGAGTGCAGCCACCCCCGCCCCGGCGCGGGATCCTCCGGCGCCGCAGAGGGCGCGTCCAGCGTCACCCGCAGCGTGGCCCGCCGGGCCAGCTCCGTCTCCGCCGTACGCTCCGGCCGCCCCGTCGCCGCCACCAGGTGCACCCCGAGCCGCTCCCCGTCCCGTGCCACGGCCTCCAACGCCCGTACGACCGAACCGGCCGAAGGCCGCCCGGGCGCCCCGAGCGCGGGCGCCACCAGCGCGTCCACGTCGTCCACGACCACCACGAGCCGCGGCAGCGGCGCCCCCGGCTCCGGCCGCCGCGCGTCTCCGCCCGCGCCTGCGCCCGCGCCTCCGGGGCGGAGCTTGAGTGTCGAGCTGGACGGGGAGTCCAGGTCCCCGGACGACGGTTCTCCGGCTTGGCCGGGCACGGGCAACTGCCCTGAGGCGGACGGACGTTGCCCGGCCCCCGCCCCGGACCCGGACCGTGTCCGCTGCGTCACCATCCGCCCGGACACCTCCCGCTGGGTGTGCCACTCCGCGAACCCGAGCCGCCCGAGCAGCTCGGCCCGCCGCTTCAGCTCGGCCGCGAGCGCCTGCGCGAACTCCCGCATGCGTACGGGGTCGTTGGCGGCCAGATGCTCGGTGACGTGCGGCAGGTCCGTACAGACCCGCAGCCCCTCGCCGCGCTCCGGCCCCGCCCCGTCGACCAGGATGAAGGCGAGCCGGTCCGGCCGCTCGGCCGCCGCGAGCCCAGCGGCTAGCGACCGCAGCAGCTCCGTCTTGCCGCTCCCCGCCGGACCCTCGGCGAGCAGATGCGGGCCCGCCGCCACGAGGTCCGCGCACACCGGGCCGCGTGGCCCGGCGCCGAGCACCGCGTGCGCGCGTCCGCCCACCGCGTCCTTGTCGTCCGCGGCCGCCGCCCAGCGCGCCATCAGCGACGCCGGGGTGGCCCGCGCGAGCCCCAACTCGTCGAGGAGCCGCGCCGCTTGCGGCAACGGCACCGCCACGCGCGCGGTCCGGCCGCCCGTCCCCACGGGCTCGTCCGGGCGCAGCGGGGCGAGGGCCCGGGCGAACCGGGTGGCCCAGGCCGCGGACACCGCGTCCACCGCGGCGACCGTGCCGTGCCCGACGGGCTGCCCCTGGGAGGTACGGAGCAGCCGAAGCGCCGTCGCCACGTCCCCGCTCAGCAGCGCGACGGCGCCGCACGCGCGGAAGGCCGGGGAGGCGACGCAGGCCGCCTCGTAGGTGGCCGCCACGGGGGAGGCCGGTGACGCGGGCGGCGTCTCGGCCAGGCACACGAGATGGATCCCGGCGCCCGGTCCCTGGGCGACAAGCCGCACGGTCGCCTCGCGCAGCCCGGCCGACCCGGGGTCACCGTCGACGACGACCACGGTGCGCGGCCCGGCGTACCCGCCCCGGAGGTTCGTCGTGTGGTCGTCGTAGCTGCCGTGGCTGTCGTAGCCGTCAAGTCGGCGCAGCAGCTCGCCGGTTCGGGCCGCGGCCTGCTCCCGGTCGTACGCGAGCAGGAGTCGGCAGTCCTGACCGTGGCCCGGCCGCAGGTGCGGCAGCCAG
Source organism: Streptomyces sp. NPDC002851 (assembly GCF_053591935.1). NCBI lineage: Bacteria > Bacillati > Actinomycetota > Actinomycetes > Kitasatosporales > Streptomycetaceae > Streptomyces > Streptomyces sp. NPDC002851. Next base: position 172,368 of record NZ_JBSFUT010000014.1, on the reverse strand, counting down.
CCGAGCCAGGACCACTCGGCGGTGCGCTCCTGGACCGGGCGGCCCCGGTCGAGGCTGAGCAGGACGATCTCCAGGTCCGTGGGCGAGTGCAACGCGGCGAGCTGCGCGAGCACCGCGCGCGCCAGGCCGAGCAGCCGCTCACGGGGCCCGGCGAGCCCGAGCGCACCCGCCTCCCGCAGCCCCACGGTCACGGGCACGGAGGGCAGCAGTCCGGCCCCGTCGGGCCTGCTCCGGTCGGCCGTCCCGAGCCGCACCGCGAGCGCCTCGGGATGCTCGGGACCGCGCTCCCAGAGCCGCGGCCCGGGCCCGAGCGCGGTGAGCAGCAACGCGGCCGGATCCGGCCACACCTCCGGCACGGGCGGCTCAGCAGCCGCCACCCGCGGCACCGGAGCGTCGCCGTCCGCCGCCTGCCCCTCTCCGCCCCGGCCACCGGTCAGCCGCCGAGCCCATGCTCCGATGCCACCGCGCCTCCGTACCTGCCGCGGGACGGTGGTCCCGCGCGCGGGGGTCCAGGCCAGGGCTCGGTCGGGGGCGTCGGGAACGTCGGGGTCGGAGAGGGGCGGTGGTTCCGCTGCCCGGCCCGGCCCGGCCGGGGCTTCGTGGGGTGCGGCGTCCCCGTCGTCGTACGGGGTGGCCGTCGGGCCGTACGGAGAGTCGTACGGAGAAGCTGCGGAGTTGTCGTACGAGGCCGCGGAACCGTCGTACGGAGCGTGCCCGAAGCCGTCCGGGGCGGCGGGCGTGGAGCCGTAGGGCGCGCTCGACGCATCCGTGACGCCGTACGCCGCTGAACCGGAAGCGGACGGTGCCGGGCCAGAGGGTCCTGCGGGTCCCGCCGCTCCCATAGGTCCGGTCGACGGCCCGCCGTCGGGCGCAAAGGCCCCTCCGGCCATCCCGGACGACCCGCCACGCCTCGCGGGAGGCACCCTGCCCTCGGCGGACGGCACCCCACCCGGCGCGGGCCCACCCGACTCAGGCCCGCCAGGCCCGCCAGGCCCGTCAGGCCCACTAAGGAACCCCCCGGCCGACCCCGCCCCACGAACCGTCCCGCCCACAGGCCCAGGGATCCCGGCACCGGCCCCCGCCCCCGCCCCCGTGGGGACAACGCGGAGTTGCCCCTCGCCGTCGGCCACCGTCGGCAGCGGCGGCTCGTCCGAAGGGAGTGCGAGCCGGAGTGCGGACTCGCCGATGCGGAGCAGGGCGCCAGGGGAGAAGCGGAGGGACTGGTCGGTGACGGGGGAACCGTCGAGCGTCGTGCCGTTCGTGGAGTTCAGGTCCGCGACCGTGACCCGGCCGTCCGGGCCGACCGTGATCGCGCAGTGCACCCGGGAGACGTCCGGGTCGTCGAGCGGAACGTCGGCCTCGGCGGAGCGGCCGATGCTGATCCGGCCGCCGTGCAGCAGATGCACACCGCCCGCGTCCGGGCCCGCCACGACGTGCAGCCGGGCCGCGTCCCCCGCCGCGGACGGCTCCGGCTCGGCGGGCGACTGGAGCGTGAGCACGGCGCCGTCGACCAGGGGCGGCTCGCCGAGCAGCCCCGGGGCGGCGCCCTTGCCGTCGACGCGCTCCCGGCCCGCGTACACCACGACCGGGCCTTCCGGTCCGCCGACGGCCGCGGCCAGGCCGGAGGTCACCGCGGCGAGTGGCGTGCCGGCGGGCGCGGTCACCAGCACATCGCACTGCGGTGCCCGGCCGCCGTTGGGCGGCCCGAGGACGGTCAGCCGGATCTGCATCGCCGTCAGCGGTCCCTTCTGCGCGGGTGCCCGGCAGGGGGACGGCCCATGTGAATCCCCCCACCGCACACGGCATGGCTCCGTGCTGCTGAGCATCCTCGCACCTGCCACTGACAACACGCCCGGGACCCACCTCGAAGTGATCTTGATTGGTCGGCTCTGCGCCCGAAAATGCCTGTCCGGGGCCTGTACGCGGCCGCTTGGGACGGGTTTTGCAGACGTCCGGCAGGCGTCCGGGGCCTGGTCCGCCGAGTGGCTCGTTCGAGGGTCTTGTTCCCCGACCCGTTCTGTGATCTCGTGCCGTGATCTCGTCGCGCCCGGCAACCAACGGTCCTCGCCACACGTCTTCCCAGCGGACATCGGTGCGGTCCGCCTACAGTGGTTCGGAAGACCTGCTTCCGTACTGGTTCTCCGTACGGTCGAGAACGGGCCCGCACGCAGCGGCGGGCCCGCAGCGGGTCCGTAGGCAGTGACTTCGCAAACACACAGCATCAGCAGATCGACAGGGAGCGCATGACGTGCGGCCGGTAGGCAGCAAGTATCTGCTCGAGGAGCCGCTGGGACGCGGCGCCACGGGCACCGTCTGGCGAGCCCGCCAGCGCGAGACCGCGGGCGCCGAGGCCGCGGTGGCCGGGCAGCCCGGCGAGACCGTCGCGATCAAGGTCCTCAAGGAGGAGCTCGCGAGCGACGCGGACGTCGTGATGCGGTTCCTGCGGGAGCGCTCCGTCCTGCTGCGGCTGACGCACGAGAACATCGTGCGCACCCGTGACCTGGTGGTCGAGGGCGATCTGCTCGCCCTGGTGATGGACCTGGTCGAGGGCCCCGACCTGCACCGGTACATCCGCGAGAACGGCCCGCTGACCCCGGTCGCGGCCGCCCTCGTGACCGCCCAGATCGCCGACGCGCTCGCCTCCAGCCACGCCGACGGCGTCGTGCACCGCGACCTCAAGCCCGCCAACGTCCTCCTGAAGGAGGACGAGGGCGGCATGCGCCCGATGCTCACGGACTTCGGCATCGCGCGCCTCGCGGACTCCCCGGGCCTGACCCGTACCCAGGAGTTCGTGGGCACGCCCGCCTATGTGGCGCCCGAATCCGCCGAGGGCCGCCCGCAGACCTCCGCGGTCGACATCTACGGCGCCGGGATCCTGCTGTACGAGCTGATCACCGGCCAGCCGCCGTTCGCGGGCGGCACCACCCTGGAGGTCCTGCACCGCCACCTCAGCGATGAGCCGCGCCGCCCGAGCACGGTTCCCGACCCGCTGTGGACGGTCATCGAGCGCTGCCTGCGTAAGAACCCCGACGACCGACCCAGCGCCGAGAACCTCGCCCGCGGCCTGCGTACGGTCGCCGAGGGCATCGGCGTGCACGCGTCCTCGGCACAGATCGCGGCCGCCGAGGGCGTCGGCGCGCTGCTCGTCCCCGACCCGGCACCCGCCCCGGTCCCCGAGACCCCGGGCGCGGCCGACCCGACGCAGGCGCTGCCGAACACCGCGGGCGCGTACGGCCAGGGCGGCGCGTACGGCCAGCACGACCCAAATGCCGCCACCAATGTGATGCCGCACACGGGCGCGGGCGCAGGTGCCGGTGCGGCCGGTGTCGCCGACCCCACCGCCGTCATGCCGCCCGTCCCGCCCCGGCCCGACACCCCGCCCGAGCCGGAGGGCCCGCACCCCTGGGAGAACCAGCTGCGCGCGGCCCGGGACCGCAATGAGCAGACGCAGATCCAGCACCTCCACCCCGACCAGGACCCGCTGCGCCGCCGCCCGCAGCGCCGGGCCCCGGCACCCGGGCCCGCCCCGCAGCAGGCCCACGGCTACCCGCCGCAGCACCAGCAGCCGCAGCGGTACGCCCCCGCCCCGCAGCAGCCGCAGCCCCAGCGCTACGCGCCGCCGCAGCAGCCGCCGCGCCGGGAGCCCCGGCCGCCGCGCGAGCCGCGGCGCAGCGCCAACCCGATGCGCATCCCGGGCCTCGGCTGCCTCAAGGGGTGCCTGTTCACCGTCGTCATCCTCTTTGTAGCGGGGTGGCTGATCTGGGAGCTGAGCCCGCTCCAGGACTGGATCGGCACCACCAAGGGCTACTGGGAGCAGCTCACCGACTGGTTCTCGACGGTCTCCGACTGGTTCGGCGACTCGGGCAGCGGCGGAACGAGCGGTGGAACGCAGTAGCGCGGTAGTTACGGCAGTAGTTACGGCCGAGGGCCCCGGGCGCGACGGAGAGCGGCGTCGCCCGGGGCTTTCGCATGCGTACGCCCAGAACCCCGTCGCGTACGCCCGAACTCCCGGCGATGTTGGGGATTTGTCGACATCCACCGGGTGATTTCCCCCGCAGAAGTGAAGGTTGCCTTCCGGGCCGCGTAGCTTTGGCTCCAACAGGAGCCCGTAGGAGCAGTCTTGGCACGGAAAATCGGCAGCCGGTACACCGCCCACCAGATCCTGGGCCGGGGGTCCGTCGGCACGGTGTGGCTCGGCGAGGGACCCGAGGGGCCCGTCGCCATCAAGCTGCTGCGCGAGGACCTGGCGTCCGACCAGGAGCTCGTCGGCCGCTTCGTGCAGGAGCGCACGGCGCTGCTCAGCCTCGACCACGCGCGCGTGGTGGGCGTCCGCGACCTGGTCGTGGACGGCAACGACCTCGCCCTGGTGATGGACCTGGTACGCGGCACGGACCTGCGCACCCGCCTGGAGCGCGAGCGGCGCCTGGCCCCCGAGGCCGCGGTCGCGATCGTCGCGGACGTCGCGGACGGGCTCGCCGCCGCGCACGGCGCCGGGATCGTGCACCGCGACGTCAAGCCCGAGAACGTACTTCTGGACATGCAGGGCCCGCTCGGCCCCGGCGGCGCACACCCCGCCCTGCTCACCGACTTCGGGGTCGCGAAGCTGGTGGACTCCCCGCGCCGCACGCGCGCGACGAAGGTGATCGGCACCCCGGACTACCTCGCTCCGGAGATCGTCGAGGGCCTGCCGCCCCGGGCCGCCGTCGACATCTACGCCCTGGCGACCGTCCTGTACGAACTGCTCGCCGGATTCACGCCGTTCGGCGGCGGCCACCCCGGCGCGGTGCTCCGCCGCCACGTCACGGAGACCGTGGTGCCGCTGCCCGGCATCCCGGACGAACTGTGGCAGCTGCTCGTGCAGTGCCTCGCCAAGGCCCCGGCCTCCCGCCTCCGCGCCTCGGAGCTGGCCGCCCGCCTGCGCGAGCTGCTCCCGCTGCTCGCCGGGATGGCACCCCTCGACGTCGACGAGCCGGACTCCGACGACCCGGCACAGCCGGACCAGGCGGACGGTGAGGCGTCCGGAGCGCGGGACGAGGCGCCCGAGCCGGGCCCGCCCGCCCCCCGCCGCGGCGCCGTCCCGCTCGTCCCCGGCGCCGCCCCGGACTCCAACCGCGACACCCATACGTCGATGCGCGTCCCGGCCCCGGACGAACTGGCGGGCGGCGCCCGCGGCACCGCCCGCGCCCCCCGCGCCCACGGTGCCCCCCGCCCCGGCTCGGCCCGCCACCGCGCGGAGGCCCGCCGCCGCAGAATCGTCCTGGGAACGGCGGCAGCCGCCCTGGCGGCCGCGATCGGCGTAGGCAGCTGGCTGGCCACCTCGGGCGACGACGCGGACGCGACGACTCCGCAGGACAACCCAACGGCTCCGATCACTCCCTGAAGCCGGTCACGCCCGCAAGGACCGGCCCGCCCGCAAGTCCGTCCGGCGGTTCTTTGAAGCCCGTCCGGCGTTTGAGGACGAGCGCGTTCAGCGCGACAGGGGGTCTGGGGGCGCAGCCCCCAGAAGCGGCCACCCCGTACGACGGTGCGAGGTTATCCACAGGCAAGACAGGGCGGGTGCGGCAAGCCGTTACGCTGGTGTCGTGGCAGTCGTCGATGTTTCCGAAGAGCTCAAGTCCCTCAGCGCCACCATGGCGTCGATCGAGGCGGTCCTCGACCTCGACAAGTTGAGGGCCGAAATCGCCGTGCTCGAGGAGCAGGCAGCGGCACCGTCCCTGTGGGACGACCCCGACGCGGCGCAGAAGATCACCAGCCGGCTCTCGCACCTTCAGGCCGACGTCCGCAAGGCCGAGGGCCTGCGCGGGCGCATCGACGACCTGGGTGTGCTCTTCGAGATGGCCGAGGAGGAGGACGACCCGGACACCCGCGCCGAGGCCGAGGCCGAGCTCACCGAGGTGAAGAAGGCGCTGGACGAGATGGAGGTCCGCACCCTCCTGTCCGGCGAGTACGACGAGCGTGAGGCGCTCGTCACGGTGCGCGCCGAGGCGGGCGGCGTGGACGCCGCGGACTTCGCCGAGCAGCTTCAGCGCATGTACCTGCGCTGGGCCGAGCGGCACGACTACAAGACGGAGATCTACGAGACGTCGTACGCGGAAGAGGCCGGCATCAAGTCGACCACCTTCGTGGTTCACGCCCCGTACGCATACGGCACGCTCTCCGTCGAGCAGGGCACCCACCGCATGGTGCGCATCTCGCCGTTCGACAACCAGGGCCGCCGCCAGACCTCCTTCGCGGGCGTCGAGGTGCTCCCGGTCGTCGAGCAGAAGGACGTCGTGGAGATCCCGGAGAACGACATCCGGGTGGACGTCTACCGTTCGTCGGGCCCCGGCGGCCAGTCGGTCAACACCACGGACTCCGCGGTGCGCATCACGCACATTCCGACCGGCATCGTGGTCTCGTGTCAGAACGAGAAGTCGCAGATCCAGAACAAGGCATCCGCGATGCGCGTCCTGCAGGCCCGCCTCCTCGAGCGTCAACGCCAGGAGGAGCAGGCCAAGATGGACGCCCTCAAGGGCGACGGCGGCAGCTCGTGGGGCAACCAGATGCGTTCGTACGTCCTGCACCCGTACCAGATGGTCAAGGACCTGCGCACCGACTGCGAGGTCGGCAACCCGCAGGCCGTGCTCGACGGTGAGATCGACAACTTCCTTGAGGCGGGCATCCGCTGGCGCAAGCAGCAGGAGCAGCAGGCCGCCTGAGCCGCCCCGGCTCAGCCGTCACCACTCACGCCGCTGCCGATAACACCCGTGAAACGGGGCTCTTTGTCGACAAGGTAACTGCCGCTCAGGAGGGCTTTCTTGAGCGGCAGTTGCCTATTGCGTCACAGTCAGATCTCCGTACGACGGTCAACTCCGTTGATATCGGGCATCCCAGACTGATTGGCCTTGACGCTGTCTTTAAATCTGGGAAAGCTGGCGCGCGGCAAGCGTAGAACTGGGGCACGTGTGACGGGGGCGGATGGCACGCCCTACCAGACTTTCGCCTCAGGCGCTGCTCCACTGACGAGAACAGCTACTGGGGGTAGCAGCAGATGACGAAGAAGACGCGGATCCGCGTTGCGCGCATAGCGGCCGGCGCGGTGATCGCCGCCGGCGCTTCGCTCGCGGGTGCGGGCGCGGCCTCGGCCATCGGGATCGACCTCGACCTCCCGGGCGGCGGCGGCGTCAACGTGGGCGTCGACGGTGACGGCGCCGATGTCGGCGTCGACCTGCCGGGTGGCGGCGACGAGGACCCGACGGACATTCCCACGGACATCCCGACGGACCCGACCGACGACCCGACGGATGACCCGACGGACATCCCGACGGACCCGACGGACGACCCGACGGATGACCCGACGGACGTTCCCACGGACCCGACGGACGACCCGTCCGAGCCCACCGACGAGCCGAGCGAGCCGGGCAACGGCAATGGCGGCGGCAATGGCAACGGCGGTGGCAACGGCAACGGCGGCAACAACGGCGGTGGCAACGACAACACCAACCCCGACGGCGGCAACCAGCCCGTCGAGCAGGGTCAGGGCAAGGAGGGCCTGACGGACACCGCTCCGCAGGCTCCCGCCGACACCGGCAAGGACAAGGGCGAGCTCGCCGAGACCGGCGCGGCCGAGACCACGTACCTGCTGATCGGCGCCGCCACGATGATCGCCGGTGGCATCGGCTTCCGTATGCTGCCGCGTCTGGTGAGCGGCCGTAACGCCGCCGCCTGATAACAGGCAGTAGCACAAAGGGCCCGGAGCGTCATGCTCCGGGCCCTTTGTGTGTGCGACCTGTCAGGCCGCCTGATAAGCAACCAGTGCCGCCGCCGCGATCAGCATCACGACCAGCGCTATGAGGGTCGCCGGGCTGAGGCCGGCGAACGGGCTCTCCTGCTGCATGCGCTCGCGGTTGGCCCGGCACACGGGGCAGCGCCCTTCGCTCACCGGTGCCGCGCAGTTTGCGCACACCAACCTGTCAAAGGTCATGCCGCCCGCCCTTCCTCCAGAGTCATCCCCTTACCACTGTGCCAGGTCGCGCAAAATTTGGCCGCTCCGTGCCCGAAGGCAGCCCTGGCCTCGGCCGTCGAAGCCGGCTAAGTTCGCCAATTTTTGCCGGTTTCTCACCACTGTGTCCCGATCGGAACCGTTGTGCCGCCGTGAGAAAACGCGCAACCCAGGACGCTGACTGCGCGCCGCGCACCGGTTCGCGTAATGTCGCGCTCACCTACCCCCGGCGACCCGTGGTGCATCCGTGATCCGATTCGACAACGTCTCCAAGAACTACCCGAAGCAGGCCCGCCCTGCGCTGAGGGATGTCTCCCTTGAGATCGAGCGGGGCGAGTTCGTCTTCCTGGTGGGATCCTCCGGCTCCGGCAAGTCCACCTTCCTGCGGCTCGTGCTGCGCGAGGAGCGCGCCAGCCACGGCCAGGTACACGTCCTGGGCAAGGACCTGTCGCGCCTGTCCAACTGGAAGGTGCCGCAGATGCGGCGCCAATTGGGCACCGTCTTCCAGGACTTCCGGCTCCTTCCGAACAAGACCGTCGGAGAGAACGTCGCGTTCGCGCTCGAAGTGATCGGCAAGCCGCGCGGCACCATCCGCAAGACGGTCCCGGAGGTGCTCGACCTGGTCGGGCTCGGCGGCAAGGAAGACCGGATGCCCGGCGAGCTCTCCGGCGGTGAGCAGCAGCGCGTGGCCATCGCCCGCGCGTTCGTGAACCGTCCGCTGCTGCTCATCGCGGATGAGCCGACCGGCAACCTGGACCCGCAGACCTCCGTCGGCATCATGAAGCTGCTCGACCGCATCAACCGGACCGGCACGACCGTCGTGATGGCCACACACGACCAGCAGATCGTGGACCAGATGCGCAAGCGCGTCATCGAGCTGGAGAAGGGCCGCCTCGTCCGCGACCAGTCGCGCGGCGTCTACGGCTACCAGCACTGAGCATCGAGCAACGAGAGTATTGAGAGGACGCCATGCGCGCCCAGTTCGTCCTGTCGGAGATCGGCGTCGGTCTCCGTCGCAATCTCACGATGACCTTCGCGGTGATCGTCTCCGTCGCCCTCTCGCTCGCGCTGTTCGGCGGCTCGCTGCTCATGCGCGACCAGGTCTCCACGATGAAGGGCTACTGGTACGACAAGGTCAACGTCGCCATCTTCTTCTGCAACAAGGGCGACGCCGAGACCGACCCCAAGTGCGCCAAGGGCGCCGTCACCGCGGACCAGAAGGAGACGATCGAGGCCGACCTGGACAAGATGCCGGTCGTCGACAACGTCATCTACGAGTCCAGCGACCAAGCGTACAAGCACTACAAGGAGCAGTTCGGCGACTCCCCGCTGGTCAACTCGCTTACCCCGGACCAGATGCAGGAGTCGTTCCGGATCAAGCTGAAGGACCCCGAGAAGTACCAGCTGATCAAGTCGGCCTTCGACGGGCGCGACGGTGTGCAGTCCGTGGAGGACCAGCGCAAGACCGTCGACAACCTCTTCGAGCTGCTCAACGGCATGAATTACGCCGCGCTTGCGGTGATGGGCCTGATGCTGCTCGTCGCCCTGATGCTGATCGTCAACACGGTGCGGGTCTCGGCGTTCAGCCGCCGCCGCGAGACCGGCATCATGCGGCTGGTCGGCGCCTCCAGCTTCTACATCCAGATGCCGTTCATCCTGGAGGCCGCCTTCGCGGGCCTCCTTGGCGCCGGTGTCGCCTGCGTGATGCTGGTCGTGGGCCGCTACTTCCTCATCGACCACGGTCTGGCACTCGCCGACAAGCTCCAGTTGATCCAGTTCATCGGCTGGGACCAGCTCTTCGCCAAGCTCCCGTTCGTCCTCGGGATCGGCCTCCTGATGCCGGCCCTGGCAGCCTTCTTCGCGCTGCGCAAGTACCTCAAGGTGTGACGAAAGTCCAGGGCGTCGTGCGGTCAACAGCCCGTACGGCGCCCTGTGTTGTCCTAGACTCACCGGCATGTCGGGCCTCGACCGGTACACCCGGCCCCGCAGCATTCGCCGCGGGGCAGCCCTGACTTTGCTCTTCACCGTCCTCGCCACCGCGGCTACCGCGGAGACGTGGGGCGAGTCCGGCCCCGGCCGGAACGCCCCTGCCGCATCGTCCCGTTCGGCCGCCTCGGAGCGCGGTGAGGCGGTCGCCGATGCCGCCGCCGAGGCGATGGCCGACGGTAAGTCCCCTGCTCAGGCCGCCGAAGAGGTGGTCAGCCGGAGTGGTGACCGGTGGGGCGCCGTTTACGACGCGTCCGAGTATCAGAAGTTCGCGCAGGAGCTCGACGGTGAGTACACCGGCGTCGGCCTGTGGACGCGGCAGCGCGCCGACGGCACCTTCGAGGTCGCCCGGGTGCAGCGCGGCGGCCCCGCCGACCGGGCCGGAATCGCCGCCGGGGACCGGCTCACCGCGGTGGATGGCCGGCCCGTCGCGGGCCGCTCCGTCTCCGAGGTCACCGACCGGCTGCGCGGCGACGGCGCCGCGGGCAGCGAGGTCCTGCTCGCCCTGAAGCGCGGCACGCGCGCGTGGACCGAGCCGCTGCGCCGGGCCACGCTCGCCAAGCAGTCCGTCGAGACCCGCATGCTCCCCGGCAACACCCTGCTGCTCAAGGTCACCGGCTTCACCAAGGGCACCGGCGAGCAGGTGCGCGCCGCGGTCCGCTCCGCTCCGAAGGACGCCGGGACCCTGCTCGACCTGCGCGGTAACTCCGGCGGCCTGGTCTCCGAGGCCGTCACCGCCGCCTCCGCGTTCCTCGACGGCGGTCTGGTGGCCACGTACGACGTACGAGGGGAGCAGCGGGCGTTGCACGCCGAGCGCGGCGGCGACACGGACAGACCCCTGGTCGCGCTCGTCGACGGCTCCACGATGAGCGCGGCCGAACTGCTCGCCGGTGCGCTGCAGGACCGCGGCCGTGCGGTGATCGTGGGCTCCCGCACCTTCGGCAAGGGCTCCGTCCAGATGCCGAGCCGACTCCCCGACGGCTCGGTCGCCGAGCTGACCGTCGGGCACTACCGCACCCCGACGGGCCGTACCGTCGACGGCCGTGGGATCGCGCCCGACCTCGAGGCCGACGAAGGCGTCCAGAAGCGGGCCCGCACAGTATTGGGTGGCCTCGGTACCCCCTCGTAGTGCGAAAATGGCCGCACTATGGCTGCGAAGAAAAAAGACAAGGACAAGGGCGACGGGCGCAAGATCATCGCCCAGAACAAGAAGGCGCGGCACGACTACCTCGTCATCGACACCTACGAGTGCGGTCTCGTCCTGACCGGCACCGAGGTCAAGTCGCTGCGCCAGGGGCGGGCCTCGCTCGTGGACGGCTTCGTGCAGATCGACGGCCACGAGGCGTGGCTGCACAACGTGCACGTGCCCGAGTACGCCCAGGGCACGTGGACCAACCACGCGGCCCGGCGGAAGCGGAAGCTGCTGCTTCACCGCGCCGAGATCGACAAGCTCGAGTCCAAGTCACAGGAGACCGGGCACACGATCGTGCCGCTCGCCCTGTACTTCAAGAGCGGCCGGGCCAAGGTCGAGATCGCTCTCGCCAAGGGCAAGAAGGAGTACGACAAGCGGCAGACGCTGCGCGAGCAGCAGGACCGGCGCGAGGCGGACCGCGCCATCGCGGCGGCGCGGCGGCGGCAGCGGGCGCGGGTCTGAGACCCGGCCCGTGCTGGGGTCTGGCCTACGGAAACAAGGTGGCTTCGTCGTGCGTTGTTCACGTACGATGGGGCTTGCTCCGCAGGTGACGGGGCAGTCGGACCCCTCGGGGTCCACGTTGAAAAATCAACATGGGGATGATCGGTTTCGACAGCGGATGTCGAAGCAGGGGAAGCGTGTCGAGGAAGCGGCAATGATCTCGTTAACCATATGTCGCAACCAATAATCGCCAACACCAAGCGCGATTCCTTCGCCCTCGCTGCCTAAGTAGCGACTTGCGAAGTGTCAGCCCGGGGATGTTCCCGACCCGGATCCTGGCATCAGCTAGGGAACTAAACCTCTAGACCCGGTCACGGGGTGTGGAGGGAAATCAAACAGTGACTGGGCCCGTCGGAGACTTGTTCGCGTGATCTCCGGGGCCGAGAAAATCGCAGCGGACTGCACACGGAGAAGCCCTGATTCCGCACCGTTGGACGCGGGTTCGATTCCCGCCATCTCCACAATTCCCATGTGAGGCAAAGGCCCCGCTGCTCAGGCAGCGGGGCCTTTGCCGTGATGCTGGGCGAGGGTCAGTCGCTGTAGTGGTAGCGGGCCTTGAGGATCTTCACTTCCTTGGCGTCGGCCCGGTATACGAGCCGGTGCTCGTCGTCGATCCGCCTGGACCAGTAGCCCGACAGGTCTCCCTTCAGGGGTTCGGGTTTGCCGATTCCGCTGAACGGCTCGCGCTGGATCTCGCCGATCAGGCGGGTGATGCGTCGGGCCATCTTGCGGTCCGAGCCGAGCCAGAAGAGAAAGTCCTCCCAGGCGGCGGGGTCGAAGTGGACGCTCCTCACTCCTCGCCCCCGGCCAGCTCCCGCAGCTCGTCAAGATCCTTGGTGATCTGGGGAGCGCCTGCCTTGTCGCGGGCGACGGCTTCCATCAGGTGTCGGGCGTTGGCCGGCGAGCGCAGAAGGTAGATGGTCTCCTGCCAGGAGTCGTAGTCCTCGGCGGACATCAGGACGGCGTCGCCGCCCTTGGAGCTGATACGGATGGGGTCGTGGTCGTCGTTGACGCGCTTGATGAGGGGGAAGAGGTTCTGGCGGGCTTCGCTGGCGCTTATGGTCATGCGTCACACTCCATTCCGTATGGTACGAGATTACAGTACTGGTCTCGTACGACTTTCCCGTACCAAGGATTCAAGCGCGCGTCGCCCGAACCGAAAACAGCAACGCCAGGGCGGCCGCCATGACCGGGACCGCGTACCCCGGGCCATGTGCGCCCAGGTGTTCCACCGCCCAGCCGCCGGTCGCGCTGCCGCAGACGATGCCGCCGAGGAGGCCCGTCACGGCGAGTGTCATGCCCTCGTTGAGGCGGCCCTCCGGGGTGCGGTCCTGGACCAGGGTCATGCCGGTGACCATGGTCGGGGCGGTTGCCATGCCCGCGACGAGAAGCGCCCCGGCCAGGGCGGGCAGCGAGCCGGTGGACGCGGCGAGCAGGGGCAGCGTGAGCAGTGCCGTCATGGCCGTGAGGCAGAGCAGCAAGCGGCGTCGGCGCGAGCCGGAGAGCCGTAGTGCCCCGAAGGCCAGGCCCGCCGCGCACGAACCGGCCGCCTGGAGCCCCAGGATCAAGCCCGCCGCCGACGGGTGCCCGCGCCCGTCCGCGTACGCCACCGTCACCACCTCCATCGCGCCGAACACCGCGCCCGTGGCGAGGAAGACGAGCAGCAGACCGACCATGCCCGGGGCGCGGAGCGGGGCCGCCGAGCGTGGGGTGCGGCCGTTGGGCGGGGGCTGGGTCGTGCGCTGTCCCGCGAAGATCAGGACGCCGGTGAGCAGCAGGAACGCGCCTGTCAGCGTGCCCGCCTCCGGGAAGACGGCCGTACACAGGACTGCCGCGAGGACCGGGCCGAGCATGAAGCACAGCTCGTCCGCGGCCTGCTCGAAGGCGCCCGCGGTGTGCAGCGCCGCGGGGTCGCCCTTGAGCAGGTGCTGCCAGCGGGCGCGGGACATGCCGCCCGTGTTGGGGGTGGTCGCGGTCAGGGCGTACGCGACGAAGAGCGTCCACGGCGGGGCGTTCAGGTGCACGCAGAGCGCCAGGGCGAGCGAGCCGAGCACCGCCAGGACCGTTGCGGGGACGGCGACTTGGGCCTGACCGTACCGGTCGACCAGGCGCGCGACGTACGGGGCGACGAGCGCGGTGGCCCCGAGGCCGATCGCCGTGACGGCGCCCGCGAGCGCGTACGAACCGTGCGCCCCGGCGATCATGATGACGGCGCTCACGCTGAACATGCCCATGGGGAGCCGGGCCAGGAGGTTGCCCAGCGTGAACGCGCGGGCGCCGGGGGTGCGGAAGAGCCGGACGTACGGGTTCGTGGGGCGGTGCCGGGCTTTGCGTGCGGGTGCCGGGGCGGCGGCGATCAGGACGTGGCCGGAGACCGTGAGGCGCGGGGCGGTGGGCGTGCCGGGCGGGCGGCGGGGTGCGGTGTGGGGCAGGGGCATGGGGATCAGCCTCGGGCGTGGGCCGAGTCCGGGTCCAACACCTTCTCCGGCGGGATTTACGCATCCTGGTTGTCAATTGCCCGTACGCAGGTATTACGTTGACCGCGTGCCCCATGACATAGCGCCCCGGCTGCTGCGCGCCTTCGTGGCCGTCGCCGACGAGCTGCACTTCACCCGGGCCGCGAGCCGCCTCTACGTCGCCCAGCAGGCGCTCAGTCGTGATGTACGGCGCCTGGAGCGGGAGTTGGGGGTCGGGCTGTTCGTCCGCAGTACCCGGCAGGTGACGCTCACGGCAGACGCGGAGCGGCTGCTTCCGTACGCCCGAAGGGTGCTCGTGGCGCAGGACGAGCTGTGGGCCGCCGCCTCGGGCGGGGCGGCGCGGCCGCTGCTCGTCGACGTCAACAGCCCCGGTCTCATCGGCGAGCGGATCCTGGCCCGGGCCCGTGAACTCGCCCCCGACTGCGAGCTGATGGCCCGCTACGAGAGCGGTCTGACCGCCGCCGCGGCCGAGCTGCTCGCCGGGCGGCTCGACGCGTCCTTCGGGCGCTACGCGGGGCTCGAACCCGGCGTACGGGCGCGGCTCGCGCACCAGCCCGTGCGGTACGAGCCGATGGCCGTCGTGCTGCCCGAGGACCATCCGCTCGCCCCGTCCCGCACGGTGCCTCTTGCCGCGCTCGCGGGCGAGACCGTGTACGCGGGCGACGGCAATCCGGGCACCCAGGAGTGGACGGACCTGGCCCGGCAGCTCTTCGCGGAGTACGGCATCACCGTGGCACCGCCCGCGCCGCTCGCCGTCGGCGTCGAGGAGTTCCGGCGGATCATGGCGAAACACCGGTGCCCCGTGCTCGCGGTGGTGGACTTCCCGCCGATGCCGGGCGGCGTGCTGCGGCCGCTCGTCGAGCCGGTGCCGCTGTCGCCGGTGTCTCTGGTGTGGCGGGCGGAGGGGCCGGGGACCGCGGGATCCCTGGAGACACAGCACCCCGCGCTCGCGGCGCTGCGCGCGGCTGCCGCGGAGCTCGCTCGGGCCGAGGGCTGGCTGGAACGGCCGACGGGGGAGACGTGGCTGCCGGAGGCGGACGCGGACAGCATGGCGTCCTAGGGCCCCTCTCCCCTCTCCGTAAGAGGCGGCCGCTCACAGCCTCGCGGAGACGTGGGTGAGAGCAAGGTTGCGCAGAGGTCACCTGGCGCCACGGGGCTGAAATGCGTCGTCTCTAGCGTCTGCCGCACGATCCGACGCAGCCCAGCCAAAAAACACGGAGGCGTGATGACAGGCCCGACGAACCCCGGTAGCGCACCGCCCACCGCACCAGCCGCCGGCAAGCCGCAGCGCAGGGGCGGCCGCTGGATCGAGCGGTGGGACCCGGAGGACGAGGGGTTCTGGGAGCGGGAAGGGCGTCACGTCGCGCGGCGGAACCTCACGTTCTCCGTGCTCTCCGAGCACATCGGCTTCTCCGTGTGGAGCATGTTCTCCGTCCTCGCGCTCTTCATGGGCCCCGAGTACGGCATCGACCCGGCCGGAAAGTTCTTCCTGGTCGCCGTCGCCTCGCTGGTCGGCGCGGCGCTGCGGGTGCCGTACGGCTTCGCGGTGGCCCGGTTCGGCGGTCGGAACTGGACGATCTTCAGCGCCGGGCTGCTCCTCGTACCCACGACGGCACTCCTCATCGTCATGGAGCCCGGCACCTCGTACAGCACGTTCATGCTGGTCGCGATGGTCACGGGCGTCGGCGGGGCCAACTTCGCCTCGTCCATGACCAACATCAACAGCTTCTATCCGCTGCGGCTCAAGGGCTGGGCGCTCGGCATGAACGCGGGCGGCGGCAACATCGGCGTCGCGGTCGTGCAGCTCTTCGGTCTGGCGGTCATCGGGATCGCCGGGGCCGCGCAGCCGCGGCTCGTTCTCGCCGTCTACATTCCGCTGATCGTCCTGGTCACCGTGCTCAGCGCCCTGCGCATGGACAACCTGGGGCCGGTCACCAACGACTCCGGGGCGGCGAAGGAGGCCGCGCGCGACCGGCACACCTGGATCATGTCGTTCCTGTACATCGGCACCTTCGGGTCGTTCATCGGCTACAGCTTCGCCTTCGGGCTCGTGCTGACCAGCCAGTTCGGGCGGACCCCGCTGCAGGCGGCCTCGCTGACGTTCATCGGGCCGCTGCTCGGCTCCCTGATCCGGCCGGTGGGCGGGCGGCTCGCGGACCGGCTCGGCGGCGCCCGGGTCACGCTGTGGAACTACCTGCTGATGATCGCCGCCTCCGGGGTCATCGTGACCGCCTCGGTGCGGGAGTCACTGCCGCTGTTCATCGCCGGGTTCATCGTCCTGTTCATCCTCACCGGCATCGGCAACGGCTCCACGTTCAAGATGATCCCGGGCATCTTCCAGGCCAAGGCCCAGGCGTCCGGGCTCACCGGCGAGGCGGCGGCGGTGCAGGCCCGGCGGCTCTCCGGGGCCTCCATGGCGCTGATCGGCGCGGTCGGGGCGTTCGGCGGACTCGGCATCAACCTGGCCCTGCGGCAGTCCTTCCTCACCGTCGGCTCGGGCACCGGCGCCTTCGTCGCCTTCCTCGGCTACTACGGGGTGTGCGCCGCGGTCTGCTGGTTCGTATACCTGCGCAAGCCGGTCGCCGCGCCCGCGCCGCAGGCCGCCGAGGCGGAGGCCCCGGCAGAGCGGGAACCCAGCTACGCGAGGGTGTGAGCGGCGGAGCGGTCACACTGATGTTACGGAGGTCGATGTGACGCGTACGACGGCTGAGGTAACGCGTACGACGCCGATGTAACACGGACGACATCGGGGCGAACCGAGCCCGTCATGGCCCGTTGACAGGCTCGGGAAGCTCCAGAACACCCTGAGGGACAAGCGAGCGAGCACGGGGCGAACGGCATGAACCAGGAACAGATCGGTCAGCACGGAACGCCCGTACAGGACGGCCGGCCCGGACAGCAGGGACAGTCCGGACGGAACGGTGAGCACGGGGCGCTGGCGGGATTCACCGTCGGCGTGACCGCGGCCAGGCGGGCCGAGGAGCTCGGCGCGCTCCTGACCCGGCGCGGCGCGGCCGTCCTGCACGCCCCCGCGCTGCGCATCGTGCCGCTCGCGGACGACGGTGAACTGCTCGCCGCGACCAAGGAGTTGATCGATCACGCGCCGGACGTGGTGGTCGCCACCACCGCGATCGGTTTCCGCGGCTGGGTCGAGGCCGCCGACGGCTGGGGCCTCGGCGAGCAGCTCCTCGACCGCCTCCGCGACGTCTCGCTGCTCGCCCGCGGGCCCAAGGTCAAGGGCGCCATCCGGGCCGCCGGGCTCACCGAGGAGTGGTCCCCGGCCTCCGAGTCCATGGCCGAGGTGCTCGACCGGCTGCTCGCCGAGGGGGTGGCCGGGCGCCGGGTCGCCCTGCAACTGCACGGCGAGCCCCTGCCCGGCTTCGTGGAGTCGCTGCGGGCGGCCGGGGCGGAGGTGGTGGGGGTGCCGGTCTACCGCTGGATGCCGCCGCAGGACCTGTCGCCGCTTGACCGGCTCATCGACGCGACGGTCTCGCGGGGCGTGGACGCGGTGACGTTCACCAGCGCGCCCGCCGCCGCGTCCCTGCTCTCCCGCGCCGAGGAGCGCGGCCTTCTGCCCGAACTCCTCGCCGCCCTGCACCACGAGGTGCTTCCCGCTTGCGTCGGCCCGGTCACCGCGCTGCCGCTCCAGGCGCGCGGGCTCGACACGGTGCAGCCGGAGCGGTTCCGGCTCGGTCCCCTCGTGCAGCTCCTCTGCCTCGAACTGCCCGCGCGGGCGCGTACGTTGCCCATCGCCGGGCACCGCGTGGAGATCCGCGGTCATGCGGTCCTCGTCGACGACGTGCTGCGCGCGGTGCCTCCGGCGGGGATGGCCCTGCTGCGCACCCTGGCGCGGCGGCCGGGGTGGGTGGTGCCCCGGGCCGAACTGCTGCGGGCGCTGCCCGGGGCCGGGACGGATGAGCATGCCGTGGAGACGGCGATGGCGCGGTTGCGGGGTGCGCTGGGGGCGCCGAAGTTGATTCAGACGGTGGTGAAGCGGGGGTATCGGCTGGCCCTTGATCCGGCGGCGGATGCGAAGTACGCGGACGCGTGAGGGGGGATTTCCCCCGCCCCGCCCCTTCCCGAAAGCTTGCAGCGGCTTCGGGGCTGCGCCCCCGGACCCCCGCCTTTCATCGCGCTGAGAGCGCTCGTCCTCAAACGCCGGACGGGCTGATAGGTGAGCCCCCTCGGGGAGGGCGGGGGAGGTGGGGGCGTATGGGAGAGCGTTGGCTATCCGCCCGCCCCTTCCCGTAAGCAGGGGCCCGCGGCGAAGCCGCTGATGGATGCAGCGCCCCCCCCCGCACCCCCGTTCCTCAAATGCCGGAGGGGCTGCTAATAGCCCGTCCGGCGTTTGAGGACGACCGCGTTCAGCGCGATACGGGGTCCGGGGCGGAGCCCCGAAGCCGCTGCAGGCTTTTGGGAAGGGGCGGGTAGGGGAGAAGTACTCGGGCGCCCCGCCACAAGGGGGTTCGCTGCCGCTGTCCGCTAGGGCACTCTGGACGGAGCGATTCCTCCGAGCGGAAGTTCTTCCAAGGCGGTGACGCGCGCATGGTGCGGTTCGACTCGGGGCGGGCCTGCCTCGACCTGTTGGCCACGGCCCACCCGGAGGAACGGCTCGACGGCCCGGACGCGCTGCGCGATTGGCTCGCCCGTGCCGGGCTCGTGCCCGGGGGGACGCCGCTCGGCGGGCTGCGGAACGAGTGCGTCGGCGGCTTCCGGGAGCTGCGGGGGGACATCGGGCAGATGATCCGGGTGGCGGTACGAGGACTGGGCCCGGCCTCCCGCCCGTACGGCCTCGACAACCGTGCCGACATCGACGCCGCGCTCGACCGCCTCAACGCCCGCGCCGCCACCGCACCCCCGGCCCCCCGCGCCGTCCGCCACGCCGACGGCGACCGCGACCGTGACCGCAGCCTCGACCTCATCCGCGTCGTGCACCCGGCCCCCGACTGCGCGGCACTCCTCGCCGCCGTCGCACGGGACGCCGTGGAGCTGCTCACCGACCCCGTGGCCCGGTCCCGGATCCGGCAGTGTCAGGGGGACAACTGCCCGCTCCTCTACCTCGATACGTCCCGCGGCCACCGCCGCCGCTGGTGCTCCAGCGAGGTCTGCGGCAACCGGGAGCGGGTGGCCCGGCACCGTAGACGCAGCGGGGTGGCCAAGTCGCTCTGAGCCGCTGAGCCGCTGAGCCGCCTGAGCCCTGAGCCCTGAGCCCTGAGCCGCTGAGCGCCTGAGCGCCTGAGCGCCTGAGCCCTGAGCCGCTGAGCGCCTGAGCGCCTGAGCGCCTGAGCGCCTGAGCGCCTGAGCCCTGAGTGCCTGAGCCTCTGAGCCCCCGAGCCCCGAGCCCCTTAGTCCCTGAGCCCCCGAGCCGTTGTGGCGTACGTCTCATCAAGTTCCTTTGAACAGCGGCCCGTTCGCGTACGTATTCGTGCCGTGAACCCGAACCGGGGACACCGGAGGTGCGCGTGCGCAAGGATTCCGTCGTGGCCGACGACCGCCCGCCGCGGGCGCGGCACCGAACCCCTCGTGCGCCTGGTCTGGACGAGGAGTTGGTGCGCGTCCTCTACCGGGAGCACGCCGGACCGCTGCTCGGCTATGTCCTGCGGCTCGTCGCGGGGGACCGGCAGCGGGCCGAGGACGTCGTGCAGGAGACACTCATCCGGGCCTGGAAGAACGCCGGGCAACTGAACCGGGCGACCGGCTCCGTGCGGCCCTGGCTGGTGACGGTGGCCCGGCGTATCGTCATCGACGGCCACCGCAGCCGGCAGGCCCGGCCGCAGGAGGTCGACCCCTCGCCCCTGGAGGTCATCCCCGCGGAGGACGAGATCGACAAGGCGCTGTGGCTCATGACCCTGTCCGACGCGTTGGACGACCTGACCCCCGCCCACCGGGAGGCCCTGGTCGAGACGTACTTCAAGGGACGGACCGTCAAGGAGGCCGCCGAGGCGCTCGGCATTCCCAGCGGCACGGTGCGCTCCCGGGTGTTCTACGCGCTGCGCTCGATGAAGCTGGCGCTCGAGGAGCGGGGGGTGACGGCATGAGCACGCGCGCGCACGACGCCGACGGCTGGGATGCGTTCGGCCACGGCGGTGGCCACGGTGGTGGTCATGGCGGTGGTCGTGGCGGCGGCCACGGCGGTGGTCATCGCGGTGGCCACGGAGGTGGTCATGGCGGTGGCCACGGTGGTGGTCATGGCGGCGGGAACGGGTCGGGCCCCGGTGACTCCCGTGACGCCGATGTCCACGAGACCGTTGGGGCGTACGCCCTCGGGATCCTCGACGACGCCGAAGCCGCCGCCTTCGAGGCGCACCTCGCCCAATGCCCCACCTGTACGCGGCAGTTGACCGAGCTGTCCGGCATCGAGCCGCTGCTCGCCACGCTCGCCGGGGCGCCGCAGGAGCAGCAGCCCGGCCGGGCGCTCGGCCGACGGCCGGCCGGTCACGGAGTGGCGACGCCGGACCCGCGGCTCCTCGACCGGCTGCTCGACCGGGTCGCGGGGGCCCGGGCCGCCCGGCGCCGGAAGAGCCTGTACCTGGTGGCGGCCGCGGCCGTCCTGATGGCCGGGGGGCCGGTCGCGGTCCTCACGGCGAACGGCGGCGGTGACGCGGGCCCCGAGCGGCCTCCGCACGCGCACGCCACCAGCCCCGCCGAGGACGCCTTCTTCAACCACCTGAAGGAGAAGGTGCGGGCCACCGACGCGGCCACTCGCGTCACCGCGACCGTCGGAACCGAGCCGAAGCCCTGGGGCACCCACACCGTCCTGGAGCTCAAGAACGTCAAGGGTCCGCTCACCTGCTCCCTCATCGCGGTCGGCAAGAACGGCGACGAGGAGACGGTCACCACCTGGGCCGTCCCGAAGCGCGGCTACGGCATCAAGGACAGCCCGGATAAATGGGCCCGCACCCCGCTCTACGTCCACGGCGGCGCCGGGATGAAGCGCAACGACATCGACCACTTCGAGGTCCGCACCAATGACGGCAAGCGCCTGGTGGAGGTGGACGCGTAACCCCTACGCGTAGGTGGATGCGTAACCCCTGGTGGCAGTCGTGGCCATCGATCCGTGAACGTTCGGTGGAGGTACCGGCTCAACTTCGCGTACGGTGGACGGCTGCCCAGTACAGCAGAAGGGGATACGCGGTGGCCGACGTCCACGCGGTAAAGCCGTACGACACGCGCGACCGGGAGATCAGCGTCGAGCAGGACCACCTCGACCGGGTCTACCGACGCCTCGAGGAGAAGATCCACGAGGCGGAGTTCCTGATGCACGACGCCGCCCAGCGCGGCCAGGTCGGCACGCCCGGCGCGCTCGCCGAGCGGGACGCCCAGGTGTTCCGCGCGGGCATCCACCTCAACCGTCTGAACAGCGAGTTCGAGGATTTTCTCTTCGGCCGGATCGATCTTCTTCCGGGCAAGGACGGCAAGAAGGGGCCGGACGGCGCCTATACGTCCATCGAGCCCGCCGATGACGCCGTACGAACGGACGGGACCCGTCAGGTCGCCGACATCGCCGAGACGCTGCACATCGGGCGGATCGGCGTGCTCGACGCGGACTTCTCGCCGCTCGTCATCGACTGGCGGGCCCCGGCCGCCGCGCCCTTCTACCGCTCGACGCCGGTCGACCCGGGCCGGGTGGTGCGCCGCCGCGTGATCCGCTCCAAGGGCCGCAAGGTGCTCGGCGTCGAGGACGACCTGATGCGGCCCGAGCTCACCGCCTACCTCGACGGCGAGGAGCTCCCGGCCCTCGGTGACGGTGCCCTGATGGCCGCGCTCGGGCAGGCCCGCAGTCACTCGATGCGGGACATCGTGGCGTCCATCCAGGCCGAGCAGGACCTGGTCATCCGGGCCCCCGCCGCTTCGGTGACGTACGTCGAGGGCGGGCCCGGCACCGGCAAGACCGCCGTCGCCCTGCACCGGGCCGCGTATCTGCTCTACCAGGACCGGCGGCGGTACGCGGGCGGCATCCTGATCGTCTCGCCGACCCCGCTGCTCGTGGCCTATACGGAGGGCGTGCTTCCGTCGCTCGGCGAGGAGGGGCAGGTCGCGATCCGGGCCCTCGGCTCGCTTGTGGATGGTGCGGAGGCCACGGCGTACGACTCCCCGGCGGTGGCCCGCGTCAAGGGCTCGTCGCGGATGCTGAAGGTGCTGCGGAAGGCGGCCCGGGGGGTGCTTGAGGGTGCGACACCGACACCGACGCCTTCGCCGTCCGGTCAGCTCACCCTGGGTGAACCCAGTGAACCCAGTGAACCCAATGGTGAACCGGCCGGGCCCCCGACCCGCCTGCGCGTCGTCGCCTTCGGCCGCCGCCTGGAACTGGAAGCCGACGAGCTGACCCGGATCCGCCGCGCCGCCCTCGGCGGCACCGCCCCCGTCAACCTGCTCCGCCCACGCGCCCGCAAGCTTCTCCTCGACGCCCTGTGGCAGCAGTCCGGCGCGGCCACCCGGCACGCCGACCCCGAGCTCGCCGCCGAGCTGCGCTCCTCCTTCGACGAGGACGTGATGGCCGAGGACGCGTTCGTCTCGTTCCTCGACGCCTGGTGGCCGGAGCTCACGCCCCGCGGGGTGCTCGCCGCGATGGCCGACGAGAAGCGGCTCGGCCGCTGGTCGCGCCGGGTGCTCAACCCCGGCGAGGTGCGCCGGGTCGCCAAGTCCCTGCGCCGCGAGGGCCTGTCGGTGCACGACGTGGCGCTCCTCGACGAGCTGTCCACCATCCTCGGCGCCCCGGCCCGGCCGAAGCGGAAGCGCGAGCTCGACCCGCTCGACCAGCTCACCGGCCTGGACGAACTGATGCCCGTACGCGAGGAGTCGCAGCGCGAGCGCGCCGAACGCCTGGCCCAGGAGCGGGTCGAGTACGCGCACGTCATCGTCGACGAGGCGCAGGACCTGACGCCCATGCAGTGGCGCATGGTCGGCCGCCGCGGCCGGCACGCCACCTGGACCGTGGTCGGCGATCCCGCCCAGTCCTCCTGGTACGACCAGGCCGACGAAGACACCGTGGCCGAGGCCCGCGACCAGGCGCTCGGCACCCGGCCGCGCCGCCGCTTCGAGCTGACCGTCAACTACCGCAACCCGTCCGAGATCGCCGACCTCTCCGCCCGTGTACTGGCCCTCGCGATGCCCGGCACCGAGGCCCCGCGGGCGGTCCGGTCGACCGGTGTGGAGCCTCGGTTCGAGGTCGTACGCGAGGCCGACGGGCAGGTCGGGGACGGGAAGGACACCGCTCTGGCCGGTGCGGTGCGCGCCGCCACCGAAGAGCTGCTCTCCCGGGTCGACGGCACCGTCGGCGTCGTCGTCGCCATGCGTCGCCGCGGGGAGGCGGCCCGCTGGCTGTCCGGGCTCGGCGAGCGCGTGGTGGCGCTCGGCAGCCTGGAGGCGAAGGGTCTGGAGTACGACGCCACGGTGGTGGTCTCGCCCGCGGAGATCGCCGACGAGTCGCCTGCCGGACTGCGCGTCCTGTACGTCGCGTTGACCCGGGCCACCCGGGAGCTGACCGTGATCTCCGGTCCGGAGGACGTGCCGGACGCGGCCGGGGTGCCCGATCTGCTGCGTGACTGAGCGCACCTGTACGGGAATTGCCTTACGGGGATCCTTTGTTACCGTTGACGTGGCACCGGCTCGATCCAAGCCCCCGGGCCCAACCTTCGTCGCTTCGAGCGACCACTTGCCGCGAGGCGAGCATGGCGGGTCGGTGTCGTAAACGTGCGGGAGAGGCCCGCGTCACTTCGGTGGCGCGGGCCTCTTCGCGTTCCGGGTTCGGGTTCGTGTCTTCCGACCACCCCGCCCCCGGCCGGGTTGGGGGTTCCGCTGAACGGCAACTTCTCGTATGGTGGAAACTGTTTTCCGAAAGAGGAATCCGACCGCCGCGAGGCGCGCAGAGAACACAACGTTCTCAATTCGGGGCGGCTACCACGTACCCGTTGGTAGGTGCGACGATCGGATGACGCACGTTAGATAACAGGTGAAAGAGGAAGTCGGCATGGCAACGGCGCCCAGCGTCTCCTACTCGATGACGGTCCGCCTTGAGGTGCCCGCGAGCGGCACCGCGGTGTCCCAGCTCACCACGGCCGTCGAGTCCTCCGGAGGCTCGGTCACCGGCCTCGACGTCACCGCATCCGGCCACGAGCAGCTGCGCATCGACGTCACCATCGCCGCGACCTCCACCACGCACGCCGAGGAGATCGTCGAAGAACTCCGCGGCATCGAGGGCGTCACCCTGGGCAAGGTCTCGGACCGTACCTTCCTCATGCACCTCGGCGGCAAGATCGAGATGCAGTCCAAGCACCCCATCCGCAACCGTGACGACCTGTCCATGGTCTACACGCCGGGCGTCGCCCGGGTCTGCACCGCGATCGCCGAGAACCCGGAGGACGCGCGCCGTCTGACCATCAAACGCAACACCGTTGCGGTTGTGACGGACGGCTCCGCCGTGCTCGGCCTCGGCAACATCGGCCCGAAGGCCGCGCTGCCCGTGATGGAGGGCAAGGCGGCGCTCTTCAAGCGGTTCGCCGGGATCGACGCCTGGCCGCTCTGCCTGGACACCCAGGACACCGACGCGATCGTGGAGATCGTCAAGGCCATCGCGCCCGGGTTCGCCGGCATCAACCTCGAGGACATCTCCGCGCCCCGCTGCTTCGAGATCGAGGCCCGGCTGCGTGAAGCCCTCGACATCCCGGTCTTCCACGACGATCAGCACGGCACCGCGATCGTCGTACTCGCCGCCCTGACCAACGCACTTCGCGTGGTGGGCAAGGGAATCAGCGACGTACGCGTGGTCATGTCGGGCGCGGGCGCGGCCGGTACGGCGATCCTCAAGCTGCTGATCGCCGCGGGCGTCAAGCACGCCGTCGTCGCCGACATCCAGGGAGTCGTGCACGCCGAGCGCCCCGACCTGGTGGACGCCGCGCCGGACTCCCCGCTGCGCTGGATCGCCGACAACACCAACCCCGAGGGCGTCAAGGGCACGCTCAAGGAAGCGGTCGTCGGTGCGGACGTGTTCATCGGCGTCTCGGCGCCGAACGTACTGAACGGCGACGACATCGCGGCGATGGCGGACGACGCGATCGTATTCGCGCTCGCGAACCCGGACCCCGAGGTCGACCCCGCAATCGCCCGGCAGACAGCGGGAGTTGTGGCCACCGGACGCTCCGACTTCCCGAACCAGATCAACAACGTCCTGGTGTTCCCGGGCGTCTTCCGCGGTCTGCTCGACGCCCAGTCGCGTACCGTCAACACGGAGATGATGCTGGCCGCGGCGGGCGCCCTGGCCGATGTCGTCGCCGAGGACGAGCTGAACGCCAACTACGTGATCCCCAGCGTCTTCAACGACAAGGTCGCGGGCGCGGTCGCCGGAGCGGTGCGCAACGCCGCGAAGGCGGCGGGGGTTGCCGCGGTCAACGGGGACTGAACCCCGTACAGCGGGGACTGAACCCCCGTACAGCGGTACGTGGGCCGGTGGTGGCTGTGATAGTTGCCACGGCCCGCGCCCGGGCCCGGCGGCGCGTCGCGGGCCCTCGGGCGCCGGGCGGCGCCTAGTGTTGCGGCCAACACGCCCTGATTTGCCCTGCGGTCTGCTGCCGGGAAGCATACGGAGCGTCACCATTTCCATGAAGTGGCGCTTTTCGTGTGACTCCCAAGGGTGCCGGATTGGCTTTCCCGCCGCAGGTGGGGGCAGGATGCGTCCCTAGGCGAGAGGGTCTGACGTCGGACCCCGGGTCTGAGGGCCCTCCAAGGACCCTGGCAGCATCGGCATCGCTGTGCTGAACATGCGGCTACGCCGCGTGGCACGCCTCAACGGCAAGAAGAACACGGGAGTACAAACATGAACCGCAGTGAGCTGGTGGCCGCGCTGGCCGACCGCGCCGAGGTGACCCGCAAGGACGCCGACGCCGTGCTGGCCGCGTTCGCCGAGACCGTCGGCGAGATCGTTGCCAAGGGCGACGAGAAGGTCACCATCCCCGGCTTCCTGACCTTCGAGCGCACCCACCGTGCCGCTCGCACCGCCCGCAACCCGCAGACCGGTGAGCCGATCAACATCCCCGCCGGGTACAGCGTGAAGGTTTCCGCGGGCTCGAAGCTCAAGGAGGCGGCGAAGGGCAAGTAAGCCTTCGGCGACTTACGGAGGGCGGTTCCCGGTGTTGCACCGGTGGCCGCCCTTCTTGCTTGCCGCAGGCACGGCGCGTGAGGTGCTCTGCGCCGGGGGCGCCCCGGGTTGTCCGTTGTCGCACCCGGCGACGGGGCGCTGTGCCCACCCGTTCCGCCCTGCGGAACGACTGCCCACAGCGGGGACGCGGGCGGCTGCCCGTAGCGGGGAGGGGTGGGCAGGGTCCTGCGGAGCGGCTGCCCACAAGCGGGGACGTGGTGCGGCTGCCCGTAGCGGGGAGGGGTGGGCAGGGTCCTGCGGAGCGGCTGCCCACAAGCGGGGGCGTGGTGCGGCTGGTCGCAGCGGGGAAGGGTGGGCAGGGTCCTGCGGAGCGGCTGCCCACAAGCGGGGGCGTGGTGCGGCTGGTCGCAGCGGGGGCGTGGTGTGGCTGGTCGCGTGGGCTTACAGGGTGACCTCTGTCAGGGATCGCACCAGCGTTGTCCTTGGGCCCGTCTCGATGCCCGGGACCGAGGGCACTGCCAAGAGGTGGCAGCCCGCTGAGAGGGCTGCCGTGGCTCCTGTGGGGGTGTCCTCCACTGCCAGGCAGGCCGTCGGGTCGACGCCCAGGGCCTCGGCCGCGGTCAGGTACGGGTCGGGGTGGGGCTTGCCGCGGCGGGACTCACCCGACGTGACCGACGTGTCGAAGCGGTGCTTGCCCAGGGTTTCCAGGACCAGGTCGGCCACGTGCCGCTCCGAGGCGGTCACCAGGGCCGTGGGGACGCCGAGTTCACGGGCGCGGTCCAGGAGCCGCAGCGCGCCCGCCTTGACCGTCACGCCCGCCGCGATCCGGGCGGTGAACTCCCGGTCAAGGAGCTCCGATGTCTCCCGCTCCGAGAGGGGCGTGCGGGCATCCCGTACGAGACGGGCCGCCGCGTCGCCGATGGCCGCGCCCGCGTACGGCGCGAGCACCTCCGCGTCCGCGGCGTGACCCTGGGTCCGCAGGAAGTCCGCCACCGCGTCGAGCCAGGTGTGCTCGGTGTCGACGAGGGTGCCGTCCATGTCACAGAGCAGGGCGGCGGGGCGGGCGAGAGTGGGCATCGAGGTTCCTCGGGTGGTTCGGTCGGCGTCCGGGTGCAAGGCGCCGGAGCGAGCGGAGAGAGCAGAGAGCGGAGTTCAGGTCGCCGGGGCCGTACGCAACAGCGCATTGGCCTGGACCGAGTTGCGGACGGTGAAGACGACCGAGCCCGGGCGGTAGCGGTCGTCGGAGGTTTCCACGGGGCGGCCCTCCGCGGTCGTGGTCGTACGGCGCACGCGCAGCAGCGGGGCGCCTCTGCGTACGCCCAACTCCCTTGCGTCCGTGGTGCCCGCGGCCACCGCGTCCAGGTGGTGCTCGCCGTGCGACATGACCAGGCCCGAGGACTCGTACAACGCCTGGGTGACCGACTCGCAGTCGTCCGGCAGGGCTTGTACCGCCTCGGCGGTCCAGCCCGCGTACACCGTGCGCTCCAGGAGCACCGGCTCGCCGTCCAGGGTGCGGATCCGCAGCACGTGCAACACCTCGTCGCCGGGCTCCAGTTGGAGCTGGGCCGCCTCCGCCTCCGTGGCCTTGCCGAGGTCCGAGCTCAGGACCAGGCCGCCGGGCGTGCGGCCGCCCGCGCGGGCCCACTGCGCGAAGCTGCGCAGCTCCGTGAAGCTCTGGCTCGGCGTCGTGGCGAGTACCACGCGGCGCGCGCCTTGCCGGGAGCCGATCAGGCCCTCGGACTGAAGGGCGCCGAAGGCCTGGCGCAGGGTGCCGCGCGAGACCCCGTGCGCCGCGGCGAGCTCGGACTCCGAGGGCAGCGCGGCGCCCACCGGGTAGTGGCCGTCGGCGATGGCGCGGCGCAGTTCGTCGGCGATCTGCTGATGCCGTCGGGTCACTTGCTCTCCTCGGAGCCGTGCTGCTGGGACATGCGCGGTGAGCAGCGACAAGACCTGCTCGCGATGGACCGATCATGTCACCCGGAGCCGGTTCCGCGCACCTCCGAGCTCTGTGCAACTGTGCACAGCACACGGATTGTCCCGAGGGGGAGGGTTCTCGTCTTACCGGTCTCCGGCGTCGTAAACATCTCTCTTCATAACGCTTTTGACCTGCACTTTTTCTTCTCCGTGAGCTTTACCTGCCGGTCACTTCCCGGTTATGTTCGTCCGGCTTACTGACGATGGCTTGTCCAGACAGGTGGCATGCCAAAGACCCAGGAGTACGCATCGTGAAGGCACCTCGTCCCCGTGGATCCCGGCGCGCTCTGGCCGCCGTGGCCTGCGCGCTCGTCACTGCTGCCGTGGCCACCGGCTGCGGCTCCGCGCCCACCGCGGACGCGCAGAACAGCAAGGCGGGCAAGGCCGGCTCGGCGGCCGACCTCGGCGGTATGGACGCGCTCGTCAAGGCGGCGAAGAAGGAGGGCGAGCTGAACGTCTACGCCCTCGCCCCGGACTGGGCGAACTACGGCGAGATGATCGCGGCCTTCGAGAAGAAGTACGGCATCAAGGTCAACAACGAGAACCCGGGCGGCAGCAGCCAGCAGGCCCTCAACGCCGCCGCCAAGCGCAAGGGCCAGCCGCGCGCCGTGGACGCCCTGGACCTCGGCACCGCCTACATGCAGGACGCCAAGGCCAAGAAGCTGCTCGCGCCGTACAAGGTGAAGGGCTGGGAGGACATCCCGGACGAGCAGAAGCAGTCCGACGCCTCCTTCATGAACAACTACGGCGGCTACATCTCCATCGGCTGCGACGCCAAGAAGGTCAAGGAGTGCCCGAAGACCTTCAAGGACCTGCTCAAGCCCGAGTACAAGAACAAGGTCGCGCTCAACGGCAACCCGACCGAGTCCAGCTCCGCGCTCTCCGCGGTCTTCGCCGCGTCCCTCGCGAACGGCGGCTCGCTCGACGACATTCAGCCCGGTCTGGACTTCTTCAAGGAGCTGAAGAGCAAGGGCAATTACGTCCCCGCCGAGTCGACGCTCGCCACCATCCAGAAGGGCGAGACGCCGATCTCGATCGACTGGGACTACCTGAACCTCGGCTACGGCGACAAGCTCAAGGCCAAGGGCGTCGACTGGCAGGTGAACGTGCCGTCCGACGGCCAGTACTCGCTGTACTACAACCAGGGCGTCAACAAGTACGCCCCGCACCCGGCCGCCGCCCGCCTCTGGCTGGAGTTCATCTACAGCCCTGAGGGCCAGAACATCTGGCTCAAGGGTTACTCGCGTCCCGCGCTTCTCGACGAGATGAAGAAGCACGGGACCGCGGACAAGGACGCGGCCGCCAAGCTCCCCGAGGTCAGCGGAACCCCGAAGTCCGCCAACCCCGAGCAGGAGGCCAAGGCCAAGGAGAAGATCGTGCAGGGCTGGAGCAAGGCGGTCGCCTGACCCATGGCTGAGCAAGTGGCAGAACACACCGCCAAAGCGGCGGACGCCGAGGCGGCCGCGGACTCCGGGTCCGTGGCCGCCCCGGCCGACCCGGTGGACACCCCGGCCGCCGCCCCCGCACGCACCCGGCCGCGCCGGGGCCGCAGCCGGGCCCGCTGGCTGGCCGTCGTGCCGTTCTTCGCGTTCCTCGCGGTCGGCTTCGGCCTGCCCGCCGGAACGATGGCGTACGGCGCCTTCACCGCGACCGACCCGGAGAGCGGCGCGACCCGCTTCACCACCGACAACATCACCGGATCGCTACAGGGCGTGTACGCGGACGGGCTCGTCGGCAGCGTCGAACTCTCCCTGCTCTCCGCCGTGTTGGCGACGGTGCTCGGCGCCGTGATCGCCCAGGCCCTGGTGGCGTCCCGGCGGCCCGCGCTGCGCAAGGCCGTGGTCTCGGCCTGCGGTGTGTTCGCCAACTTCTCCGGTGCGCCGCTCGCGTTCGCGTTCATCGCGACGCTCGGCACCACCGGCACGCTCACCCGGCTGCTCTCCCTGGAATCCACGGGCTTCAGCGTCTATACGTTCACCGGGCTCGTGCTCGCGTACCTGTACTTCCTGATCCCGCTGATGGTCGTCACCGTGCTGCCCGCCTTCGACGGCCTGCGCCCGCAGTGGCGCGAGGCCGCCGCCTCCTGCGGGGCGACCCGCGGCCAGTTCTGGCGGCACGTCGGCATTCCGGTGCTCACGCCCTCGCTGCTCGGCGGCGCGGTCCTGATGTTCGGCACCGCCTTCGCCTCGCACGCCACCGCCGCGGTCCTCGTCGGCGGCACCGTGGACCTCGTACCGATCCAGATCGCCAACGCCCTCAACGGCAACGTCCTCGCCGGACAGGAGAATCTCGCGCTCGCCATGAGCCTCAACATGGTGGTGATCGCGCTCCTCGTGATCGCCGTACAGATCCCGCTGCAGCGCAGGAGTGCCCGATGGCTCGGATGACAACAGGTGCCACAACACGCTGGCCCGTACTGGGAGTTGCGGCGCTCTACTTCCTCGTCCCGGTCGGTGCCTCCCTCTGGTTCACCGTCGCCGATACGCACGGCATCAGCTTCGACGCGTACACCAAGGGCCTCACGTCCGAGGGCCTGACCCGCAGCCTGCTCCTGTCCGTACTGCTCGGCCTCGCCACCGTCGTATTCGGGCTGCTCCTGATGGTCCCGACGATGGTCGCGGTCGCGCTGCGGCTGCCGAAGCTGCGCCGGGTCGTCGAGATCCTGTGCATGCTGCCGCTCGTCGTGCCGCCCATCGCGCTCGTGGCGGGCGTCGCCTCGGTGCTCTCCTGGCAGCAGGACCTCGCGGCCACACCGCTGTACGGGACCTTCCAGGCGCTGATCAACCGGGACTTCCCGCTGATCCTCGTCATCGTCTACACGGTGATGTCGCTGCCGTTCCTGTACCGCTCCCTGGACTCCGGCCTGCGCGGCGTCGACCTGCGCACCCTCGTGGAGGCCGCACGCAGCCTCGGCGCCACGCGGGTCCAGACGCTCCGGCAGGTCGTGGTGCCCAATCTGCGGCAGGCCGTGGTGGGCGGCGCGGTGCTCAGCCTCGCCATGGTGCTCGGCGAGTACACCGTGGCCTCCGTACTCGGCTTCGAGCCGTTCGCCGTGTGGATGGTGCAGACCGGCGAGAGCGAGGCCCAGCTCTCCGTAGCCGCCGCGATGCTCTCGCTGCTGTTCACCTGGGGGCTGCTGCTCCTGCTCACGGCCCTGGCCGGCGGCCGAGCCGCCAAGAAGCCCGGTAAGCAACGTACGCAAAGGAAGTCCGAGACCTCATGACCGTCCCCGTGCAACTCAAGCAACTGCGCCGGGAGTTCGGCTCCACGGTCGCCCTCGACGGCCTCGACCTGGACATCGCCGCCGGAGAGATGGTCGCCCTGCTCGGCCCGTCCGGCTGCGGCAAGACCACGGCCCTGCGGATCATCGCGGGCTTCGAGTCGACCGACAGCGGCGAACTGCTCATGGACGGCGAGGACATCACGGGCACGCCCGCCAACCGCCGTGACATCGGCATGGTGTTCCAGTCGTACTCGCTGTTCCCGAACATGACGGCCGCGGAGAACGTGGCGTACGGGCTTCGGGTGCGGGGTGTCGCCGGGGCTGAACGGGAGGCGCGCGCCAAGGAGTTGCTGGAACTCGTCGGCCTGCCCGGCCGCGGGGACCACTACCCGCACCAGCTCTCCGGCGGCCAGCAGCAGCGCGTCGCCCTGGCCCGGGCGCTTGCGATCCGGCCCCGGGTACTCCTGCTCGACGAACCCCTGTCGGCCCTGGACGCCAAGGTGCGCCTGACCCTCCGCGAGGAGATCCGCCGCATCCAGCTCGAGCTCGGCATTACGACGGTCTTCGTCACGCACGACCAGGAGGAGGCGCTGTCCATGGCGGACCGCGTCGCCGTGATGAAGGACGGGCGGCTCGAACAGTGCGCCGCGCCTTCGGAGTTGTACGAGCGCCCGGCGACGCCGTTCGTGGCGGAGTTCGTCGGCACGATGAACCGGCTTCCTGGCGTCGTACGCGACAAGGGTGCGGTGGAGCTGTTCGGGCGCCGTCTGCCGATGCACGGCGACTCCGCCGGTTATGCGCCGGGCACCGACGTCGACGTACTGCTCCGGCCCGAGGGCCTGGCCGTGGGGTCGGCGGACGACAAGGGTGAGCCCGCGAGCGTCCGCGTGGCCACCTTCCTCGGGGCCACCACCCGGCTCCTGCTCACCACGGACTCCGGCGTCGCGCTCAAGGCCGACCTGCCCAGCTGGGAGGCGACCGAGCTGACGCCCGGAGCACGCTGCACGATCACCCCGCACGACCATCCCGTACTCGTCGCCGAGCGCATCGTCCAGAAGGAGTGACCTACCTCATGACTGTCACACGGCGCATTACCCTCGCCCTGACGGCGACCGCGGTCGTCGCGGCCGCCACCGCCGCGACGGCCCTCGCGGGTCCCTCACCGACGCCGTCCCCGGAGCCGAAGCCGAAGGCCGCGGGCGAGCTGCGCGTCCTGTCCATGAACCTTTGGCACGGGGGTGCGAAGGTCAACGACGGGCTCACCAAGCAGCTCGCGGTCATCGAGAAGCACAAGCCGGACGTCGTCGGCTTCCAGGAGACGTCCGGGCACGCCGCCAAGGACCTTGCCGCGAAGCTCGGTTGGGACCACTGGCAGTCCAAGGGCAGCCTCGGCATCATCAGCCGTTACCCGATCACCTCGAAGGCCGAGACGATCAGCGGGGGCGCGGGCGCGGGTGTCCGTATCCGCATCGACGAAGCGACCGGCCAGGAGGTGGAGCTCTGGACGGCCCACCTCGGCTACACGCCGTACGGCCCGTACGACGCCTGCTTCGACCAGATGCCGGTCGACGAGATCATGAAGCGCGAGGCGGAGTCGGGCCGTACGGGCCAGGCGACCGAGCTGGCCACCAAGCTCAAGGACAAGATCGCGAACGCGGACAAGACGCCGGTGCTGCTCGTCGGCGACTTCAACTCGCCCTCGCACCTGGACTGGACGGACGCCAATAAGCACTGCGGGTACGGGCAGGTGGACTGGCCCGCGACGAAGATCGTCGCGGACGCGGGCCTGAAGGACTCGTACCGCCAGGCGCACCCGGACCCGGCCTCCGACCCGGCCACGACTTGGTCCCCGGTCTACCCGAAGCACGACGGTTCGACCGGCGACCCGGAACCACAGGACCGCATCGACTTCATCAACTACGCGGGCAGCAAGCTGAAGGTGAAGGATTCGCAGTCCTTCGTCGAGGGCGACCCGAAGCCGGTCCCGGACCACGCGGACAACGAGTGGCCCACGGACCACGCGGCGGTACTGACGACGTTCACGGTGGGTTGATTTCTCCCCAGCCCCGCCCCTTCCCGTAAGCAGGGGGCTCCGCCCCCTGCACCCCCGCTCCTCAAGCGCCGGAGGGGCTGATTGGGGTGGGCGGGAAATGCCAGGGGCTGCCGGGGCGGGCGGGTAAACCCGGCGCGCTTCCGCGCCCCCACCCCCGGCCGCCCCTCAGCCCCCCCGAAGCGGCTGGGTAGGAAGCCCGGGTGGCGGGTAATCCCCGCCAGCCTCCGCGCCCCCGCCTCCCCCATCCAACCGGAGGGGGCGGGCATTTACCCACCGGAGGGGGTGGGCATTTTGGCCCGTGCGGCAACTACCAGCCCGTCCGACGTTTGAGGACGAGCGCTCCCCCAAGCTCTCAACTGCGTTCGAGCAGGGAGGTACCCCCCTGCGCGATATCCGCGGCGGGGGTCCGGGGGCCGCAGGCCCCCGAAGCCGCTGCAAGCTTTCGGGAAGGGGCGGGGCGGGGAGCTTAAACCAGCGCCCCACCGGGCAGTTCGACCTTCGCGCCCAACTCCACCAGCTTCTCCATGAAGTTCTCGTACCCCCGGTTGATCAGGTCGATCCCGTGCACCCGGGACGTCCCCTGCGCGGCCAACGCCGCGATCAGGTACGAGAAGCCACCGCGCAGGTCGGGAATGACCAGGTCCGCGCCCTGGAGCTTCGTCGGGCCCGAAACCACCGCCGAGTGCAGGAAGTTCCGCTGACCGAAGCGGCAGTCCGAGCCGCCCAGGCACTCGCGGTAGAGCTGAATGTGCGCGCCCATCTGGTTGAGCGCGGACGTGAAGCCGAGCCGCGACTCGTACACCGTCTCGTGCACGATCGACAGGCCCGCCGCCTGCGTCAGGGCGACCACGAGCGGCTGCTGCCAGTCGGTCTGGAAGCCCGGGTGGACGTCCGTCTCCAGCGCTATGGCGTTGAGCGAGCCCCCGGGGTGCCAGAAGCGGATGCCCTCGTCGTCGATCTCGAAGGCACCGCCCACCTTCCGGTAGGTGTTGAGGAACGTCATCATCGAGCGCTGCTGCGCGCCGCGTACGTAGATGTTGCCCTCGGTCGCCAGGGCCGCGGAGGCCCAGGACGCCGCCTCCAAACGGTCCGGCAGCGCCGCGTGGTTGTAGCCGCCGAGCTTGTCGACACCGGTGATCCGGATCGTCCGGTCCGTGTCCATCGCGATGATCGCGCCCATCTTCTGCAGCACGCAGATGAGGTCCTCGATCTCCGGCTCCACGGCCGCGTTGGACAGCTCCGTGAGCCCCTCCGCGAGCACGGCCGTGAGCAGCACCTGCTCGGTCGCGCCCACCGACGGGTACGGCAGCCGGATCTTGGTGCCGCGAAGCCGCTGCGGCGCCTCCAGGTACTGCCCGTCCGCACGCTTCTCGATCGTCGCGCCGAACTGCCGAAGCACCTCGAAGTGGAAGTCGATCGGCCGCCCGCCGATGTCACAGCCGCCGAGGCCCGGAATGAACGCGTGCCCGAGGCGGTGCAGGAGCGGGCCGCAGAACAGGATCGGGATGCGGGAGGAGCCCGCGTGCGCGTCGATGTCGGCGACGTTGGCCGACTCCACGTGCGACGGGTCCATCACCAGCTCGCCGGGCTCGTCACCGGGACGGACGGTCACGCCGTGCAGTTGCAGCAGACCGCGTACGACCCGGACATCACGGATGTCGGGGACATTGCGCAGCCGGCTCGGGCCACTGCCGAGCAGCGCGGCGACCATGGCCTTGGGGACCAGGTTCTTCGCGCCGCGGACACGGATCTCGCCCTCCAGCGGGGCGCCGCCGTGGACAAGCAGGACGTCGTCATTGCCTTTGACGGTCATGTATCTCGCGTTCCGATGAGGTGGGCAGGGGCCGAGGAGAAAGACTAATGGCCTTCTACCCTCTTCCTGGCAGGTCGAGGGCCTCCCGGTCCGTCATGAATTCGCCACAACACGAACCGTGCGTTTTCCGGTACTTAGGGTCACTAGAATGGGGCGTTCTGTGCCTGTGCGCGGTTTCTGCCTCTCCGCGCCCTGAGCTGCGCTCCCTCACATACGGACGTTGGCTCCCCACGGACCGCGAAGATGCGGGATCATGTCTGTCATGACCGAGGTGTCCTCGCTCACAGGCCGGTTGCTCGTCGCCACCCCTGCCCTGGCGGACCCGAATTTCGACCGTTCCGTTGTGCTGATCCTCGACCACGACGACGAAGGCTCGCTCGGCGTGGTCCTGAATCGCCCTACGCCGGTCGGAGTCGGCGACATTCTGGAGGGCTGGGCCTCTTTGGCGGGCGAGCCCGGAGTCGTGTTCCAAGGCGGCCCGGTATCCCTTGATTCGGCGCTCGGCGTCGGCGTAATCCCGGGATTCGAGGGCGCGTCGGACGAGGCGAAGGAGACACGGGACGCAAGGGAAGTAAGGGGCGTAACCGAAGAAAAGGGCGCCACGGACACCGACTCCGTCGCCTCCTCGGACGCCGAACTCCGTACGGGCGGTGCCGTTTCCGGCGGGGACCCGATCGGCTGGCGCCGCGTACACGGCGCGATCGGCCTCGTCGACCTGGAGACCCCGCCGGAGCTGCTCGCCGCCGCGCTCGGCAGCCTGCGGATCTTCGCCGGGTACGCGGGCTGGGGCCCGGGCCAACTGGAGGACGAGCTGTCCGACGGCGCCTGGTACGTCGTCGAGTCGGAGCCCGGGGACGTCTCCTCGCCCGCCCCGGAGCGGCTCTGGCGCGCGGTCCTGCGGCGCCAGCGCAGCGAACTGGCGATGGTGGCGACATATCCGGACGATCCCTCGCTCAACTAGCGCTTCCGGGCGTACGGAGTGCTACGTAGCGCGCGGTTGACGTCCCCGCCGTACTTCGCGCGTCCGTGGGTACCCTTGGAACCCATGAGCACTCATGAGCCCGAGCGCGGGGCAGGTACGGGGACCCTCGTAGAGCCGACGCCACAGGTGTCGCACGGCGACGGAGACCACGAGCGCTATGCCCACTACGTCCAGAAGGACAAGATCATGGCGAGTGCGCTCGACGGGACCCCCGTCGTCGCGCTCTGCGGCAAGGTCTGGGTGCCGGGTCGCGACCCGAAGAAGTACCCGGTGTGCCCCATGTGCAAGGAGATCTACGAGTCCATGGGCGCCGGTGGCGACAAGGACAAGGACGGCGGCAAGGGCGGCGGCAAGAACTAGCCCCATCAGCCCCTCCGGCGTTTGAGGAGCGGGGGTGCAGGGGGCAGAGCTCCCTGCTTACGGGAAGGGGCGGGGCTGGGGAAGAAAGCCCCCCGCAGGCGCCCCACGCCCCATCCCTCGTGGCAGGCTCAGCGGCATGACAGCCGCCGCCCTGATCCCGGCCCCCCGCACCCTCCGCCACCTCCCCGGCGCCTTCGTGCTCGACGCGGACACCGTCCTGGACGCCGCCCCCGGCACCGAGGACACCGCCCGCTGGCTCCGCGCGGTACTTGGTGCGGCCACCGGCTTTCCGTTGGACCCGGGCGCCGGTACGGACGGCAATGTGATCCGGCTGCGCCTCGACCCCGGGGGCGACGGTCCCGGCGGGCCGGAGAATCCCGAGCGCTACCGCCTGCACGTGGACGGGGACGCGGCCGCCGTCACCCTGCACGGCGCCACCCCCGCCGGAGTCTTCCGCGGCGCGCAGACCCTGCGCCAGCTGCTCGGCCCCGACGCGTACCGCCGGGCCCCGCTCAATCCCGGCCGGACCTGGACCGTGCCCGGCGTGCTCGTCGAGGATGCCCCGAGGTTCGGCTGGCGTGGCCTGATGCTCGACGTGGCGCGGCACTTCATGCCCAAGGACGGCGTGCTCCGCTACCTCGACCTGCTCGCCGCGCACAAGCTGAACGTCTTCCACTTCCACCTCACCGACGACCAGGGCTGGCGCGTCGAGATCAAGCGCCACCCCCGGCTCACCGAGGTCGGCTCCTGGCGCACCCGCACCAAGTACGGCCACCGGGCCTCGCCCCTCTGGGAGGAGAAGCCGCACGGCGGTTACTACACCCAGGACGACATCCGCGAGATCGTCGCGTACGCCCGTGAGCGGCATATCCGGGTCGTACCGGAGATCGACATTCCGGGGCATTCGCAGGCCGCCATCGCCGCATACCCGGAACTAGGCAACACCGACGTCATCGACACCACCACCCTCTCCGTCTGGGACACCTGGGGCATCAACCCGAACGTACTGGCCCCCACTGACAACGCCCTGCGCTTCTACGAGGGCGTCCTGGAGGAGGTCCTCGAACTCTTCCCGGCGGACAGCTCGCCGTTCGTGCACATCGGCGGCGACGAGTGCCCCCGCGACCAGTGGAAACGCTCCGCGGCGGCCCAGGAGCGCATCAGGGAGCTGGGGTTGGCCGACGAGGACGAGCTGCAGGCCTGGTTCATCCGGCACTTCGCGGACTGGCTCGCCGCCCGCGGCCGCCGCCTCATCGGCTGGGACGAGATCCTTCAGGGCACCTCCCTGGACGAAGGGGCAGCCGAAGAGGCTGAAGACGAAGGGGCAGCCGAAGAGGCCGAAAAGGGCGGCCTCCCGCCCGGCACCGCCGTCTCCTCCTGGCGCGGCTACGCCGGTGGCATCGCCGCCGCCCGCGCGGGTCACGACGTCGTCATGTGCCCCGAGCAGCAGGTCTACTTGGACCACCGGCAGGACGCGGGCGAGCACGAGCCGGTACCCATCGGCTACGTACGCACCCTCGAGGACGTCTACCGCTTCGAGCCCGTACCGCCCGAGCTCACCCCCGCCGAGGCCGCCCGCGTCCTCGGCACCCAGGCCAACGTCTGGACCGAGGTGATGGAGTCCGAGGCCCGCGTCGACTACCAGGCGTTCCCGCGCCTCGTCGCCTTCAGCGAGGTCGCTTGGAGCGCCCTGCCCGCCCCCGCCGAGCGGGACTTCGCCGAGTTCGAGGGCCGCATGGTGTCCCATTACGAGCGACTTGACGCGCTCGGTGTCGGCTATCGGCCGCCCTCCGGCCCTCTGCCCTGGCAGCGGCGCCCAGGGGTGCTCGGACGCCCTATCGAGGGTGCACCCCCGAACGTGTGAGGGTTCGCGGAGCCGTACGCCCCTGGGACATGCCCCTGGAAAACGTGGGGGCGGTTCGGAGGAAACGGACTTCTTTCGGGATTACCGGAACAAGTTCTCCTAGCGGACCCCCGCGTCGGAGGGCCCGGAAGATGTGCCAGAGTTGCCTCGTCCGGCCTGTGAGGACGTACCGTACGGCGGAGTAGGTTCACCGTGGCCGGACCGGCCCGCACAGGCGCGGCAGCGGCCGGTTCCAGCGGATCGGTCGCAGCGGATCGGTCGGTCGGTCAGAGGGAAGGGGCAGCGGTTGACCACGCACGCACCGCACGCGCAGCAACCGCCCGCGCAGCAGCCGTCCGCGCAGCAACCGCCCACGTCTCAGGCGGAGCAGGCGGCACAGTTCGTGACGCTGCCGGTCTCGCTCGACGAGGCCGTGGCGGCGCTCGCGGCCATGCCCGCCGCCGTGCCCGTGGCGGGCGGCACCGATCTCATGGCCGCGGTCAACTCCGGCCTCCTCCGCCCCGCCGCGCTCGTCGGCCTCGGCCGGATCGGCGAGATCCGCGGCTGGACATACCAGGACGGACACGCACTTCTTGGTGCCGGACTCACCCACGCCCGCATGGGCCGCCCCGACTTCGCCGCGCTCATCCCCGCACTCGCCGCCGCCGCCCGCGCCGCCGGGCCGCCCACGGTCCGTAACGCGGGCACGCTCGGCGGCAACATCGCGTCCGCGGCCCCGACCGGCGACTCGCTGCCCGTCCTGGCCGCACTCGAAGCCACGTTGATCGTCGCGGGCCCGGGCGGCGCCCGCCGCGAGGTCCCCGTCTCGCACCTGCTCGCCGGGATGGAGCGGCTCGGCGCGGGCGAACTCATCGGCTACGTACGCGTTCCGCTCCTGCACGCCCCCCAGGTCTTCCTGAAAGCGACCGGCCGCACCGGCCCCGGCCGCGCGACCGCCTCCGTCGCCCTCGTCCTCGACCCGGCCCGCAGGGGCGTGCGGTGCGCGGTCGGCGCCATCGCACCGATGCCGCTGCGCCCGCTCGAGGCCGAGCAATGGGTGGCCTCCCTGATCGACTGGGGCGCCGGACGGGTCCTGGCCCCCGAGGCGCTGCACGCCTTCGGCGAGTACGTCGCCGCCGCCTGCATCCCCGACCAGGCGCCCGACGGCACGCCGGAGCAGCTGCCGCCCGCCGTACTGCACCTGCGGCGCACGGTCGCCGTGCTGGCCCGACGAGCACTGGGGAGGGCACTGTCGTGAGCGACGACGACATCGAGCGGGACGGCCAGGGCGGCCACGGCGACCAGGGTGGTCACGGCGGCCACGGCGGCCACGGTGGTCAGGCTGGTCACGGTGGCTGGGGCGATCAGGGCAGTTGGGGCGCCGGTCAGGACGGCTGGAGCGGCGGCGGCCAGGACTCGTGGGACGGCCAGGGTGGTCACGGGGACTGGGGCGGTCAGGACAGTTGGGGTGGCCAGGACGGTTGGGACGGCCAGGATGGCCAGGACAGCTGGGGAGGCTGGAGCGGCGGCCAGGGTGAGCAGGTCGGCCCGTCGGGTCCGTCCGGCCCGTCCGGTCCGATGGGCCCGGTCGGCCCCGCGGGTGCCGTCGGTTGGCAGCCCACGCCGCACCAGGAGTACGACGCGGACGCC
This sequence comes from Streptomyces sp. NPDC002851, assembly GCF_053591935.1. Taxonomy (NCBI): domain Bacteria; kingdom Bacillati; phylum Actinomycetota; class Actinomycetes; order Kitasatosporales; family Streptomycetaceae; genus Streptomyces; species Streptomyces sp. NPDC002851. The sequence continues at coordinate 132,239 of NZ_JBSFUT010000014.1, read as the reverse complement.
ACGGCCTTCGTACAGTTGCCGGAGGGCGGCTTCCCGGACCGGATGACCCAGGGCACGACCCCGACCCTCTCCGACTTCGACGAGGCGACCCCGCTCGCGGCCCCGGGCGCGGGCGGTTACGTCCCGCCGCACATCTCGGTGGCCCCGGGCGCGGCGACGGATCCCGCGGCCACGGGCATGTTCGTCGTGCCGACCATGGGGCCGACCGTGGCGGCTGCGGCAGCGGGTGAACAGACCGGTGGACAGGCCGGTGGACAGGCCGGTGAACAGCAGCCTTCCGGCGCGTCCGTGCAGTGGCCCGAGCCCAACGCCCCACAGCCGCCCGCGCCCGAGGCGCACGAGCCCGGCACCACGGGGCACTGGTCGTTCACGGCCGAGCCCGAGCCGACGCCTGTCGCCGATGTGACGGGCGAGTGGTCCATCCCGGTCGCCACCGGCGAACTCCCGGACGAATCGGGTGAGTTCACGCAGTCGTCCTTGGTCGAGCAGTGGGGCGGCAACGCACCCGCGACGCTGCCGGGGGGTGCGCCCGCGCCTTGGGCGGAGGACGTACGGGAGGAAGTACCCGAACCCGTACAAGACGTGCCTGTGCAGGAGGAGGCCGTACAGGAAGCCCCCGTACTCGACGTACCTCCAGCGCTCGTAGAGCCCGTACAAGAAGAGCCTGCGCACGAAGAGCCCGCCCAAGAAGAACCTGCGCAAAAAGAAGAGCCCACAGAAGAAGAACCCGTCCATGGGGAAGCGCCCGCAGCGCAACCACAAGAGGACGTACAAGAAGACGTAGAGGCCGTAGAAGAGACGCAGGAGGCGGCCCCCGCCGAACCGGCTCCAGAGGAAGCTGCCCCCGCCGAACCGGCCCAGGAAGAACCCGCTCCCGCCGCCCCGTCCCTCGAAGAGGCACCCTCTGCCGACCCGGCAGCCCCCGCCGAGCCAGCTGAGCCAGCCGACCCGGCCGCCCCAGCCACCCCCACCCTCAACGACCAACAACCCCTCGTCTCCTACGTCCTGCGCGTCAACGGCGCCGACCGCCCCGTCACGGACGCGTGGATCGGTGAGTCGCTGCTCTACGTGCTGCGTGAGCGTCTGGGTCTGGCCGGGGCGAAGGACGGCTGCTCGCAGGGGGAGTGCGGGGCGTGCGCCGTGCAGGTCGACGGTCGTCTCGTCGCGTCCTGCCTGGTGCCCGCGGCGACGACGGCGGGCAGCGAGGTGCGTACGGTCGAGGGCCTGGCCGCCGATGGCCAACCCTCGGACGTGCAGCGGGCGTTGGCGGCCGGTACGGCCGTGCAGTGCGGCTTCTGCGTACCCGGCATGGCGATGACCCTGCACGACCTCCTCGCGGGCAACCCGGCGCCGACCGAGCGCGAGACCCGTCAGGCGCTCTGCGGCAACCTCTGCCGCTGCTCCGGCTACCGGGGCGTACTCGACGCCGTACGCGAGGTCGTGGCCGAACGCGAGGCCACCAGAGCGGCCGAGGCCACGACGGACGAGACCGCGGACGACGGGACCGCGCACCGCGCGGCGGACGGAACCGACGACACGGCCGCATCCACCGCACCCACCGCCCCCGCCCCCGTAGCCCGCATCCCCCACCAGGCACCCCCCGGCGAGGGCGGCGCGCACCCGGACCAGTACCCGTACCCGCACCACTCGGAGGACCAGGACGGAGGCATGGCATGAGCGTGAGCAACGACGCCACAGCGACCGCGACGCCGCCTCGCGGCACCGGCCCCACCGACCACTCGGGTGCCACCACCCCCGCGGGCCCGGGCCCGGGCCCCTCCGGCCCTGGCGCGGCGCCCGAGCCGCCCCCGCACGGCCTCGGCTCCTCGCTCCCGCCGTCGGACGCCCGGGCCAAGACGGAGGGCACGTACCCGTACGCCTCCGACCTGTGGGCCGAGGGCCTGCTGTGGGCGGCGGTGCTCCGCTCCCCGCACCCGCACGCCCGTATCGTCTCGATCGACACGGCCGAAGCGGCATCGATGCCCGGCGTCCAGGCGGTGGTGACGCACGAGGACATCCCCGGCGACGCGACGCACGGCCGCCGGATCGCGGACCGCCCGGTCTTCGCATCGACGATCGTCCGCCACCACGGCGAGGCCATCGCGGCGGTGGCCGCGGACCACCCGGACACGGCCCGTATGGCCGCCGCGGCGATCGCGGTGGAGTACGAGGTCCTCGACCCGGTCACGGACCCGGAACAGGCCTTCGCGGCCGAGCCGTTGCACCCCGACGGCAATCTGATCCGCCACATCCCGCTGCGCTACGGCGACCCGGAGGCGGCCGGCGACGTCATCGTGGAGGGCCTGTACCGCATCGGCCGCCAGGACCCGGCCCCGATCGGCGCCGAGGCGGGCCTCGCGGTCCCGCGCCCGGACGGCGGCGTAGAGCTCTACGTAGCGTCGACGGACCCGCACACGGACCGTGATTTGGCGGCGTCGTGCTACGGCCTGGAACAGGACAGGGTCAAGGTCGTCGTGACAGGCGTACCGGGCGCGACGGCAGACAGGGAGGACGCCAGCTTCCAACTCCCCCTGGGATTGCTGGCGTTGAAAACCGGCTGCCCGGTGAAACTGGCGGCGACGCGCGAGGAGTCCTTCCTCGGCCACACCCACCGCCACCCCACCCTGCTCCGCTACCGCCACCACGCCACGGCCGAGGGCCGCTTGGTGAAGGTGGAGGCCCAGATCCTGCTCGACGCGGGCGCGTACGCGGACGCGTCATCGGACAGCCTGGCGGCGGCGGTGGCTTTCGCCTGCGGCCCGTACGTAGTCCCCCACGCCTTCATCGAGGGCTGGGCGGTACGCACGAACAACCCGCCGTCCGGCCACGTACGCGGCGAAGGCGCGATGCAGGTCTGTGTCGCGTACGAAGCCCAAATGGACAAGCTGGCCGCGAAGTTGGGCCTGGACCCGGCGGACCTGCGCATGCGCAACGTCATGGCGACGGGCGACATCCTGCCGACCGGCCAGACGGTGACGTGCCCGGCCCCGGTCGCCGAACTCCTCAAGGCCGTAAGGGACTTCGAGCTGCCGCCGCTGCCCAAGGACACCCCGGAAGAGGACTGGCTGCTGCCGGGCGGCCCGGAGGGCGCGGGCGAGCCGGGCGCGATCCGGCGCGGCGTCGGCTACGGCCTCGGCATGGTGCACATGCTGGGCGCCGAGGGCACGGACGAGGTCTCCACGGCCACGGTCAAGGTCAAGGACGGCGTAGCGACGGTCATCTGCGCCGCAGTGGAAACCGGCCAGGGTTTCTCGACGCTGGCCCGCCAAGTGGTCCAGGAAACCCTGGGGATTGAGGAAGTCCACGTAGCGTCGGTGGATACGGACCAGCCCCCGGCGGGCCCGGCGTGCCGAGGCCGCCACACGTGGGTGTCGGGCGGCGCGGTGGAGCGAGCGGCCAAGATGGTCCGTACTCAGCTGCTCCAGCCGTTGGCGGCGAAATTCGGCATGTCCACGGAGCTCCTGCAAATCACCGACGGCAAGATCACGTCGTACGACGGCGTCCTGTCGACCACGGTCACGGAGGCCATGGACGGCAAGGAACTCTGGGCCACGGCCCAGTGCCGCCCGCACCCGACGGAGCCGTTGGACGAGACGGGCCAGGGCGACGCGTTCGTGGGCATGGCTTTTTGCGCTGTGCGCGCCGTGGTGGACGTGGACGTGGAGCTGGGCTCGGTACGGGTGGTGGAGCTGGCGGTCGCGCAGGATGTGGGCCGGGTGCTGAACCCGGCGCAGCTGGCCGCCCGCATCGAGGCGGGGGTGACGCAGGGCGTAGGCATGGCCCTGACGGAAAACCTCCGCAGCCCCAAGGGCATCCCGCGCCACCCGGACCTGACGGGCTACGCCCTGCCGACGGCCCTGGACGCTCCGGACATTCGGATCGTGAAGCTGGTCGAGGAGCGGGATGTGGTGGCTTCCTTCGGCGCGAAGGCGGCTTCGGCGGTCCCGGTCGTGACATCCCCGGCGGCGGTGGCGGGAGCGGTACGGGCGGCTACGGGCCGGACGTGCAACCGGCTGCCGATTCGGGCGCAGGCGGCTGTGGTTCAGGAGGGCTAGGAGGCCCTCACATCTGCTGCGGCCTGGCGGGTGTTGCGCGGGCGCGGGCGGACCCTGGGAACTTGGTGTCCGCCCGCGCGGGTGCGGGTGCGTCGAGGATCAGCGGTGTGTCGAGATCAGGCGGGCGGCACCATCATGTACTCCGTGCCGAGCCTGGTCGCCGACGAGTCCCCGTACATGGTCAGCTCCCCGTCCGACCAGCGCACCATGAGGTCGTCCGGCCAGGTGTTGCCGCCGTAGTTGCCGGCGGAGATGACTCTGGCGTGCTTCTTCCAGAGGTCGTTGGGGGCCAGGACCCGGTTCTCGCTCTTGAGTGCGTTGATGCCCAGGTCCTTGTAGACGGTGAGTTCGCCGTCGACCCAGCGCACCATGAGGTCGTTGTTGTTCTCACCCCCGAAGTCACCCGCGGTCAGGGCGCGGGCGTACTTCCACACCGATCCGGGGTTGGCGAGCTTCTGCTCCTTGTCCTTGCGCATGCCGCGCGCGTCCACGTCCCAGTACAGGGTGGCCTCGCCGTCGTCCCAGGTCACGACCAGGTCGTCGGGCCAGGTGTTGCCGCCGAAGGCGCCCGCGGTGATGGCGGTGGCGTGCTTCCAGAGGGCGTTGGGCTTCTGGAGGGTGATCTCGCGGACGTTGTTGATGGAGCCGGAGTCGTAGTCGATGTCCTTGTAGAGGGACACCTCGCCGTCCACCCAGAGCACCATCAGGTCGTACTGGTGCCCGCCGGTGAAGTCACCGGCCGTGATGGCCTTGGCGTACTTCCAAGTCCCATTGGGGCCGATCAGCTTGCGGTCCTTTTCGAAGCCGTACGCCCCGTCGCCCTCGTAGAGCGACAGCTCGCCGTCGTCCCAGAGCACGATCATGTCCTGGGTGCCGGTCTTGCGGACGGTCGTGCCGCGCAGCGCGGCGGCTCTGGCCGGCTCGTAGTCGTCGGGGTTGTAGAAGGTGCCCGAGGCCATGGCCTTGGCGTGCTTCCACGTGCCGCCGGAGCCGAGCGGAGACGCCTGGTCCGGCGGGTAGTTGTTCACCGCCTGTACGTAGAGGCGGTTGATGTCGGCGTCGAACTGCGAGGAGTAGGACGTGTCGTTCGAATGTCCGCCGGTCTTGTAGCCGCCGATGACGCCGAAGACCTCGCCCCGCTTGCCGTCCCAGTTCGCCAGGAACGGCGAGCCGGACGTGCCCGGGGTGTAACCGTCGCAATCAATCTGCACGAACCGGCCGTTGAACTTCTTGGTCGTCGACTTGCAGTCCCGCGGCGTCCTGGACCCACCCGGATACCCGATCAGGTGGGCGTCCTTCTGCACGAAGTCGCCGGGCCCGACGAACTTGAGCCGGTTGCCGCCGCCCACGGCGGTGGCCAGGACCTGGTTCTTCTGATTGCGCTGGACGCGTACGAAGGCGAAGTCCAGGTCGTCGGCCTTGGACGAGCCGAGGCGCAGGTAACGGCCGTCGAGATAGGTGCGCTTCTTCTCCGCGCGGAAGATACCGAACGGCTTCGGGTTGGCCGAGTCGTTGTACTTCGGTACGAAGCCGAAGTTCTCGTAGCGGTCGCTGTCGGAGAGGCAGTGGGCGGCGGAGATGACCAGGTTCATCGAGGGCGAGTCCACCACGGACGCACTGCAGAAGCGGTCCTCCTTGCCTCCCGGCCGGGTGACGACGAACACGCCCACGTTGTTGAAGCCGCCCTTGACTGTGTGGCTGGGTGAGCGGAGCACGCTCTGGCCGCTCTGGCCGCTCTGGCCGCTCTGGCCGCTCTGGCCGCTCTGGCCGTCCTTGGCGCCGTGGCCGCCCTGGCCGTGGGTTTCGCCGAGCGTCGGGCCGTCGGGGTTGTCCAACGGCCGGGCGTTGCGGAGCCGTTCGGGCGTCCAGTACGCGTCGAGGGCCTTGGCCTCTTCGAGTTCCTTGGCGTTCAGGGGCGCGGGCGGGCGCGGCGTCGGGTCGATGCCGAGGCTGCGGTAGTACTCCTCGTCGGACATGCCCGGCGTCGTGGCCGGAGTCGGAGTCGGTGCGGAGCTCTCGGGCGACTTGGGGGACTTGGGGGACTCGGGGGACTTGGACTCGGGTGGTTCTTCAGAGGGTGAGGTACCAGGTGAGGCAGCGGATGAGGCAGCGGATGAGGTGCTGCTCGGAGAGGCGGCAGCTTCCGGTTGCCCTGCGGGCGTTGACGGCGACGGGGTGGCCGTGGCCGGTGCGGACGGCGCCGGGCCGGGTGCGGCCGTGGCGGTCGGTATGGCGGTCGTTGCGGGTGCGGCGAGGATGGCCGCGGACAGGCCCAGCGCGACGAACCGCGGCAGGTGAGGGCGTCTCATCAGGGTAGTGCGTTCTTTCAATTGTCCGGTTAGCTCCACATAGCTCGGTAAGGACCAGGTACGGGCCATGACGGCATATATGGAGCGGGTAAGGTGCGTCGGACACTAGAACACCTGAAGGGTCCATTTGTCATGTTGCGTGCCGCCTGTCAGGCACTAGCGGTTTGTGGTATATCGTCCGGCTTGCTGTTGGCGTCCCCTGCTGTGGCGCACACCAGCTCACCCATCAGCTCACCCGCCGGTTCACCCACCAGCTCGCTCACCGGCTCGGGAACCAAGACGCCAGCGGAGTACGCTCCTTCTGCGACGCTGACGGTCGAGACCGGAAGGCCCGGAGAGGAAGTGCAGCTCTCCTGGCTCGACGAGTGGCGTGACCCCGAGGAGAAGAAGGTCGAGGCGTACTCGCCCGCATTCGAAGTACCGGCCCAACTGACCTTCTCGGGCCGTCAGTACACGGGCCACGTCCGCCTGAAGACGGATGCCGAGCCGGGCCCGGCATCGGCTCGCGTGGTCAGCCACGGCGGCCAGGCCGCGAAGAAGGCCCGCTTCTGGATCGACGCACCCGCCCCTGGCCCCGTGGGGAGCGACCCATCAGTCCCGTGGTTCGTGGGTGGGGGAGCTGTTGTGGCAGTTGCGGTTGTGGCGTTGGGTGTGCTGGTGGTGCGTAGGCGAGGGCGGGCCGATCAGAGCGGATAAGCGCGGCCCGTTGCCGTGTGGCGGCTCGGAGGCTCGGGGGCTCGCTCATCACGCGAGGACTCGTGCTTCAGAGACTTATGGACCAGGAATCATCCTGACCACAGTCACGGTCAGGATGGACCCCGAGACGTAGTACCTGACGATGACGCCGCGAACAGTCGCCTCCCGGCGGTCCGGATCGCGGCCGATGACCGAGGAACCATGCCGGTAGGGATCGACCCCGAGCGTCCGCTCCATCGCGGACTTGAACGCATCGGCTCCGGACATCTTGGCCAGGGTGTCGTCGGCAGGCGGCGCGTAGGCGATGCGGTGGTGAGAGCTCACGCGGCGCTGTTCCTCTCCGCTTCCTCGCGCGCCAGACGGTCCATGATGGCGTCGGCCGCCGGGTCCGGCACGGCCCGGAACATCCAGTGCCGCATCACCGCGTGAATCTCGTGCACACCGGCCGAGTTGATGGCCAGGTCGAACTCCTCGCGCAACTCTTTCGGCAGCGCTTCGCGGATGTCGGGGATGGTGTTGGGGACCTCGACCTCGACACCGTCGACCATGGTCTTCAATGGCTCGCCCTCGCCCTCGCCCTCGCCCTCGCCCATGTCCTGCTCCCTCCATCCAGATTCTGGCAGCACCGTAGCGATTCCCCATGATTACTTCTGTCTACGCATGTCTAGGCAGCGGTGGCGGAAGCAGCGGGACAGGCTGAGGCCGAAGTGGTGCAGTCACGGCAGCGGCCAGGTTCCGGTGCCCGGAAGGCGCGGTCGCAGGCGTCGCAGTTCTGGAGGGGGTCGGGGCGGAGCGCCTCCGGGATGGGTGTTGCTGGGAGAGGTGGCGGCAGCAACTCCTGGAGCCGGTGCGCGAGCAGGGCGGCCGGGTGGCGGATCGGCTCGGTCGGAAGCGCGGCGGTGAGCGTCCGGCGTACGGCGTCGGGGTCGATGCCCCGGTCCAGCCAGGCGGCTACGGCGGGGGCGAGGCGGGTGACGTCGCACTGGGAGAGGAGGAGGCGGGGGTCGTGGCGGCGGAGGTCGGTGAGGAGGGTGGTGGCTACGGGGTCGGTGCCGTGCTCTTCGGCGGCGGCGGGAGGCGTACGAGGGGTACGAGGCGCGGAGGGCGCAGGCGGAGGCTCTGAACAGGCCGCCATAGCAGGCGGGTTGTTGTACGAGACGGTACGGGTGACGACCCGGCCGGAGGGCAGCCGCTCACGGGTCCGGGCGAGATAACCATGCGCTTCGAGCTCACGCAGAGCGGCGGCAATCCGCACTTCCCCCTCGGAGAAGCGCTCGGCAAGCGCCTTGATGGTGACCTTGGCACCGGCGGGCAGGGACTGGATGTGCGTGGCCAGCCCGATCGCGACGAGGGAGAGCTCGCGGTGCTGGGCGAGGTGATTGCCGACGACGGTGAAGCGGTCGCGGTGGCGCCGGTTGATGTGTTGGACACCGGCAGAGGGAACTTGGGGACGCGCGCAGGAGGGCGCGCTAAGCTGCTGCAGAGCCATCGGGAAGCTGCTTCTTCCTTGTTGGTCAGGCCCTCGCACTGGGATGCCAGTCCCGGCGAGGGCCGTCACATGTCTGTGGTTGTTGTACTGCTGAGGCCGAGCCTGCGTCGCCAATCGGCATATGCGCAAGCCGAGTTGGGCCCATTCACTCGCGTGGGTGATGAGACTCTGAGCGAGGGGCTGGGGTGGCTTGGAAGGGTTCTTTCCCCGGGTTCTTTGATTCTTGACGTCGCGCGAGACCAGAGCTCGGGCCACCGGGCCGTGGAACCCTCGATGCGGGCGTAAGACAATCAATCTCGGCCCAAACGGTCTTGCACGGAACGGGCCCACGTTGGACGCCCCATCGATCGGCAAGGGCCTCGACGAGAAAGAGTCCGCGCCCGGATTCCGAGTGAGGGAAGGGTCGTTCGGCTGAGGTCGGCACAGGGACCTCGGCGCGAGTATCGGTCACTTCAATACGAAGCGTGCTGACGCCAGACGTTCCGTCGTAGTCCGACAGCTTGAGCCTGAGCCGGAACCCGCGTCCGGTCACGCGTCCGTGTGTGGCCGCGTTGTTGGCGAGTTCCGCGGCGACCTGTTCGGCGATCTCGACGGTGTGCAGGTGACAGCCCCAGTCAGTGAACCGGTCGGCGGTAAGGCGACGGGCAAGACGTGCACCCCTAGGCGTAGGGGAGAGCAGGTGAGTGATTTCAGAGTTCACGTCACTCAGCGTGTTCGTCCCTCCTTACCCTGAACAGCAACTCGGCCTGTGCGTAGGCTTTTTGTCCCGCCGTTGTCCGGTCCTGTCCCGGCTGTCCGGCGTGCCGTACGGGTACGGGTGCGCGTTGAAGTCGGATGGCATCGCGGAGGTGGGGACGCATGAGCGAGGCGGACGAAGCGGGTTGGGATGTAGACCCGGACGACGAGATCGCATCGGTGGTCGAGGCATTCGGCCACCAACAGAAGCGCTGGCGGGAAAAGTGTGGACTCCGTGTCGCGGAGTTCGCAGAGGCCATCGGGTACGGGGAGGACCAGGTCCGGAAGGTCGAGCGCGGGAAGCGGATCCCACGCCCGGAGTACCTGGACAAGGCGGACGAGGTGCTGGGCGCCCAGGGCTTCATCTCGGACATGAAGGAGGAGATGCGGAAGGCCCGATACCCGAAGAAGGTAAGGGAGTTGGCGAATCTGGAGGGACAGGCGGTCGAGTTGCTGTTCTACAGCAACCACACGCTGCATGGCCTGCTGCAGACGAGGGAGTACGCCGAGACCCTGTTCACGATGCAGCAGCCGCCCTACACGAAGGACCAGGTGGAACGAGGCATAGCTGGTCGTCTGCGCCGACAATCCATCTTCGAGCGCACGCCAGGCCCTGCCATTTGTTTCGTTCTGGAGGAGGTGACGCTGCGGCGCCCACTCGGGGGCAGAATGGTGTGGAAGCGGCAGCTCGAACGCGTACTGGAAGTGGGGCAGTTGCCAAATGTCCAGATTCAGGTGATGCCGACCGAGATCGAGAGGCACCCGGGAATGGACGGCTCGATCAGATTGCTTAAGTTCGGGGACGGAACGGCTCTGGGGCGCTCCGAGGGAGCCTTCAACGGGCGACCGGTCTCCGATCCGAAGCAGCTCCGGATCCTTGAGCTGCGGTATGGCATGATCCGGACCCAGGCTCCCCCGCCACTGGAGTCCCGGGCCATCATCGAGGAAATGCTTGGAGAGACATGACCCTCAAGCCTTCTGCCGGGGAGACATCCGAGCTGGAGTGGTTCAAGAGCAGCTACAGCGACAGCGGCGACATCAACGACTGTGTCGAGGTGGCCTGGCGCAAGAGCAGCTACAGCAGCAGCAACGAACCCGGCGACTGCGTCGAGGTGGCTGCCGTTCCCGGCACGATCCACGTCCGCGACTCCAAGAACGCCGAGGGCCCCTGCCTGACGCTCGCTCCTCACGCCTGGGCGAACTTCATCACGTACGCCTCAAGAAGCATCTAGTGAAACTCGGAGCCGTGGTCCGCCGAGGCACCCGGCTCGGAGTACGCATCGCGTTGGTGCCAGCGATCATCTTCGGTTCTGTGGGCCTGGTCGCCGTGGTGATGTGGACCTTCGGTGGGGCGTACGACGATGCCCTGGCTGGTCTCACGGTCGGGGTTGGAGGGGTGGGCGGAAGCCTGGCGGGTGGAGTTCTGCTGGGCGCGGTAACGGGTGCGGTACTGGCTCTGTCCCCGGAATGGCTTGCCGCTCGGGCTGTGTTGAGAGGGCTGGTCGGCGGATCGGCCGCCAGCGCAGTATTCCTGGCAGAACTCCTCGCCCTGGCATCCGTAGTGGACGTAGGCCCAGGGCTGATGATCCTCGTACTCCTGGCCGTGCCAGTCGTCGGCGCCGTGGCGGCGGCACACAGCGGGGACGTCCTGGGGCGCACGCACTACCACCCGTGGCTGGAGCCCAGCCGCTAGGTAGTAACCCCGGGCTGCCTGAGTACATACACGCATGCGCCCTAGCGCGAGCCGAGCTTGACTGATCTCCATGCAGGAGAACACGAGCGAGAGCACCAGCACCGCCACTGCACAACCTCGCGCCTCGAAGTCATGGGTGGCCCCACTGCTCTCCACCCTGGTCACCCTGCCGCTGACCTTCTTCGCGTTCCTCTACGTCGGACTCTCCCCGATGGCCTGCGACCCCTGCAACGGCGAGATGGCCGACCGCTTCGACGCCAGCTGGACGCCTGCCTTCAACGTCTTCCGCTTCGGCCTCCTGCTGACCCTGGCCCTCTTGGTGGGCAGCTGGGCAAGCCAGTCCGAGAGGCACACGGGCCGCCGCGTACTCTTCGCGCTCCTGGCTCCGCTTTCCGTTCTGGTGCTGTGCTTGGCCTTCGCGGGGATGGTGGACTGGCCGGACTTCTGAAGAGGCCCCTGACCGATTTCATAACGTACGCCACATGTCACTCACCGCCGGTACCGTATGGGTACGCACGTTCCTGTACCTGAGGTCACCGTGAGCGCCCAGCCAGACGGCCCGTACGGACCGCTGATCCCCATGCCCGAACTGACTCCGGACGCACTCAGGGCCGCGGTGGCACGCATCTCGCCGAGCCGGATTCCGGCGCTTACACAGCACCTCTTCCAGGGAATCACTTTCACGAAGACGCCGTATCGGGTAAGGTCTTCGTACTCTCGATACGCCTGAAATAGCGGCACTTCTGAATTTACCGGCGTAATGACGGCCTTTGGTAGATCGCGCAGATTTCTGATCAGGCTATTATCAAAATCTCTTGATTTCCCACACGAGTTGCCGCATAGGGTGCGCGTCATTGCAAGGCAGGCGGATTCTTGGGGAACTTAATGTGCTCTTGGCACTCAGCCAGCCGGAAGGAGTGCTCTGCCGCTTGAAATGCGAAATCGGTTAGCGCTTGACGGAGGGCCTTTCCGTGGATCTTACTCTCGCCTACAATCTTTGACTCGACGGCGAGTGAGTAAGCTTCAACGGCATCCTCTGGGTCCATGTCGGGTGGTGTGCACTTCAGGTAGACCACTGTTTGCCGGGACCATGAGCGGGCCTCGATATTGCCTGGCACCGAGACAGGCTTTCCTTGGTTTCGGATATTCTGGCTGTAGAACTTCCAAGCGGTTTCTGCTGAGCTGTCGTAGGAACTCACCCAGGCGGAAAGTATGGAATCGTCACTTGTGGTCAGTGCACAGTTGAACGTGAACCTTCTTCCCGGCGCTGTGCTTCGTGAACTCTCGGAGACATCACGTGCTGTAGGCAGGATTTCGACTGCAGTGGTCTTCATTACCGCGCCGTCGCAGGGTTGTTCTGGGAGGTTGTCTATGCCACTTCTGAAAATCTTGTGGTAGCCAAACGGCAGCGCTACACCAAGAACAGCAAGCAGTAGCACGCCAATGAGAACTCTTCTGGTTCGCTTCGATTTCGCAGCAATCTTATTCACTGGGGCGCTTCTTCACATCTTCTAGGCGACTGTCACTCTCTACCCAGCCAGCATGCACGGCCTTCCGGATTGTATTGGACAAGGTGTCCTCGCTCATACCTGTGTAATCGTGCTCTTTGCGAGCCTCGAGGCCTGCATCAATGACTGTCAAAGTAGTTGCGTCCTCGGTCATATTGAGCTCGCGGCCGTTGTGGTAGAGAACTTTGTCCATGTTGTCCACCTGTCGGCCGTCATAGAGGTTGTCGATAGCGATGCCAGCCACTCCGGAAAAGTAGGCCCCTCCGGCGCCGACGGCAAGCTGGGCGCCAGCTGCCTGCGGGGCTAGGGCTACGGCACCTGCAGCCATGCCCGTAGCCAACATTGTCTTGAAGAAGTCCCCCTGCCTCTTCATGGCGTCATTCGTAGACTTATCTGCGTCCACTTGTTCCTGAATCGACACATCGGCGTCAGACCGGTGCAAAATTCCCTCGATAATGCCTGAGTTGTGCGCGATGGCTTCGACTGCGTCTTTGGTGGAGCCGCCGAAAGTATCAGGGTTGGCTATGTGGGACTCAATCGCGCTACTGGAGTAGATATTGCGCCCGTAGATGACTGATGCTCGGGCATCGTCATCTCGACCCAAGGCATCCAGGAATCGGTATGTGTCCGTCCTGTCAAGTCCATTCGGTAGTTGGCTGTTGGTTGTAAATATATTCTCGGCGCCGTGGCCAGCAACTGTCCGGTTGATTTCCGGCATGTAGGCTGCTGCAATGTGGCCGAAGCTCTCTCCGGTTTTCTTGTTTACCAATTCAGCGCCACCATCTGGCTGTGCAATAGAGTGCATCAGATTATTGACGATGTCGACCTGCGTCTTGCTGTGCGGAACGGGGTTGGCTGGCGGCTCTCCTCCGTGGGGGACGTTCGTGACAGCTGCCTCAAGTGCCCGACTTACGGATTGCCCGCGATCTGTATTCTTGGTGCTGTCCAGTAGGTGATTCAGGTCCGACTTACTGTCGAAAACACCTTCGGATGCATCGGGGTTATGTGACAGGGCCTCCATGAATCCAATAATGGGGTCGCTGCCATTACTCTTCCCGGCGTTGAGGTCAATGGCGGGACTGTCTCCCCAGATCTCCCTGGTCCCGCTAGCTCCTGAGGTGTGGCTCTTGTCTCGCTTCAGGAGCTCGTCGCCGTAGGTGGAAAGGAAGGCGGTGTCGTACTTTCCTTTGCTCATCAGGCTGCTCATGACCTGGAACCCATAGACGCCAGTAGGGTTTCTAACCGGATCTTGCCGAAATGCAGTGTTCCCCTCTCGAACGATCTCGCGCTCCCATTTCTGCATGGCGCTTGAGTCGGACTGAGTCGCCGTGGCCAGGGTCATGCTTAGATTCTTTTGCAGGTCTGCGACTTCGTCCATCTTTCCCTGGTGGGCACCGGCGATCTCTGTCCAGAATTCAAGAGTTTCTTTAGCGCCTAGCTTGGTGGCGAAACGGTCGGCGAACAGTTCATCGTCTCGGTACTTTTCCAGGGTTCGATTAAAGTCCGCAAGTTCCTTGGGGGACAAGTTCTCTGGGTTCTTGGCCTTTTTAGCCAACTGTTCCGCCCTCTTGAGGGCTTCCGCAGCTGTGTCTCGATCTTTGTATGAAGCAGCAGAGAACCCTAGCTTCGCTTGGTCGGATATGGCTCGCAGAACTTCTGCTGCTGTGCTGTCACTCTCGGTGGCCTTGTTGAGGATGCGCTGTATGTTGTCTCGAACCGAATTGACAGCTTCCTTGCTTCCCGAGGGCTCAGGGTGGACACTGACAAATACTTTGAAGCCGCCACCCTGGATGCCAAGAACAGTTATCTTCTTATCCCAGGCGCTGTCGATCTCTCGTTTGAGTTGCGTCTGATACTCTACGAGTTCATCGCGCGTATCGCGTAGCACGTTTCGGATTGATGTTGCTTGTGCGATGGCATCGTGGAACTCGCCAGCCGTCTTCGATATGAATTCCCGGGAGACGCTGGCGTTGACGCCGGACCAGTCGGCTCTATCGGCCTTTGCTTTCAGGTCATCGCGAGCGGTCTTCTCCATTTCTTTCAGTTTCTTTACGACTGATGACCAGTCTTTGATGACTTCGCCGAGTGACGAAAAATTTCCATGTCGGAGCTCTTCGAGGTTCATCAGCCTTTGTTCCTCTCGTCGAAGCTCCTGTCAAGTTTGGAGATGCTGCTTAGTGTGTCCGAAACGTATTCTTCTGTGCCTCTGTGTGCCTTCTTTGTGAAGTCCATATGGTTGGAGATATGTGCGCATGCGTCGAGCAGTGACTGCAGTTGCTTCTCCCATCGCGCCTGCACGTGACGAATGGCACCACCTAGTGCAAAGCCCTGCGACGTAAGGTCTTTTGCCGCTGTTTGGCTACTCGACCAAGCATCACGTCCGTATCGGCCCAAGGTATCGAAGAGCTTGTAAGCGCTGTCGCCGACGGCGGCCAGTTCCTTCTGGTTTGCTTTGAGGTCCCCGCCTTTGTTCCCCGTGCTGGGGTGACCGCCATTGATCTGCATATGCGCAGACTGATTTCTCGATGCCTCGGCCTTCAGTTGTTCCCATTCATCCCAGGCCATGTCTTGGCTCCTTCCCCCGTATACGCATTGACCGGACAGGCACGGCGAACTCGTCCCCGTGTCCACCGTTTGCCTGGTGTTCCTAGGCAAGGTCCGGCATGGGCCTAATGTGCAGGTGGGGTGGGCACCTCCCGTGCGTGCCCACCCCGTCAGCTTGATATGCGCCGTTGCCGTCAGTAGTTGGCGGCGGCCTTCTTGTCGGCGGAGCTGTAGGCGGCGCTCGCCTCGCGGATGGCGTTGGCGATGGCGTTCAGGGACGTGTGGATCTCCCTGGACTTCATGTCCCACTCGCGGTGCAGGCCGTCCGCGGCCGTCTTGGCCTCACCTTCGAAGAAGGCGGAGATGTCCTTCATGCGGGTCTGGAGGGCGTCCAGGTCGCCGTCGAGCTTCTTGGCCTGGCTGGTGATCTGCTGGGCGGCGCGCTCGAGTTCCGCGTAAGTGACGAGCATCGTGCCGTCGTCTACGGCCATGGTTCCTCCCGTTTGTTCTTAAGTCTGTGTGCTGGTGGCGGGGCTGGCGGTCGTGCGGGTCACTACATGTTGTTGAAGCTCGAGGAGCCGCCAGCGCTGGCTCCGGCGCCCGAACCCGAGCCGGTGTCGATGCCCTTGAGGGCCTGGAAGACCTCCTGCTCGGTGCTGCCGACGATGCGGCGGTTGTCGTCCACTGCCTGCTGGAAGCGGACCAGGAGGTTGCCGATGTGGGCCATGCGCTCGTTGATCTCCCGCTGCTTGCGGTCGAAGGACACGGCGCCCATGCCCTTCCACTTGCCCTCGACACCGTCGATCACAGCCTGCAGCTGCTGCAGCTGCTGCTTGACGGAGCCGAAGCGGTCGTTGAGTTCCTGCTCAAATCCCCGCAGGACCTCATCATTGACCTTCTGGACTGCCATGAAGGGGCTTCCTTTCTCGGTGTGGTTGTTGGGGCCGGCGTGCGTGGTTCGCCGGGTATGGGGTCGCTCGCCTGTCCTTAGGCGTTGCGGCGCTTGCGGGCAAGGGCGAAGGCACCGGCTGCCAGGGCAGCTACAGCTGCGGCGATGCCGAGGATTAGGCCAAGTTGGCTGTTGCCGTCGGCCTTATCGCTGGCTTCTGTTGTTGCAGCGTCATCCTTCGCCTTGCCCTTCGGCTGTTGCGGCGAGGCCGAGTTGGTGGGCGAGGGGCTCTTCGATTCCGCAGGGTCTTTGTCGGTCAGCGGGTTGATATCAGCCGTGCCCGGGTTTCCCTTGCCGTGGACGATGTTGACTACTGGACGGACGACTCCATGACCGAGGTAGCTGCTTCGGGTCCCGTCTTTCCAAGTACGACCGGCTGTTTGGAAGAGGACGCGGAGGACCTGGTTGGCCGACCAGTCGGGGTGGGCTGACCAGACCAGAGCAGCTGATGCTGAGGCGATTGCTGTAGCTGCGCTGGCTCCGCCACCGTTGCAGTAGCGCTTGAAGGTGGCGTCGCACCAGCGTGGGATGTCAACTCCCGGGGCAGCGAGATCTACGTAGTCGCCGTGCTGGGAAGTCTGGCCTACGTTGCCCTTTCGGTCGACCGAGGCAACACCGGCAACGAGCCGCTGCGAAGCGGGAAATTGGCGCTTGTTGCCTTCCTTGGCGTTGTCGCCGGTTCCAGCGATCACTAGCTTTCCCTTGCTGGAGGCGTAGTCCACGGCGGCGTCTTGGTAGCGATTGACCCCGATGGCGTGTTCGTTCCTGATGTTGATGGCGATGATGTTTGCATCGCTGTCAGCTGCGGTGCGGATGGCGTGGTACAGGGGGTCGCGTTCAATCCAAGTCCCGGGCGGGAGCTGGTCGTGCTTCAGCAGGGGGACCCGAATTGGGATGATCTTGGCTCCCGGGGCGAGCCCCTTGAGACCGCCGCCCTTACCGGTCCCAGCGATCAGTTCGGCCGTGGTGGTGCCCTGCCCGTTGGTGTCGTTGGTATTTCCACCCTTTTCGACGGTGGCGTCGACGCCTTTGAGTACCTGGCCCTTGAGCGAGGGGGTGTTGGGGTTCACGCCGGAGTCGATGACGGCGACCTTGATGCCCTCACCGGTGCTCTTCTTCCAGACCTTCTTTGCGTAGAGGAGGTCCAGGTACCACTGCTTCGACTGCACGTTTTCGGCCGCGGTCGCCGGCGCCGCGCCCGACAGGGTGAGGGCCCATGCCCCGAGTGCGGCGCCTACGGTGACCAGACCCCGGCGGGCGTGGCTGATTCTTGCGGTCATGCTGACTTCCGGACCTTCCCTGTACCTAGTCGATCACCGGTGGCGCGGTGTTCCTCCGCCGGGACTCCCACGTTTCCTCGTCCTCTGTCAGGTAGTCCGGACGTTCTCCGCCACGGTCCTGCTCCGGTTCACCGGGCCGCTGCTGCCTCGCGCGTCCACCTGTCAGGCCGGAACCACCAGAGGTGAAGCCGCCGGAGCCTGGTCGGCTACCTGGAGCGGCGGTACGGGGCGTACCCACGACACCGTTGGCGGCAGATGTGCCACGGCCAGTAGGGCGCGAATTGCCCGCCGTCGGCTGAGATCCGACCACTCCTGCCTGGCCCGGTCGACCTGTGGGACCGCGGCTTGGCGCAGTGGGTTCTGAACCGATCACGCTCCCACGCGGTGCGCGCGCCGAACCACTGGTCGGCCCCGTTCCCGGACGCTGCGGAGTACCGCCCACGATCCCGTCCGTACGGCCAGAACGCGGTCCCGTGGGAGTGCCGGTGCCCGTGCGCCCCGTGACGGGCTGCGTAGCGCTGGGGCGACCCGTGATGGGGGTTTGATTGGTTGAGCCCGTGCTCAGCCGTCCCGTTGCCGCAGGCCCGCGGCCAGTTACGCCGGGTCGGCTGACGGTGGTCGGACGGCCCGTGACCGGGGGATTGTTTCCTTGAGCGCTGGGGCGCCCGACAGGCCCGGGACGTCCAGTGGCTGTTGGAGAGTTGCGGCTCGTGCCAGTGCGCCCAGTTGGTGTGGAGGTGGTGCTGGGCTGGCCAGGTCGTCCTACAGCCCGACTGTTAGGCGAATTGGTCTTCGTCGTGCCGTTCCCTGTCCCCGTCGGGCGCTGTGTGGCGTTGGGCAAGGGAGTGCCGAGGCTTGTCGGCGGAAGCAGCGGTCCGTTGGAGGGGCCGGTCGGACCTGGTGCCGTGGGAGCCGGAGCAGGGGTGGGGCTGGGACTAGGGGTTGGCGGTGCTTTCACACTGTCGATCTCGACCGACGTACCAGGGGCCAACCCGGACGGAGGAGTACCGACAGTCACCACGTGCGACGGGCCTCCAGCAGCCTCACGGGAGCCTCCATCGCCCGGGGCGATCTCTGCCGTTGAACCAGCTGCCGCCGCTCCGGCCGACCCCGAAGTCCCTGGAGACGCTCCGGCGGAGCCGGAGGGCTTGGGCACTGCGGCGTTCACCGGCTTGGGTGGCACGGGCGGCTTCTGGGACGCCAGGTTCTGCTCGGAGACCGCGTAGAACGAGGCCAACCGGTTCATCTGGTTGATGGCCTCTTGGCGGTGCCTCTCCACTTCAACGGCCTGCTTGTAGGCTTCGTTGTTCTCTGTCTTCTCTACAGATGTGAAGTCCTCTGGGCGCTTGCGGATGAACCGTCCGTCGCGCGGTGGCTTCGACTTTTGCACGGATGCCAGGCCGCCGCTGGCTACCGTCATCTGGGTGGACGCGATGTTCGCGTAGGAAGCAACCTCCCAGGCGTGCTTGGTGAGTTCGCTACCGTAACGGCGGAACTCCCGGCCGGACTCGCCCTCCCAATCGGTCTTCTTGAGGTAGTCGTCCAGCTCCCTGGCGGCGTCGTTGAGCGAGTCCCTTGCCTTGCCCAGGGCGTTGCCGACCTGTTCGAGGTCTTCCGGCTTGGCTGTGTCGAGCAGGTCGAGCATGGAGTTGAGCTCGCGGCCCTCGAAGTTTGTCTTGCCGAAGAAGCCACCGGAGCCGCTGGAGCGGAACGGCAACGGCATGGAGGCGACCGTCTCCATGGCGTTGACCGCGCCGTATTGCGCTCGGAGGGCATCTGAGGTGGTCTCCTGCTGCTGCTCAGGCGTCGGCTCCGGCTGCGGGTTCCCATCCTGTCTCATCAGTTCTCTCCGAACACGGTCTTGGAGTTGGAGCTGGAGCTCTCAGCGGAGTCTGTGCCGGTGTCACGCTGAGACTGCGCCTCTTCCCGCTCCTTCAAGAGGCGGTCGTTGATCGCATGAAACCGAGCCCGATGCTCCTCCTCAAGGTTCTCGAACCCGATCTCCGTCCCCCGCACCGCGATCCGCAGCATCGTGATCTGTTCGCCAAGAGACTTGGACAGGGACATGAGCTGTTCATGCACCCGGCTGTACTGCGAGTAGAGCCCGTCCGCTTCCGCGAACGGGGCGTTGCCGCCGCTGAGGGAGCTGCGGGCGATGCGCTGGGCGGCCATCTTCGTGCTGCCGGCCTCGCCGCCCTCGAGCTCCGACAGGAGTGCGTCCACGCGCTTCTGGAACCTCTCCAGTGCGCCGACTCCGAGCCTGAGGTCGCCGCCTCCGCCGCTTGCGTCAGCCACGATGCTTGTCCCTCCCCGTTTCCCCGTTAGCCTCGCTGGCAGGTTTTTCCGCCAGGCGAAACTGCTGTACCAGCGCGAACATCGCTGTTCGCATCCATACCACCCTAGTCAAGGGCACTGACAGTCCCTACCGGTTTCTCGGCCAACTCGCCTCACTGAACACATGGTTCACGGATGTTCTTTGATTCCAGATCCGACGAGTTACGTCGAACGTGCCCAGTTTGTCGGTGAATTGACGTCCGGGCTGCCGTTGATGGCCGTCGTCTCGCGAGCCGATCACGTACTCGCCTTGCCTTTCGCCCGCCGCCGTGCATCCCGCAATGCCACCGCACCCCCCGCAATAACCGCCACCAAAACGGAACTGCCGACCACCACATATGTGCCAAGGCGTGATGCCCGCTCCTGGGCTGTTTCTCCAAGAGGCAGTGGAATTGCAGAAGGTGGCTTCGCCTTCTCCGCGTTGTCGTTGCCCGGCACCGGCCGCTCGATGCGCTTGTCAGCCTCCGTCAGTGCCCGTACCGGGTCGACGACGCCCCAGCCCACGAGGCGGTCGTGGCCGGGGATGGCGCGCTCCGCTGTCTGCATGATCTGGGCGTTGATCTGTTGCGGGGTCCACGTGGGTCGCTTCTCCTTGAGCAAGGCGACCACCCCGGTGACGTAAGGGGCCGAGAAGCTCGTGCCGTTGTCGGAGCAGTGGCCGCCGCCGGGCACCGTCGAGATCATGTCGACGCCCGGGGCCGCCACGTCGACGAACTCGCCCGACTGCGAAAAGGCAGCGCGTTCGTTGTTACGGTCCGACGAGGCGACGGCCAGGACGCCCTCGTACGAAGCCGGATAGGTCTCTTTGACGTTTCCTCCGAGGCCGTCATTGCCAGCCGAAGCCACGACGACGACCTTCTTCGCGAGAGCCTCGTTCACGGCCTGCTTAAGCTCAGGTGTGGGCTCTACGGCGTTCGCCGTGTCCTGGGAGATATTGATCACGTCGGCCTTCGCCGGGCCCGCCGCGTAGCGGATTGCCGATGCCAAGGTTTCTGCTGTTCCGTGGCCTTCGGCGTCGTTCTGTTGGATCGGAATGATCGTTGCCCCGGGGGCAAGGCCGACGAAACCCGTGCCCTTCATCGGGCGGGCTGCGATGATTCCCGCGACCTTGGTGCCGTGGCCCACCGAATCCGTAGTTCCGTTCTCTTTTCCGCGCTCGATCTTGTTGCCGTTCTCGTCCTTGAGGTTCTTCGGCAGGAGATTGCGGCCGCTCTTTGTGTCCACGGCCCTCGTCAGCTGGCGGTTCTTGACGTCCACCCCCGTGTCGATGACCGCTACCCGTACGCCCTTGCCCGTCGACTGTTTCCACAACTCGTTGAGCAGGACGCGCTGCAGCGACCAGGGGCGCCCCTCATAGGGCTTGTCCGGGTACGTGCACTGGTCGGGGGCCTCGTCCGCGGCGGCGGGCGTGGTGGTGGCCGGTGCCGAGAGTGCGACCAGTGCGGCTGTCCCCGCGGCCAGGGTCCGGCGCTTTTTTCGCATCGCTCACGCCCCCTGTGGCTGCAGTGCCGCCCCGGTCGACAGGCGCGGCCCTGTAGGTAGGAAGGCCGACCAGGCGGCGGGGATCGGGGCCGGGGTCACGTTCTCGTAGCCGAGCCGGTTCTGGGCCTGTTGGGCCTCCGCCAGGCGTGCCTCGCGCTGCTCCTTGCGCTCCTTCGCCGAGCCCGAGGAGCCGACGCCCGCGTCGTCCGTCGCGCTGTCGCCGTTGGACTGCATCGCGTAGCGCAGGCCGGTGTCCGTGACCAGGAAGGCAAAGCCCGACTTGGTGTTCGAGCCCTTGAACTGGCGGAAGAGCTGGCCCGAGCCGGGCGTCACGTACGCGCTGCTTGCCCCGGTGGGCAGAGGCGCCGGGAAGTCGGTGCCTGCCCAAGTGCTCAGGGTCGTAGCGCCCTTGTTGCCCTCATCGACGTCGCGCAGGACATTGCACACGGTGCTCCGGTTGCCGTCCTCGGTGCCGGGAGAGTTGACCGGCGTTGGTTCCTGATCCGGCCAGTTCTTGTCGTCGCCGAAGGGCGTGCCGGGCGTGAAGGCGGCCGGGCTGACCGGCTTCGCCCGTCCCGCTTGGCCGAGCTCGACCAGATCGGCGCTGCTGAGCAGGAGCTTCGCGGTGAAGTCCGAGACGGGAGCGACCCTGCCGGGCAACACGACGTACTTCTGTCGCTTCGTCCCGGAAGTGGCTTCCAGAACCATGCCCACCTTGTTCGTGTCCTGGTCGAGTCGGCTGCCCGGGACCTTCGCGTCCGCTCCTGGGGTGCCCGTGATTCTGGGGAAGGTGATGGCGTCGCCCCTGTGCAGGGTGTCCAGCCAGCCCGTCGACACCCGCTGCGGCGTGCGGTCCGAGCCGACGACCTGGCGCAGCAGCCCTTCGTTGTTCTGCATGGGGTACGCCGTCCCCTTGGCGTCGACCACATAGCGGGTGCGGTCCGGCCCCTGCACGTACAACAGCTCGCCCCCGGTGAGGCGTTCGGAGCCCTCGGTCCGCTTCATGTCGCGCTGGGCGAGGATGAACGCCGCCTTCTGGATCGCGCGGCCGCCCTCGCCGGGCTGTTCGCAGACCGCCCAGCGCTTCTTCGCCCCGGCTTCCTTGGCCTCGGGCAGCCGGTCGGGAGCGTACGGGATGCCGAGGGTCGGGCCGTGCGGGACCTTGCCGCTGTCGAGCACCGATTCGTCGACGTTGATGATCTTGCCCTTGTCCGGCGTGAGCAGCAGTTTCGCGGAGGACATGTTGAGGACCGGGTGCAGCTGGACCTTGCCGTCGGTCTCCAGGACCACGTACCGGGTGGTCGACTTGCTGGAGATGATGACGTGCTCGCCCTTCTTGTCCCAGCCCTCCGGCGCCGCGGGCTTGAACATTCCCCAGGCCCCGAACGCGGCCAGGACGACGACCGCCACGATCGCCCCCGGCAGCACCGCGCGCAGCGGGCGCGGCCAGGCTTCCTCCGTGCCGCTCGCGCTCGGCTGCAGGAACTGCGCGATCAGCCGCCGTCGCGCGAAGGTGTACGCGTTGAGCTCATCCCGCCGTGATGCCATTGGTTCCGATGCCTCTTTCCCCCACCGGGCTGTCGGGTTCCCCGGGGTGCCGGGGGCCTGTCGCCGTATTCATTGCTTACGTCGCCGTACCGCACCTCATGACGAGAGCGACCGCATCCGGTGATAGGCGTCGAACACCGCGAGGCACAGCGGCAGCAGCGTCAGGAGGACGAAGCTCTCCGCGATCTCCAGGAAGCGGCCCCAGAACGGGGTGACCCCCTTCCGCGGCACGATCAGCGAGATCGCCGCGATCACCGTGGCCACGACGGCGACCGCCACCGACAGCCAGACCAGGCGGATGTCGAGCGCCGTGCTGTCGCCCCGCAGCGCCTTGATGACCATGTCCACGGGCGGGTTGAGGCTCAGGCCGAGACCGAGCAGCACGAGGGAGGCCAGGCCCGCTGCGAGCGCACAGCCGACCTGTGCCGTGTGCCGGAAGAGGTGGGCCCTGGTCAGCATGGCCAAACCGGTGGCGAATGCGAGGAGTTGGGCCCACAGGTCGTCCGAGAAGCCGAGCACCGCGGCCGCTCCCACCGCGACCAGGGCGCAGCCGCCCACCAGGCCGACGAGGAGCTCGTGCCCGCGCCGTGCCTGGGTGGCGATGCGCTCCGCGTCGATGTCGGTCGGCTGCTCGGTCTCGTCCTCGAAGTCGAGGGTGGCGGAGGAGCGCGGCGGGGCGAAGCCGATGGGCAGGCGGGCGAAGCGGGTGGAGAGGCCGGGCAGGAACGCGAGCGTGCCCACGGCGAGCGGGGAGCAGATCGAGGCGGTCTCGATCGGCTCCAGGTCGGCGAGGATCGCCACGAACGTCATCACCAGGCCGATGGCGGAGGCGAAGACAAAGGCCACGAACGGGCCGTCGCCGCTCGGCGTGACGATCACCAGCACTACCGAGGCCACCAGGACGGCCGCGCAGGCGAGCAGGAACTGCAGCCTGCCGACGCCCTGTCCGGCCGCCAGCGGCAGCAGCCCCGTACCGGCCACGCCCAGGTTCGCCAGGGCGCCGATGCCCAGCGCGAGTGCGGCCCCGCGGTCCCCGTACACCCGGGCGCGTGCGACCGCGAGCGCGAGCAGCACCAGGCCGGAGACCGCGGTGAGGATGCCCGGCAGGCCGTGCATGTCGTGCCTCAGGTCCGAGGTCCACGCCACGAAGGCGAGCAGGCAGAGCAGCACCGAGGCGCCGAAGAGGCCAGCGCCGCGCATCAAGGCGTCGTTCCACAGGGTGCGGTCGCGGGTGACCGCGCTCGCGGTGGCGTGCGAGACATCGTCGAAGACCGCGGGCGGCAGCGAATCGGAGAACGGCCGCAGCGAGAGGAGCTCTCCGTCGACGATGCGCTGGGCCGCCAGCGAACGGGCCTCGTCAAGCACGGTGCCGTCCCGGTGCACCAGGTGATAGCCGACCGGCGCACCCGGTGCCGGACTCTGCCCGGAAAGACGGAGGATTTCCGGATAGAGATACGCCAGTGGAACGTCGTCGGGCAGGGCCACATCGATACGGCTGTCCGGCGCCGCCACGATGATGCGGCGGAAACCCGCGCCTCGGCCGACGGGCCCCCAGGAGCCGGAGCCGGGCATTCCACCGCCCGCCGCTCGAACCGTCGAACTCACCTGCTGTTCCCCCTCCACGCCGTTCTCCGGGGTACGGTCCCACCCTTGTCCCCATTGACCGCGAATGGTCCTGAAATTTCTGGGTCGTTCGCGGGTGCGTATGCGCGTGCGTCACCCTATCGCCCGCGGTGTCGGTGTCCGCCAGTAGGATCCCCAGCGGTTGGAGCCGGTGCCACGGGGGTGCGAGGGGCTAATTCCAGCCAACGAGGGGATGGGTGAGCTTTGAGCCAGATCGTCGTCAAGCGGCCGCCGCGCGCCCTGCCGCCCGAAGTGCCTGCAGAGCCAGTGCAGTTGCAACCACCGCCCGAACTGCCACGAGGTCAGCAGGAGGGGGCGCTCATGCAACTGCTCCCGATGCTCGGCATGGGCGGCTCCGTCGTCTTCTTCTTCATGACGCCGAACCCGATCATGCGGATCATGGGCATGGTCATGATTGCGTCAACGGTCGGCATGGGCATCGCGATGCTCGTCCGCTATCGCCGGGGCACTCAGGGCCAGTTGGCCGACATGCGACGGGACTACTTGAAGTACCTCGCAAGAACGAGGCGTTCGGTCGCGAAGACAGCGCGTCTGCAGCGCGACGCCCAGTTCTACCTCCACCCCGCCCCCGAGCAGCTGTGGGCCCTTGTCGCCGAAGGCAGCCGCACCTGGGAGCGCCGCATCAGCGACGACGACTTCGGCCAGGTGCGGATCGGTCTGGGCAGTCAGCAGCTGGCCACTCCGCTGGTGCCGCCCGAGACCGCGCCCGTCGACGAACTCGAACCCCTCACCGCCGGTGCCATGCGGCAGTTCATCGCCGCGCACAGCACCATGGACGGCCTGCCCCTGGCGGTCTCGCTGCGGGCCTTCTACCACGTGACCGTGAGCGGTGACGAGGCATCCGTCCAGGCCTCGGCCCGTGCCCTCGTCGCCTCTCTCGTCTCCCTGCACTCACCCGACGACCTGGTCCTGGGCATCGCCGCCGCGCACGACACCGTCCCGTACTGGGAGTGGGCCAAGTGGCTGCCCCACGTCCAGGGCGAAGGCACCGATGGGGCAGGCCGGAGCAGGCTCATCACCTCCAGCGCCGCCGAGCTCGAGAACCTCCTCGCCGACCGACTCGAGGGGCGGCCCCGCTTCCAGGGGGGCGGCCAACCCCTCCTGGAGCAACCGCACATCGTTGTCGTACTCGACGGCGAGAGCCTGTCCCCGATGTCCCCCCTCGCCTCGGCCGAGGGACTGCAGGGCGTCACCGTCGTCGAGCTCGTGCCGGGCCGCAACACCGGCGCGCGCGGCGGCCTCTCCGTGGACGTACATCCCGGAGTGCTGCGCCTGGAGTCCGGGAACGGCCTGGTGTACGAGGGCACACCGGACCATCTCAGCCACGAGGCCGCCGAGGCCCTGGCCCTCCAACTCGCCCCGCTCTACGTGGCATCGGGCGGCGACTCGGACGAACCGCTGCTCGCCAACCTGGAGTTCACCGACCTGCTCAACCTGGGTGACGCCGCATCCGTCGACGTCGGCCACACCTGGCGGCCCCGCTCCCGCGCCGACCGCCTGCGTGTCCCCATCGGCGTCGGCGAGGACGGCACCCCGGTGCTGCTCGACCTCAAGGAGGCCGCCCAGGAAGGTATGGGGCCGCACGGCCTGTGCGTCGGCGCCACCGGCTCCGGCAAGTCCGAGCTCCTTCGCACCCTCGTGCTCGGCCTTGCCGTCACACACTCCTCGGAGACTCTCAACTTCGTCCTCGCGGACTTCAAGGGCGGAGCCACCTTCGCGGGCATGGCGGACATGCCGCACGTCGCCGCGGTGATCACCAACCTCGCCGACGACCTCACGCTCGTGGACCGCATGGGTGACTCCATCCGCGGCGAGCTCAACCGGCGCCAGGAACTGCTCCGTCAAGCGGGCAACTTCGCGAATATCCACGACTACGAGAAGGCCCGCTCCGTCGGCGCCCCGCTCGACCCCATCCCGTCCCTCGTCCTGGTCATCGACGAGTTCAGCGAACTCCTCACCGCCAAGCCGGACTTCATCGAAATGTTCGTGCAGATCGGCCGCATCGGCCGCTCGCTCGGCGTCCATCTCCTCCTCGCCTCGCAGCGCCTGGAGGAGGGCAGGCTGCGCGGCCTGGAGACCTATCTCTCGTACCGCATCGGCCTGCGCACCTTCTCCGAGGCCGAGTCGCGCGCCGCGCTCGGTGTCCCCGACGCCTACCACCTGCCGAATGTGCCGGGCTCGGGCTATCTCAAGTTCGGCACCGACGAGATGGACCGCTTCAAGGCCGCCTACGTCTCCGGACCGCACCGCCCGAGCGACGACCGCCCCGTGGCGGCCGACGGGCAACTGCCGGTGGACCGCCGCCCCGTGCCGTTCACCGCGTCCCCCGTCCCGGTGCACTACGTACAGCCCGACCCGCGGACCCTCGTACCGGACCCGCCCGCCAGTGGGCAGGACGACGCCCTTGCCGACACGGTCCTCGACGTCGTCGTGCGCCAACTGGAGGGACAGGGCCCGGCCGCACACCAGGTGTGGCTGCCGCCGCTCGACAACCCACCGCCGCTCGACTTCCTGCTCCCGGGCCTCGCACCGGTCCAGAACCGTGGCCTGACCCCGCCCGAATACGAGGGCGCGGGCCGCCTCGTTGTCCCCCTAGGTGTGGTCGACAAGCCCTTCGAGCAGCGCCGCGACACCCTCTACCGGGACTTCTCCGGCGCCGCGGGCCATATGCAGATCATCGGCGGCCCGCAGTCCGGCAAGTCCACACTGCTGCGCACGCTCGCCGCTGCATTCGCGCTCACACACACTCCGCAGGAAGTGCAGTTCTACGGCCTGGACTTCGGCGGTGGCGGAATGGCCGCCATATCCGGCCTGCCGCACGTCGGCGGGGTCGCCTCACGCCTCGACCCCGAGCGGGTGCGGCGCACCGTCGCCGAGGTGTACGGCGTCCTCACCCGCCGCGAGGAGTACTTCCGCAGCGCCGGCATCGACTCCATCGCGACCTTCCGCCGCATGCGATCCCGCGGCGAGATCTCGGTGACGGATCAGCCGTGGGGCGACGTCTTCCTGGTGATCGACGGCTGGGGCAACTTCCGTACGGAGTACGAGAACCTGGAGTCCACCGTCCTCGACATCGCGGCACGCGGTCTCGGCTACGGCATCCACCTGATCCTCACCGCATCGCGCGCCATGGAGGTCCGCGCCAACCTCAAGGACCTCCTCATGAACCGCCTGGAGCTGCGACTCGGCGACACCATGGACTCCGAGCTCGACCGCAAGGCCGCCGCCAACGTCCCGACGGGAGTCCCGGGCCGCGGCATCACCCCGGAGGGGCTGCACTTCATGGGTGCGGTCCCGCGCATCGACGGCCTCCATTCCGACGCCGAGCTCTCCGAGGCAACCGCCGCCATGGGCAAGGAAGCCGCCCGGCACTGGCCCGCTCCCGGAGCCCCCGCCGTCCGCCTGCTGCCCCGTGAACTCCCGCTCGCCCAGCTGCCGATGGGCCGCGCCGAGCCGGAGCGTGGCATCGCCTTCGCCCTCGACGAGAACAACCTGGAACCGGTCTTCCTCAACCTCGAACAGGACCCGTTCTTCCTGGTCTTCGGCGAGAGCGAGTCCGGCAAGTCCAACCTGCTGCGCCTGCTCATCAAGCAGCTGACCGACCGCTACAGCGGCGACAGCTGCAAGATGTTCGTGATCGACAACCGCCGGTCCCTGCTCGACGCGGCCCCGCCGTCCCACTTGGCGGAATACGTGCCCATGTCCAACGCAATGGACCACCACGTGGACGCGCTCGCGGGCCTGATGAAGCGACGCACACCGTCCCCGGACATCACCGCGCAGGAGCTGCGGGACCGCAGCTGGTGGCAGGGCCCGACGGTGTACGTGATCGTCGACGACTACGACCTCGTCTCGACGTCCGCAGGCAACCCCCTCGCGCCCCTCACCGAGTACCTGCCCTTCGCGCGCGACGTGGGCGTCCGCTTCATCGTCGCCCGCAACACGGCGGGCGCGGGCCGGTCCTCGTACGAACCCTTCATGCAGCGCATCAAGGAGCTGGGCGCTCAGGGCGTGGTGCTCGCCGGGGACCCGGCAGAGGGCGACATCCTCGGCAACGTACGACCGCGGCCGATGCCGCAGGGCCGGGGCATCTTCGTCTCGCGCCGACGCGGGAATCCACTGGTGCAGACGGGGCTGGTGGAGAGGGAGCGCGCGTGAGTGCCCCCAGCGCCTGCCCAGACGTGCCTCGCGTGCGCGGCGCAAACTGTAGCGACGACAGAGGTCTCTCAGGCCACCGCCTCGCCCGCCCCCGCCCGGTCACGGCGAGGCGTCTCCGAGCGGAAGCCGTGGCCGAGTTCGGGGGAAAGGCCGTGATAGTGGCGGAAGTTCTAGATGAGCGGGCTCCATAGTGCCGGGTCGATGTGGTGCGTACCCGGCACGACGATGCGTTCGTCGGCGTGCACGCGCCGCACCGCGCACTCGACGCTGAAGAACAACCCGTCCCCGCCCGGGGTCATGGCGACGGTCCGCGCTTCGAGCTGAAGGCCGCACTCGGCGACGCGCGGAGGCCGAACGACCTCGGAGTCCACAGCGGTGAATCCACCGGCGGCGAACTTGTCCCGCTCATACCGATACAGGGCCGCCCGCTTGCTCTCCGGTACGGGATGCGTCCCGGTGAGCGGGGCGAGCCGCTCGACGTTCGCCCAGAGTTCCGGGGAGGCGACGTTGATGGTCAAGTCCGAACGCTGGGCCGGATAGCGCGGTGCGCGACGTGAGTGTCGGGAGTTGTCGTTGCCATGCGAAGAACGCTAGGTACGGAACCCTTCGACGCCCGTCGAAACGCCGGCCTCCCAACGCCCGCTTTGCGGGCCTGGAGCTGCGGAGTGACCCTGGAAGTAGTGATGGGGTCGCCGCTCGGCGCCCGCGCCCGTTCGCCATTGGAGGGTGGTCTCATGGCTGTGCTTATGGAGATCGAATTCCCAGGAGTGACAACGCAGGAGTACGACGCCGTGGACAGGCGCGTGGGCGCGCGCTCGGGCCAGCCTCCTGAGGGGCTGCTGTTCCACACCGCGATCGTTACGGAGACGGGTTTGCGCGTGATCGACCTCTGGGAGTCGACCGACGCGTTCCGGGACTTCTTCACGCGGCTTCAGCCGGTGGTGAAGGAAGAGGGCTATCCCGAGCCGTCCGCGCCGCCGAAGATTACGGACGTCCATTACCACTTCGAACGGCCGCAGCCGGTCAGCAGCTGAGTCCGTGCGGCGGCCACGATCCCCGGCCCCGGCCCCGGGCCGGTGAGGGGGCTGCGCCCCGCCCCGTCACGCCGTCACGCCGTCACCCTGTGACCGTGAACGACGCCAGCGCCGTGTCGAAGTACCGCTTGGCCTCCGCCTGCTTGCCCGACGGGCCCGAGATCCACAGGTCGTACATCTTCCCGCCCTCGTCCCAGCTGATGTCGTACGTGCGGCGTGGGCCGCCGTCCGAGGCCGTGCCGTCCCAGGTGAACTGCCAGAGACCGGCGGCGTGTCCGTTGTGCGTGGTTTCCGTGACCGAGCCGTCGCGGTAGCCGGGGTAGTCGTTCGGGCCGTCCTTGTGGGCCTGGCGCATGACCGCCACCGGGCCGTCGGCGTCCTGCGGCTGCGGGTGGATGCCGATCCGGAACTCCTTGCCGGGGGAGTAGTAGTAGACCCGCGGGGATTCGTACGAGCGCGTGAAGCCGTTCGGGATGGTGATTTTGAAGCCTGCCGGGTCTGTGACCGTGCGGTAGCCGGAGGGGGCGCCGTCGCCACTGCCGTCGCCCGAACCGTCTTCCGGGGGCGTCGAGTTGGACGGGTTCGGCGACGGGGATCCCGCGTCGTCGTCCCGGTCGTCGTCCGAACCGCCGTTGCCGTCCGGCGACTTGGCCGGGTTCGGCGACTTGCTCGGCTCCGTCGACGGGGCCGGGAGGCGGTTGCCCTCCGGGCCCTTCGGGGTGTCCGGGTCCGTCTCCTGCTTGTCCTTGTCGGAACCGGCCGGTCCGGCCTCGTCCCCGGCGCTTTTCGCGTCGTTCTTCGTCAGGAGCCATACGCCGGTGCCCGCACCGCCCGCTGCCAGTACGGCCACCAGGACCCCGGCCAGGAGGGCCACCCGGGTGCGGGGACCCCGCGAGGCACCGGGGGCGCGGCGGGTGCGGGAGGCGGTATGGGGGCCGTTGGGGGTGGGTGGTGCGGAGGCGGGCGTGTTCGTGCCCCTCGCGTCGCCCGTGCCCCTCGGGTCGCCCGTGTTCCTCGGGTCGCCCGTGTTCCTCGCGTCGACCGTGTTCCTCGGGTCGCTCGCACCGCTCCCGCTGTTTGTGGCGTTCGCTGCGTTCGCTGCGTTTGCCAGGGAGGCTCGGGGGTCGGTGGGGGCGGCGGCCCCGGCGGCGACCGACGCGGCCCCGGCCGCCGCACCGGTCCCGACCGCACCGGCCCCGGCAGCCGTCCCGGATGCCCCGGACGCCCCGAACTGGGCCTCCTCCACGACCACCCGCAGCAGCTTCTCCGCCTCGTCCAGGTCGAGGCGGGCCTGCACGTCGCGGTCGAGCAGGCCCCGTACCACCGGAAGCAGCCCGCCGAGCGACTCCGGGAGGCGGATCTCGTCCATCACCACGGCGTGCAGGACACCGGCCACCGAGTCGCGGTGGAACGGGGACCCGCCGTCCACCACCGCGCACAGCAGCACCCCGAGCGACCACAGGTCCGACTCCGGGCCGGTGCGCGCCCCCGACATCCGCTCCGGCGCGGTGTACTCGGGCGAGCCGACGAACGAACCCGTCTCCGTCAGCGTCGTCTGCCCGGCGACCTGCGCGATGCCGAAGTCCGACAGGACCACGCGGCCGGTGGCGGACTCGAGGAGTACGTTGGCGGGCTTCAGGTCGCGGTGCTGTACCCCGGCGGCGTGGGCGGCGCGGAGCGCGGCGAGCAGGTCGAGACCGATGCGGGCGGCTTCGACGGGGGAGAGGAGGCCCTCCTGGGCGACGCGGTCGGCGAGCGAGCGGCCGTCGATCAGCTCCATGACGATCCACGGCCGGTTGTCGTGGGCCACGATGTCGTGCAGGACCATGATGTTCGGATGCCGGACCTGGGCGACCGTGCGCGCCTCGCGCAGCGTGCGCTCGCGCTGCATCTCCGCGTCCATGTGCGGGAGTTCGGGGTCGACGTGCAGTTCCTTGACCGCGACGGCGCGACCGAGCAGCTCGTCCCGCGCACGCCAGACCGTGCCCATGCCGCCGCGCCCGAGCCATGTGGCGATGCGGTAGCGACCCGCGATCAGATCCCCCGTGCTAGCCATGCCCACATCATGCCGTACCAGTGGTACGGGGATATGGCTCTGTTGCGCCTGATGCGTGCGGTGCGGCACGTGGCGGTAAGCGAGGAAGCGCAGGCCGGAAGGGGTGCCAGCTGGCTATGCACCGCAAAGGTGGAGATGCTGTGGAAGATGGGTCGGCCTCGCGACCACCCGGTATCCACCCGGTACGCATCCGGCGCGAAGGTGCGACGAGCTCCGATGAGTCCCGATGAGTTTCCGGCCCCGGGGCGGTCTACCTCGTACGGGCGCCACACCGCGTACACATGAGAGGAGCCCAAGCCATGAGCACCCAGGAGAGCAAGAGCAGCACTCAGAAGATCCGGACCTGCCTCTGGTTCGACGGCCAGTCCGAGGAGGCCGCCGCCTTCTACACCTCCCTCTTCGACGACTCCCGCATCACGGACGTGCAGCGGTACGAGAACGCGGGGCCCGACGGGACCAGCACCGTGACGGTCGTCGACTTCGAGCTCGCCGGGCGGCAGTTCATCGCGTTGGACGGCGGCCCGGAGTTCAAGTTCAACGAGGCGCACTCGATGTACGTCGACTGCGCCGACCAGGCCGAGGTCGACGAGCTGTGGGCCAAGCTCACCGCGGACGGCGGCCAGGAGGTGCAGTGCGGCTGGCTCAGGGACAAGTACGGGCTGTCCTGGCAGATCGTCCCCAAGCAGCTCAACGAACTGCTCGCCGACCCGGACAAGGAGAAGTCGCGCCGCGTCATGAAGGCGATGCTGGACATGGTCAAGCTCGACGTACAGGGGCTGCGCGACGCCTACGACGGCAAGTAATACCCTGCTGAGCTGAGAGTCGTACGACCAAGGGCCGAGGCCGTTCCCCGTCCCGAGACAGGGGTCAAACGGCTCAGCGATTCTTACGCTGACGGCCATGACCGCCACGGATTCGGCTGACGCCGACCTCACGGACGACACGGACCCCGAGCTCGCAAGGACCGGGGTCCTCCGCCGCCCCTACCGCGCCCTGAGCATCGGCATCGTCTCCGTCGTTTTCCTGGTCGCCTTCGAGGCGACCGCCGTCGGGACCGCGATGCCGGTCGCCGCACGGGAGTTGGACGGGGTGTCCCTGTACGCCTTCGCCTTCTCCGGGTACTTCACGACCAGCCTGTTCGGCATGGTGCTCGCCGGGCAGTGGGCCGACCGGCGCGGGCCGCTCGGGGCGCTCGCCACCGGGATCGGCGCGTTCGCGGTGGGGCTTGTGCTCGCCGGGGCGGCCGGGGCGATGGGCGTGTTCATCCTCGGGCGCGCGGTGCAGGGGCTCGGCGGCGGTCTGCTGATCGTCGCGTTGTACGTCGTGGTCAGCCGGGCCTATCCGGAGCGGCTGCGGCCCGCGATCATGGCGGCGTTCGCGGCGAGCTGGGTCGTACCGTCGATCGTGGGCCCGCTCGCGGCCGGAACCGTGACCGAACGGTTCGGCTGGCGCTGGGTGTTCCTCGCCATGCCCGTACTCGTCCTGATCCCGCTCGCCCTCGCGCTGCCCGCGATACGGCGCATGGCGGGCGGGCCGCCGGAGCGGGACGTGGCCGACGGTGCGGGGAGTCCCGCCGCCCGCCGCATCCGGCTTGCGCTCGGCATCGCGGTCGGGGCCGGGCTCCTGCAGTACGCGGGTCAGGACCTGGCCGTCCTGTCGCTGATCCCCGCCGCGCTCGGCGCCGCCCTGCTCGTGCCCGCGGCGCTCGCGCTGCTGCCGCGCGGCACGTTCCGGGCCGGGCGCGGGCTGCCGTCCGTCGTGCTGCTGCGCGGGATCGCGGCCGGGTCGTTCATCGCGGCCGAGTCGTTCGTGCCGCTGATGCTGGTCACGCAGCGCGGACTGTCGCCGACCCTGGCCGGGCTCTCGCTCGCGGCCGGGGGTGCGACCTGGGCGTTCGGCTCCTGGGTGCAGTCGCGGCCGCGGCTCGAACCGTACCGCGAGCCGCTGGTCAGGATCGGCATGCTGCTCGTCGCGACGGCCATCGCCACGGCGCCGACGGTGCTCATCGACTCCGTACCGGTGTGGATCGTGGCGGTCGCCTGGGGCTGGGGCTGCCTCGGCATGGGCCTGACCATCTCGTCCACCAGCGTGCTGCTGCTCAAGCTCTCCGCCCCGCACGAGGCGGGCGCCAACTCGGCCGCCCTGCAGATCTCGGACGGCCTTTCCAACATCCTGCTCCTGGCCGTGGGCGGCGCGGCCTTCGCGGCGCTCGGCGGCGGGGCGGTGGGGGCGGCGGACGCTCACCCCAGCCCCGGTGCGGCCGGACACCCTATGGCCTTCGTAGCGGTCTTCGCCCTATCGGCGGCGGTGGCCTTGGTGGGTGTGTACGTGGCGGGGCGGCTGCGGGCCTCGTCCGGGTGACGGCCCGGATATCCCGGGGGTACGAGCCCGGCGTGCGCTCTACGGTCGGCGCCACGTGCCCTCGCCGAGGGCTGAGAGCGGAAAGAGGAGCAAGCAGTGCCCGACTTCGAACTGCACCTCGGGCCCGACCGGGAAAAGGCAGTGCGGGCCATCGCCGAGGCGCAGGGCACCACCCCTGAAGAGGTGGTACGCCGAGCAGTGCTCGAAGTGCTCGCCGAGGCCCAGGCGGCCCCCGCCGCACCGGACGACTCGCAGCGCCCCGCCGACCCGGTGTGACCCGCGTCCCACCTCCGCCCCACGTGGCGCAGTCGCCGTGTCCCCTCAATACGCCCCCGGTAGGGTGTCCCGGTTGTCATACGTAGCCGAGCACCCCGACCGCGAACCCGGAGACCGTGACTACCACCGCCCCCTCCTCCCACCACCTCTCACCCGCCTTCCCCGGCCGCGCCCCCTGGGGCACCGCCAACAAGCTGCGTGCCTGGCAGCAGGGGGCCATGGAGAAGTACATCCAGGAGCAGCCGCGGGACTTCTTGGCCGTCGCGACGCCCGGCGCCGGTAAGACCACCTTCGCGCTGACCCTGGCCTCGTGGCTGCTCCACCACCACGTGGTGCAGCAGGTGACCGTCGTCGCGCCGACCGAGCACCTGAAGAAGCAGTGGGCGGAGGCCGCGGCCCGGATCGGGATCAAGCTCGACCCGGACTACAGCGCCGGGCCGCTGAGCAAGGAGTACCACGGGGTCGCCATCACGTACGCGGGCGTGGGCGTCCGCCCGATGCTGCACCGCAACCGCGTCGAGCAGCGCAAGACGCTCGTCATCCTCGACGAGATCCACCACGCCGGTGACTCCAAGTCCTGGGGCGAGGCGTGCCTGGAGGCCTTCGAGCCCGCGACCCGGCGGCTCGCGCTCACCGGTACGCCGTTCCGCTCCGACACCAATCCCATCCCCTTCGTGACGTATGAGGAAGGGAATGACGGGATCCGGCGGTCCGCCGCCGACTACACCTACGGCTACGGCAGCGCGCTCGGCGACGGCGTCGTGCGGCCCGTCATCTTCCTCTCCTACAGCGGCAATATGCGCTGGCGGACCAAGGCCGGTGACGAGATCGCGGCCCGGCTCGGCGAGCCCATGACCAAGGACGCCGTCAGCCAGGCCTGGCGCACCGCCCTCGACCCGCGCGGCGACTGGATGCCGAACGTCCTCAAGGCCGCCGACCAGCGCCTCTCCGAGGTCCGCAAGGCGATCCCGGACGCCGGTGGCCTGGTCATCGCCTCCGACCAGGACTCGGCACGGTCGTACGCCAAGCTGATCCGGGAGATCACCGGCACGAAGGCGACCGTCGTGCTCTCCGACGACGTCGGGGCGTCCAAGAAGATCGACGAGTTCAGCCGGAACGAAGGCAACACGGCCCGGTGGATGGTCGCGGTCCGCATGGTGTCCGAAGGCGTCGACGTGCCGCGCCTCGCCGTCGGCGTCTACGCCACCACCATCTCCACGCCGCTGTTCTTCGCCCAGGCCGTGGGCCGTTTCGTACGGTCGCGGCGGCGCGGCGAGACCGCCTCCGTCTTCCTGCCGACCATCCCCGACCTCCTCGGCTTCGCCAACGAGATGGAGGTCGAGCGGGACCACGTCCTCGACAAGCCGAAGAAGGACGGGGAGGAAGACCCGTACGCCGAGTCCGAGAAGGAGATGGACGAGGCCAACAAGGAGCAGGACGAGGACACGGGGGAGCAGGACATGCTGCCCTTCGAGGCCCTCGAATCCGACGCCGTCTTCGACCGAGTCCTTTACGACGGTGCCGAGTTCGGCATGCAGGCCCACCCCGGGAGTGAAGAGGAGCAGGACTACCTCGGCATCCCCGGGCTCCTCGAGCCCGATCAGGTGCAGATGCTGCTCCAGAAGCGGCAGGCCCGGCAGATCGCGCACAGCCGGAAGAAGCCGGACGAGGAGGCCGATCTCCTCGAACTGCCCGCCGAGCGGCGGCCGGTGGTCTCCCACAAGGAGCTGCTCGAGCTCCGCAAGCAGCTCAACACCATGGTCGGTGCGTACGTCCATCAGTCCGGCAAGCCGCACGGCGTGATCCACACCGAGCTGCGCCGGGTCTGCGGCGGCCCGCCGAGCGCGGAGGCCACCGCGGGGCAGATCCGGCAGCGGATCGCGAAGGTCCAGGAGTGGGCGACGCGGATGAAGTGACCGGGGTCCCGGCCTCTGTGCGGCCGCTCGGTCAGCGGCGCTCGCCCGGTCAGCGGCGCGCGCCGGGGCCGCGGCGGTTGCCGATCACGACCATGGCCGTACCGATACCGATACCGACACCGATACCGATACCGATCGCGAGCGTCACCGCGGCGGTGCTGACGATCCAGGGCGTGCCGGGGCGACGGGCGCGGCCAGCGCGGTCGGCGCGTCGCGCTCGGCGGCGCCGACGGGGTGGGCGAGAGGGCAGCACCGGCAAGGGTCCTGAGTCGTGAGCCCTTGGTCCTCAGGGGGGGGCATTGCGGGGCGGCGAGATTCCGGCATTCGGGATAAACGCCCCGTATCGCTCCCGCTGCACCCGTCGAGCTTTCCGCCAGGTGCCCGGATTCTGGACGGAGTCTTCCGCTCAGCGGGACGTCTCGCTACTGTCCCGGCAACGCATACGCCCCGTGGCAACGCCGCCGCGGAGCGCAGCCGGTGCCAGGTGGCGCCTGGGCGGACCGATTCGCCGCCCCGGACCGCCTCCGCCCGACGGCCGCTGTCGCGCGTTCGCCGTTGGGACCGGTGACGCGTCTTTCCCCCAGGGGCCGCCGCAACTCACCTGAAGGAGAGGGCGTCGTGACCGCGGAGACCTCCCAGACGCTCGACCGGGGACTGCGTGTCCTCAAGCTGCTCGCCGATACCGATCACGGTCTGACCGTCACCGAGCTGTCCAACAAGCTCGGTGTGAACCGTACGGTGGTCTATCGGCTCCTGGCCACCCTTGAACAGCACGCGCTGGTCCGCCGGGACCTGGGCGGCCGCGCCCGGGTCGGCCTCGGCGTGCTCCGCCTGGGCCGCCAGGTGCACCCGCTGGTGCGGGAGGCGGCGCTGCCCGCGCTGCGCGCCCTCGCCGAGGACATCGGCGCCACCGCGCACCTCACCATGGTCGACGGCACGGAGGCGCTCGCCGTCGCCGTGGTCGAGCCGACCTGGACCGACTACCACGTGGCGTACCGCACCGGCTTCCGGCACCCGCTTGACCGCGGCGCGGCAGGCAAGGCCATCCTGTCGGCCCGGCAGGGCGTGATGACCGACCCCGGCTACACGCTCACCCACGGCGAGCTGGAGGCCGGGGCGTGCGGAGCGGCGGCCCCGCTGCTCGGTGTGACCGGGATAGAGGGCAGCGTCGGCGTGGTGATGCTGGCGGACGCGGTTCCGGAGCGGGTGGGGCCGCGGGTCGTGGACGCGGCCAAGGAGGTCGCGGACGCCCTGCGCTGACCGCACCACGCTCCCGATAGATTGACGTCGTGCTCTCTCGCCTCGCCCAGCTCTCCCGCCCCAAGGCCCTGGCCCTCAGCGCCACCCCCGTCGTCGCCCTCCTCGCCGTAGCCGCGTTCGCCCCGCTGCCGTTCTCCGTGGCGCAGCCCGGCTCGACCGCGGATGTGCTCGGGGAGCACAAGGGGGAGCCGGTGATCACCATTGCGGGCGCCCCGACCCGGGACACCAAGGGTGAGCTGCTCATGACGACCATCGCGGCGACCACCCCCGACACGGAGGTGGACCTCGGCGACGTGATCGACGGCTGGTTCCGCACCGACCGCGCCGTCATGCCCCGCGACGCCGTCTACCCGACCGGCGACTCCGTCGAGGAGATCGAGGAGCACAACCGGGCCCAGATGAAGAAGTCCCAGGACGCGGCGGTCGACGCGGCCCTGACCTACCTCGACAAGAGCCCGGAGGACGTCCGCGTCCAGCTCAAGCTCGCAGACGTGGGCGGCCCGAGCGCCGGGTTCCTGTTCTCGCTCGGCATCATCGACAAGCTCGACGGCGACGGCAGCGGCGGCGACCTCACCGGCGGCCGCAAGATCGCCGGTACCGGCACCATCGAGGCGGACGGCACCATCGGCCCGGTCGGCGGCGTGGCCCTGAAGACCCAGGCGGCCCGCCGCGACGGGGCGAGCGTGTTCCTCGTACCCAAGGCCGAGTGCTCCGACGCGAAGGCCGAACTCCCCGACGGCGTACGCCTGATCCCGGTCGACAGACTGACCGACGCGGTCGACTCGCTCCGGGCCCTGAACGCGGGCGGCGGCAAGAACGTACCGAGCTGCTGAAGCAGGGTGTCAGCGAGGCTCAGCCTTCTAGAAGGGCGTCTCAGCGGCTCAGCCCTCCTAGAAAGGCGTCACAGCGAGGCTCAGCCCTCCTTGACGAACCCCTCCGCCAGCAACCAGTCCAACGCCACCTTGTGCGCGTCCTGCCCGTCCACATCCACCTTGGCGTTCAGGTCCCGCGCCACCTGGTTGTCGAGCCTCTTCGTGATCGGGTCGAGGACGTCCTTGATCGCCGGATACTTCTTCAGGGACGCGGAGTTGACCTCGGGCGCCGCGTTGTAATTCGGGAAGAAGCGCTTGTCGTCCCGCATCACCGTGAGGTTCATCGCCTTGATGCGTCCGTCGGTGGTGAAGACCTCGCCGTACGTGCACGCGCCCTTGGCCGCCTGCGTGTAGACGATGCCGCTGTCCATCTTGGTGATGTTGGCCGCGGGCACCCGCATCCCGTACTGCTTCTGCATGCCCGGCAGGCCGTCGTTGCGGGAGGCGAACTCGCTCTCCACGCAGAGCGTGACGGCGCTCGGGTCGGACTTCGCCAGGGCGGCCACGTCGGAGAGCGTCCTGGTCCGGTACTTCTGCTCGTTGGCCTGGTTGAGCGCGAGGGCGTACGTATTGTTCAGCTCGGCGGGCGGCAGCCAGGTGATGCCCTCCTTCAGGTCCGCCGTGCGCACCGCCTCCCACTGCGCGTGCGGGTCGTCGACGGGTTCGGTGTTGCCCTGGTACGTGATCCAGGCGGTGCCCGTGTACTCGTACATGAGGTCCGCGTCGCCGCTCTTGACCGCCTCGCGGGCGCCGATGGAGCCCTGGATGCCGGTGCGGTCCAGGACGTCCGCGCCCGCCGCCTCCAGGGCGATCCCGGTGATCGCGCCGAGGATCAGCTGCTCCGTGAACTCCTTGGACGTGACGGTGAGATCGGCGCCCTCCAGCGGCTTGCCGTCGCCGATGGTGCCCGGCTCGACGTCGTCGACCATGGGGGAGCCGCTGGTGAGCCCGCAGCCGGAGAGTAGCGAGGGGAGCAGCAGCGCGGCGGAGGCCGCTATCGGATACGTACGCCTCACGTACCCGTCTCCAACCCCCGCGGCCTGAGCAACAGTTCGGCCAGCGAAGCCAGCCAGTCCACCAGGAGCGCGAGCACCACCGTCAGGATGGAGCCGAGCATCAGGACGGCCATCCGCTGGTTGGTGATGCCGGTGGTGATCAGGTCGCCGAGGCCGCCGCCCCCGCCGAATGTGGCGAGCGTCGCCGTGCCGACGTTGAGCACCAGGGCGGTGCGCACCCCGGCCAGGATCAGCGGGACGGCGAGCGGGAGTTCCACCCGGCCGAGGACGCCGAGCGGGGACATGCCGATGCCGCGGGCGGCCTCGAGGAGCGCGGGGTCGTTGCCCTTGAGGCCCGCGATGGTGTTGGAGAGCACCGGGAGCAGCGCGTAAATGATGATGCCGGTGAGGGCGGCCTTCTCGCCGATGCCCAGCCAGATGACCAGGAGAGCCAGGAGGCCGATCGCCGGGGTCGCCTGGCCGATGTTGGCCAGGGCCATCGCGGCCGGGGCGGCGCGGCGCAGCGGGCGGCGGGTGAGCAGGATGCCGAGCGGGATCGCGATGATCAGCACGAAGAAGGTGGAGATCACCGTGAGTTGGATGTGCTGGCGCAGGCGGAGCATGACGTTGCCGCCCGCGAGGGCGTTCTCGGCGATCGAGTCGAGCTCGGCGGTGCGGAACCAGAGCCAGGTGATCAGGAGCACGATCGCGAGCAGGGCCGGAAGGACGGTCAGCTTCGCCAGGCTGATCCGCCGCGGCGGCTTCCCGGGCGGTACGGGCGTCAGCGGCTCCTGCTCGCCCTGGCCCACGTCCCGGAACGCGAGCCCCTTGACCTCGTGCTCGCCGTGCGGGCGCTCCTGCGGGCGCTCCTGCGGGCGCTCCTGCGGGGACGCCGTCGACTGCTCGCTCTCGGTGTTCACGCCCGTTCCTCCTCGGCGCCGCCGTCGCCCTCCTGTTCCCGGTGGGTCAGCTCGGCCTGCCGCTCCTCCAGCTCGTGCTGGTGCTCGAGGGCGTCGAGCCGGTCCGCTTCCAGGAGTTCGTGTACGGAGTTCATCAGCGTCTCCAGGTCGACGACGCCCTCGTACGCGCCGTGCCGGGCGGTGACCGCGACGCGCCCCGCGCTGTCGGTGAGCACCGCCTCCAGGGCGTCCCGGAGCGTGGCGTCGCGGGTCACGGTGTCGTGCACGAGCGTTCCGGCGCGGGCCAGGGAGCCGCGGGCGCGCATCAGGTCGCCGCGGCGCAGCCACTTGTACGGGCGGCCGCGCTTGTCGAGCAGCAGGATCTCGTTGGTGGAGCCGGAGCGCAGCTTGTCGAAGATGTCCTGGAGCGGGTCGTCGACGGTGACGGTCGCGTAGTCGCGGATCTCCACATCCCGTACGCGGGTGAGATTGAGCCGCTTCAGGGCCGCGCCCGCGCCGACGAAGCCGGAGACGAAGTCGTCGGCGGGGTTGGTGAGGATCGCCTCGGGGGTGTCGAACTGGGCGATGTGCGAGTGCTCCCGGAGCACCGCGATCCGGTCGCCGAGCTTGATGGCCTCGTCGAAGTCGTGCGTGACGAAGACGATGGTCTTGTGCAGCTCGTGCTGGAGCCGGATCAGCTCGTCCTGAAGGTGGTCGCGGGTGATCGGGTCGACGGCGCCGAACGGCTCGTCCATGAGAAGCACCGGCGGGTCGGCGGCCAACGCCCGGGCCACGCCGACGCGTTGCTGCTGTCCGCCGGAGAGCTGGCGCGGGTAGCGGCCGCGGAACTCGACGGGGTCGAGGCCGACGAGGTCGAGCATCTCCTCGACCCGGCTCCTGATCCTCGCCTTCGGCCAGCCGATCATTTTCGGTACGAGGGCGATGTTCTGGGCGACCGTCATGTGCGGGAAGAGCCCGGAGGACTGGATCGCGTAGCCGACCTTGCGGCGCAGCTTCACCGGGTCCATGTCGGTGACGTCCTCGCCGTTGATCCGGATGCGGCCGCTGGTCGGCTCGATCAGGCGGTTGATCATCTTCAGCGTGGTGGACTTGCCGCAGCCGGAAGGGCCCACGAAGATCACGATCTCGCCGGCCTTGATCTCCATGCTGACGTTGTCCACCGCGGGCTCGTCACTGCCCGGGTAGCGCTTGGTGAGTTGCTCGAGCTCGATGGTGGCGCCCGTGGTGGCACTCGGGGCCGGGCCCGCGGGGCGGGTCGGCATGGGTTGCTCAATGGTGGCGGCGGCGGTCTCAGACACGGATACCCCTCGGAATGGTCAGACGGCCGATGACGACGTACGCGGCGTCGAAGAGCAGGGCGAGGACGATGATGCCGAGCGTGCCCGAGAGCACCTGGTTGAGCGCGTTCTCGCTGCCCAGGGAGCCGATGCCGCGGAAGATCTCGTTGCCGAGGCCGGGCCCGGAGGCGTACGCGGCGATGGCGGCGATGCCCATCAGCATCTGCGTGGAGACCCGGATGCCGGTGAGGATCGGTGGCCAGGCGAGCGGCAGCTCGACCCGGAAGAGGCGGGCGAGGCGCGACATCCCGATGCCCTTGGCCGCGTCGACCAGGGCCGGGTCGACCCCGCGCAGGCCCACGATCGCGTTCCGCACGATCGGGAGCAGGCCGTACAGGATCAGCGCGATCACGGTCGGCGCGACGCCGAGCCCGACGATCGGGATCAGCAGACCGATCATGGCGAGCGACGGGATGGTCAGGAGCGTCGAGGCCGTGGTGGTGGCGAGGCTGCCCGCCCACTCGTTGCGGTACGTGAAGACCCCGACGAGCACGCCGATGAGCGTGGCCACGACCATGCACTGGAAGACGGCGCCGGCATGTTGAGAGGCGTCGGTGAGCAGCTGCTGATGCCGACTCCCCAGGTACTCCCAGAAGTTCACTGAGTCACCTCGCATTGCTAGCCGTCACTTGAAGGTCACCGTCCCTGAGGCTCCGCCGCGGCCTGCTCCACCAGCGGGATGATCCGCAGCGGCACGGGGTTCTCCATCACGATCGCGGTGGAGGCCCGGACGATGCCATCAAAGCCCACGACGCGGTCGATCACACGCTGAAGATCGGCATTCGAGCGGGCCACCAGGCGGCAGAGCATGTCGCCGTGCCCGGTGGTGGTGTGCAGCTCGAGGACCTCGGGCACGGTCGCCAAGTGGGCCCGTACGTCGGCGCCCTGGCCCTGTTTGATCTCCAGGGTCGCGAACGCCGTCACCGGGTAGCCGAGGGCCGCCGGGTCGACATTCGGGCCGAAGCCGCGGATCACTCCATTCGACTGAAGCCGGTCGAGCCGGGCCTGCACGGTGCCGCGCGCGACGCCCAGGCGCCGGGACGCCTCCAGGACCCCTATCCGCGGCTCGCGGGCGAGCAGCACGAGCAGCCGTCCGTCGAGCTCATCGATGCCCGGGGCAACCGGATTTCCCGCCATGGCGCAGATCACACTCCCACTGGTCATCATGTACAGATAGCCCGGCCATACTGGCCGCTCGCTATGCATTGTGCCCAGCAAAAAAGCAAACTATTGCGCAGCTTGCGGACGCGGAGAGACGCTGCGGACATGGCAGCTACATCAGCGAATCCCCAGCAGACCACCCCCCACACACCGCGCGAGGCCGATCCCTTCCCGGTGAAGGGCATGGACGCGGTCGTCTTCGCCGTGGGCAACGCCAAGCAGGCCGCGCACTACTACTCCAGCGCGTTCGGCATGCAGCTGGTC
This sequence comes from Streptomyces sp. NPDC002851, assembly GCF_053591935.1. Lineage (NCBI taxonomy): Bacteria > Bacillati > Actinomycetota > Actinomycetes > Kitasatosporales > Streptomycetaceae > Streptomyces > Streptomyces sp. NPDC002851. The sequence continues at coordinate 89,363 of NZ_JBSFUT010000014.1, read as the reverse complement.
GCCTACTCGGGACCCGAGAACGGCAGCCGCGAGACCGCCAGTTACGTCCTGGAGAACGGCTCGGCCCGCTTCGTCCTGACCTCGGTGATCAAGGCATCCACCGACTGGGGCCGCTTCCTGGAGGCCCACGTCGCGAAGCACGGCGACGGCGTGGTGGACCTCGCCATCGAGGTGCCGGACGCCCGCGCCGCGTACGCCTACGCGGTCGAGCACGGCGCCACCGGCCTGGAGGAGCCGTACGACACGAAGGACGAGTACGGCACCGTCGTACGCGCGAGCATCGCGACGTACGGCGAGGTCCGGCACACCCTCGTCGAGCGCTCCGGCTACGACGGCCCGTACCTGCCGGGCTTCGTCCCCGCCGAGCCGATCGTGCAGCCGCCCGCCCGGCGCACCTTCCAGGCCATCGACCACTGCGTGGGCAATGTCGAGCTAGGCAAGATGAACGAGTGGGTGGCCTTCTACAACAAGGTCATGGGCTTCACGAACATGAAGGAGTTCGTGGGCGACGACATCGCGACGGAGTACTCGGCCCTGATGTCGAAGGTGGTGGCGGACGGCACCAAGAAGGTCAAGTTCCCCATCAACGAGCCCGCGATCGCGAAGAAGAAGTCGCAGATCGACGAGTACCTGGAGTTCTACAACGGCCCGGGCGTCCAGCACATGGCCCTGGCCACGAACGACATCGTCGAGACGGTACGGACGATGCGTGCCGCCGGAGTCCAGTTCCTGGACGTCCCGGACTCCTACTACGACACCCTCGGCGAGTGGGTCGGCGACACCCGCGTCCCGATCGACACCCTGCGCGAGCTGAAGATCCTCGCGGACCGCGACGAGGACGGCTACCTGCTCCAGATCTTCACCAAGCCGGTCCAGGACCGCCCGACCGTCTTCTTCGAAATGATCGAACGCCACGGCTCCATGGGCTTCGGCAAGGGCAACTTCAAGGCCCTCTTCGAGGCGATCGAGCGGGAGCAGGAAAAGCGCGGGAATCTGTAGCCGACACCGGCCGACACCGGCCGACACCGGCCGACACCGGCTGACGGCGGCGGAGCGCTCGGGTAAGCCGAGCCCTCCGCCGCCGTTCGACGTACGCTGCACGCCATGGCCAGGATCAACGACGTCGGCGGCATGCAGGGCTTCGGGCCGCTCGACACCACCGACGACAGCGAGCCGTTCCACGCCGACTGGGAGGCGCGGGTGTTCGCGCTGAACAGCGCCCTGGTGAAGCAGGGCGTGTACAACCTCGACGAGTTCCGGGACGCCGTCGAGACCCTGCCGGTCGCGGAGTTCCTGGCCGCCTCGTACTACGAGCGCTGGTTCCACGCCATTCGGACTCTCCTGGAACGCAAGGGAGTTCTGGCACCGGGTGAGCTCGATGACTGACCGGTTCGCGCCCGGCGACCGGGTCCGCACCCTGGCTCACGACCCGCCGCACCACACCCGCCTGCCCCGCTACGCCCGTGGCAAGACCGGCACCGTCGTCGAGCCCGAGGGCCGCCACCCGCTCGCCGACCTGCGCGCGCAGGGCCTCGCCGACGCGGCCGCGCCCGCCGAGCAGGTGTACGCCGTCCGGTTCGCGGCCCGCGACCTGTGGGGCGCGGGGGACCATCACGTCGTACTCGACCTGTGGGAAAGCTACTTGGAGGCCGCGCTGTGAGCGGAGCACACGAAGAGAGCGGGGCCGCGACCCTCTCCCGGCGGGTACGCCGCCTGGAGACCTTGCTCGAGGAGCGCGGGCTCGTCGACGGGGCCGCGCTCGACGAGGCCCTCGACGCCTTCCTCGCCGACGCCTCGCCCGCCAACGGCGCCCGCGTCGTGGCCCGCGCCTGGACCGACCCCTCGTTCAAGGAACGGCTGCTCGCCGACGGCACCGCCGCCGTCGCGGAACTCGGGTTCTCCGCCGGGGGAGTGCAGCCGCAGCGGCTCCGAGTCGTCGAGAACACGGCGGACGAGCACAACGTCGTCGTCTGCACGCTCTGCTCCTGCTACCCGGTCCGGCTGCTCGGCCCCTCACCCAGCTGGTACAAGAGCGAGGCCTACCGCTCCCGCGTCGTGCGCGAACCCCGCGCCGTCCTACGGGAGTTCGGGCTCGACCTGCCCGAGGACACCCGGATCACCGTCTGGGACTCCAGCGCGGAGACCCGGTACCTCGTGCTGCCGCGCCGACCCGAGGGGACCGAGCGGCTCTCCGAGGACGAGCTGGCCGCTCTCGTCTCCCGGAATGCGCTGATCGGTACCGCGGCGCTCTGAGGGCGGGCTGAACGGCCGTACGGCTTACGTGGCGGAGCCGGACGTTTGCGTGGCCTGGGGCGTCGGGGTTCGCCAGGACTGCCGCGTGGGTGTGGGCGTGGGCGCGGGCGGCGCGGGCGTCGTGGGGCGGGCGCTGGACGGGCGGGACGTGGGCGCGGCCTCGCGGGTGGGCTGCTGCGACTCCTGCTCCTCCGGCTGCTCCGACTGCTCCGACTCCGGAGACTTGGACGGTTCCGCCTCCATCTGCGCCGGACCGCCCTCCGGCGGCTCGCCGAGCGCCGTCAAGGCTTCCCGTGCCTTCGGGGCGAGGAGTGGCGAGAAGTGCGGGTTGATGCGCAGCGCCTCCTGTAGGTGGCGGCGGGCCGCGCCGTACTTCTCAAGGGACCGCTCGATCTCCCCCCGGTGGTACGCGAACAGGGCGCTCCGCGGACCCTCCTTCATCGCCTTCTGCGCGTACCCGAACGCCTCCTCGTCGTCGCCCGCCCGGTGCAGCGCCCAGCCGAGCGCGTCCGCCGTCTGCGGGCTCGGGTGCCGCTGCCACTCGGCGGTGAGCCGTTCGACCGCCGCGTCCGCGTCGCCGTGCCCGGCCTCGAAGAGCCCGAGCACCAGCTCGTCCCGGACCCCGCCGCCCCGCTCCTGCTCCGCGATCCGGCGGCGCAGCAGGTCGTACTGCACCCGCGCGGCGGGCTCGTCGCCCTGAGCGGCGTACAACTCGCCCAGTTCCAGGTGGTATTGGGGCAGCGGCCGCTTCACCAGGACGGCCTGGTACGTGAGGACCGCCTCGTCGCCCCGGCCGAGCGCCGCCTGCGCCCGGGCCCGCCCGGCGAGCGAGGCGTGGTGCCCCGGGTCGGCGCGCCGCGCCGCGTCGAACCAGCGCAGCGCCTCCGCCGGCTCGCCCCGCTCCCAGGCCTGCTGGCCGAGCAGATGCTGGTACGCCGCCCGCTCCGCCGGAGTCTCGGCCAGGGCCGCCGCGTCGGAGAGCGCCGCCGCGGCGTCCTCGCGCCAGCCGCGGCTCTGGTACACCTGCCCGGCGCGGGCGAGCACGGCCTGGCCGGAGCGCAGCTCCTGCAGTTTCTCCAGGGCCTTGCCCGCCGCCTTCTGGTCACCGAGCCGTACGTACGTGTCGATCAGGTCGGGGTAGAGCGTCCAGCGCTTCGGCGCCTGCTTCCGGGCCAGTTCGCCCCACTTCCGCGCCGCCCGGTAGTCGTGCCGTACGCGGGCGAGCGCGGCCATGCCCGTCAGGGCCTCGACGTTCCCGCGCTCCCCGGCGCGGACCTTCAGCGAGGTGCGCAGCGCCCGCTCGGCCTTCGGGTAGTACCGGTAGTCGGCGGTCCGCTCACCCCGTTCCACGTAGGCGGAGCCGAGCACCGCCCAGGACTCCTCGTCGCCCGGGTGCCGTGCCACGTGCGCCGCACGCTCGCGGATCAGGGCGTCCAGGTCGGGCAGCGCGGCGGGAGCGCCCGCCTGGGCGGCGGCAAGGGCGCGTCCCGAGGGCCCGAGCGCGGGCCGCTCCGTCTCGTCCTGCAGCAGCGGTACGAGCGTCAGCGCCCCAACGAGCACCACGGACCCGGCGACGGTGCCGAGCAGGACACGCTTCAGCGAGGGGGCGCGTCGCCCGCGACCGGTCGGTGCGGGCCCTGGTTCGTTCTTCACGACGCTCTTCATGGCGCTCACTGTGCGTCAGTACGAAGAACGGATCGGAGTACGTACGCGGGGTCGCGGACGGGTTCACACCGATGGCCCCCGATGCGACCCTTGGATCATGAGCGACGCCTCCCAGGCTTCTCCGGCTTCTCCGGCTTCTCCGGCTTCCCCGGCGTCCGCGGCTTCCGCGGTTCCTTCGGACCTCACCGCCCGGCTCCGCGAAGGGCTGCCCGCCGACGCGGTCCTCACCGACACGGACGTCACGGCCTCGTACGCGCACGACATGGCCAGCTTCTGCGACGCGGGGGCCCCGGCGGTCGTCGTCCTGCCCCGCACCGTCGAAGAGGTGCAGCACGTGATGCGCACCGCGACCGCGCTGCGCGTCCCGGTCGTCCCGCAGGGCGCCCGCACCGGCCTGTCCGGCGCGGCCAACGCCTCGGACGGCTGCATCGTGCTCTCCCTGACCAAGATGGACCGGATCCTGGAGATCAGCCCCATCGACCGGATCGCGGTGGTCGAGCCGGGCGTCGTCAACGCGACGCTCTCCCGCGCCGTCGGCGAGTACGGCCTCTACTACCCGCCGGACCCGTCGAGTTGGGAGCAGTGCACCATCGGCGGGAACATCGGCACCGCGTCCGGCGGCCTGTGCTGCGTGAAGTACGGCGTCACCGCGGAGTACGTCCTCGGACTCGACGTCGTCCTCGCCGACGGCAGACTGCTCAGCACCGGCCGCCGTACCGTCAAAGGCGTCGCCGGATACGACCTCACCCGGCTCTTCGTCGGCTCCGAGGGCAGCCTCGGCATCGTCGTCCGCGCGGTGCTCGCGCTCAAGCCCGAGCCGCCCCGGCAGCTCGCGCTCGCCGCGGAGTTCGCCTCGACCGAGGCCGCCTGCGACGCGATCTGCAAGATCATGGAGGGCGGCCACGTCCCCTCGCTCCTCGAACTGATGGACCGTACGACCATCAGGGCCGTCAACGACATGGCGCAGATGGGCCTCCCGGACACCACCGAGGCGCTGCTCCTGGCCGCGTTCGACACCCCGGACCCGGCCGCCGACCTGGCCGCCGTCGGCGAGCTGTGCGCGGCCGCGGGCGCGCGGGACGTCGTACCCGCCGAGGACCACGCGGAGTCCGAACTGCTGCTCCAGGCCCGGCGGTTGTCGCTCACCGCGCTCGAGGCGGTCAAGGGCACCACGATGATCGACGACGTCTGCGTGCCCCGCTCCCGGCTCGCCGACATGCTCGACGGCACCGCCCGGATCGCCGAGAAGTACGGCCTGACCATCGGCGTCTGCGCACACGCGGGCGACGGCAACACCCACCCCACGGTCTGCTTCGACGCCCAGGACCCCGACGAATCGCGGCGCGCCCGCGAGTCCTTCGACGAGATCATGGCGCTCGGCCTGGAACTCGGCGGCACCATCACCGGCGAGCACGGCGTCGGCGTACTCAAGAAGGAGTGGCTGGCACGCGAGCTCGGCCCGGTCGGACTCGAACTGCAACGCGGCATCAAGCAGACCTTCGACCCGCTGGGGCTGCTCAACCCCGGCAAGCTCTTCTGACGCTGTTCTTTGCGGCTGAACCGCCGCCGCTCTCGCGGACCTGGCTGGTCGCCGTTGTGGTTCCTCAATTGATGGTTACGGCTGTGGCGGCAGGGATTCTTCACTCACCTCCGTCCTTGGACTCGTCCGACGGCCACGGGTCGCGCAGCCACAGTTCGTCGAGACGGCCGCCCGGGGTCGGGGTGAGCAGGTCGGCAAGGCCGTCGTCGATGCCGAGCTGCTCCGCCTCGGTACCCGGCGGCACCACGCGCAGGGTGCGCTCCAGCCAGGCGGAGACGGCGGCGGCCGGGGCCTCGATGAGCGCGTCGCCGTCCGGCGAGCTCAGCGCCATCATGACGACGCTGCGGCCGTTCAGCTTGGTCGGCCAGACCCGGACGTCCCCGTGCCCGCAGGCCCGGAACACGCCCTCGACCAGGAGTTCGCGGGCGAAGGTCCAGTGCACCGGGTGGTCCGAGCCGATGTGGAAGGCGATGTGCACGGCGTACGGGTCGTCGGTGCGGTACGTGAGACGGGCCGGGACCGGGATGCTGCGTTCCGGGGACAGAACCAGCTTCAGCTCCAACTCGCGTTCGACAACGGTGTGCATGGCGTTTCCTCTCACTTCGTTCTCCGTAGGGGGCCCCTGAGCGGGCCTTCAGGAGGAGAGAGGGGGCTGCGCCGCATCCCTTACGCAACTTTCCGGAGATTCTTTGGATTCTTTTCGGTACCCGGACAGGGGATGGAACGGCGGGACGGGCCCGGCCTCGCGCAACCGTCTGATAGATGTGGACCCTCAAGAAGACCACCGAGCAGATACGGGAACGCGGACCATGAGCGCCCCAACCCCGGCCCCTGGCGACAGCAGCCCCACCTCCGGCTACTACCCGGATCCGTCCATCCCCGGATATATCCGGTACTGGAACGGCGCCGCCTGGGTGCCGGGTACCAGTCGGCCCGCCCCTGCCGAGGGCGAGCCGATGCCTGAACCGCCCGGCGGGCACGGCGCCCACGCCCCCGCCGTCCCCGAGCAGCACGTCGCGCCCGCGGAGGAGACCGGGCCGATGTTCCTCGACGAGGAACCGGCCTCGGCCACCACACCCGCCTCCGGCTCGGCCCCGGACGCGGGCGGCGCCACGGCGGGCGGCGCCGCACAGCAGAGCGGCGGCAGGCCCGAGCCCGCCTCCGCCTGGCAGGCCGATGCCTCCCGGCAGTCCGGCTTCGGCGGCACGCCGAACGGCGGGGTGTCGTGGGGCGCGCCCGGCGTGCCCGGCGCGCAGGACACAGCTGACCCGCAGGGTGCGGCGCCCGCGCGGCCCGAAGCGCCCGACGGTGCCCCGGCACAGGGTGCGTGGCCGGACGGAACGGTCGCGATCCGGGCGGTGAACCCGCACGGCGACGGACCTGCCGGATCCGCCGGGGCGCAGCAGGGCGGCCCGGGCGGCGGCCAGCCGGGCCAGGCAGGCCAGCCGGGCGAAGGCACCCCGGGCCAGCCCCCCGCCGACCGCACGATGATGGTCCGCCGCCTCAACCCCAACGCGGACGGCACCGGCCAGGCCCAGGCCCCCGGCCAGCCCCAGTCACCGCCCGCCGCGCAGCCCGAGCCCGGCACCATGGCGATCCGCGCGCTCCCGCAGAACGACGCGGCCGCCCCCGGCGCCACGGCACCCCCGCACTCCGGTTACGGCTACCCGCAGCAGGGCAACCAGCCGGCTCCCGGCGGCGGTTACGGCTACCCGCAGCAGTCGCCGCCGCAGCAGCAGCCGCCGCAGTCCCCGGTCACCCCGGGCCCGGGCGGCGGCGCCGCGTCCTGGCCGCAGCAGGCGCAGCAGCCCGCGCCGGGGCCCGGCCCCGACGACCCCGTCATGCCCTTCAAGCCACCGACCACCGACCCGTTCCTGGAGGCGGCGCAGGCCCAGGCCGCGGCCCGGCCCGCGCCGCTCGGCAAGCGGCTCGCCGCGCGGCTCATCGACGGCGTGCTGCTCGCGGTCGTCCTGGGCGCGGCGGCGTTCCCGTTCATCGGGAAGGCGACGGACCACATCGAGGGCAAGATCGAGGCCGCGAAGATGTCGGGCGTGAAGACCACGGTGTGGCTGCTCGACGGGACCACGGCGGGCTACCTCGGCATCGTGCTCGCGGCGCTGCTGCTCTTCGGATTCCTGTACGAGGTGCTGCCCACGCACAAGTGGGGCTGGACCCTGGGCAAGAAGCTCCTGAAGCTCGAGGTGCGGGACATCGAGGAGCACGCGCCGCCGTCCTTCGGGGCGTCGGTCAAGCGCTGGCTCGTGTACTGCGTGCCCGGGCTCCTCGCGGTGGGCGTGATCGGCATCCTGTGGTGCGTCTTCGACCGCCCCTGGCGCCAGTGCCTGCACGACAAGGCTGCCCGTACGTTCGTAGCGGGCTAGGTCCCGTCACTGAGCCCGGCGCCGACCACGATCACGGCGCCGGGCCTACCCGTAGCGCGAGAACCCGTATGGCCCCGCGCGGGATGCGACGCACCGCGCCACAAGGTCGACTCGGCGCATGACCACCCAACCGCCGGACGACGACCCGTTCAAGAAGCAGCCGCCCGACGGCAGTGGCGGCGGTAGTCCGTACGACACCCCGCCCGGGGGCCCCGGCGGCCCGAGTGGTCCCGGCGGTCCCGGAGAGGGCGGCGGCCCGTATGGCGCGCCCCCGCCGCCCTACGGAGGCGATGCCTACGGCGGCGGGTACGGCGGGGCCGATCCGCTCGCCGGGATGCCGCCGCTCGCCGACAGCGGCAGGCGCGTCCTCGCCCGCCTCATCGACATGGTGCTCGTCGGCGTCGTCGTCTGGCTGATCTCGCTGAGCTTCGGGGGCATCACCTTCGACACCGACCCCGAACAGGTCGAGTTCAGCGAGTCCTTCGGGCACTCGCTGCTCGCTGCCGTCCTGTACACCGGCTACGACACCGTCCTGATCGCCCAGTCCGGCCAGACCCTGGGCAAGAAGTGGCTCGGCCTGCGCGTGGCCAACCTCGACAACGGCGCCACGCCCTCCATGCAGACGTCACTGCTGCGCGCGGGCGTCCTCTGGCTGCCGTTCGCGTTCTGCTGCGCCTGCGTCTGGACGGCGATCTGCGGCGGTTGGAGCTTCTTCGACAAGCCGTACAAGCAAGGTCTGCACGACAAGGCCGCCAAAACCGTGGCGGTCACCGTCACTTGACCGCAGGCACGCGCTCCTCGGTGCGGGCCGGGGCGGGCGAGGCGTCGAGCGGTATTTCTTTGGTACGAGGGGTGCGCACCGTCCTCGGCGCCGGTAGCGTCACCGCAACCAGGAGGCCGAGGCCGAGCGCGGCGACGGCGACGAGGGCGATGCCTATCGCGCTCTGCGTCCGGGCGAGGAGCAGCAGCGCGAGGGTGGCGAAGACGACGGTGGCGGTACCGTAGGCGAGCTGTGCGACAGTCGGGCGAGGCATGTCGTAATCCGTCCTCGGGACAGCGGAACTCTTCTGGAACGTGCGGTGCTGGGCGTACGAAGTGCGGATCAGGACGTACGGTTTGGTCCCCGCGTGTCCAAGCGCGCCGTCAACTGACTCTATTCCGCTGGATTCCCGAGCGGAACGACGAGTAAGCGTGACCTAACCCACGGTGCCGAAGCACAGGGGGCGCACGGGTTCATTCACTGGTCCGGCCTCTGAGATGTACGCGCCCTTGCCAGGGTCACGGTTGCGTGCCGGTCAAGAACGGGCAGTGTCCGGATAACGTAACGCCCCTTCCGCGTAACGTACTTGACCAGTCCAAGTCAAGGTCTGTCTTTTCAGCCGCGTCTCCGGTCGAATGACGTCACTTGTGACGCGGCTCGCGCCCGGATGCCCAACTCTCCGTTCCACCCCTCACATCCGCGGGCTCCGGCACGCGCGGTCGCGGGGGAGGACAACATCAAGTGAACAGAGCAGAAGGGCCTGCCAGACGCGGATCGCTGCGTGCCGCGGCCGTCGTGACGGCGCTCGCCGCCGTCGGCGCCACGGCGTCGGCGTACAGCCTGGCCCAGGCCGATGACCACGGCCTGCGGAGCTCCCCGGTGGAGCGGCGCGACCCGGCTCCCGCGAAGGGGCACGCCGAGCACGACCTCGAGGGCCCGTTCAGCGAGCAGCAGGAGCGGCTGCGCGAAGAGGCGCTCGAGCGGGTCATATCCGGGGACGCCAAGGCGAACAGGCGGGGCGGCTCGCAGGTCGTGAAGATGGACGACGGCAAGTACGTCGAGCTGGGCCGGGAGAAGACCGACAAGATCTTCACGATCCTGGTGGAGTTCGGCGACAAGGTCGACGACACCACGATGTTCGACCCGGACGGTCCGGACGGGCCGAAGCCGCCGGTGAAGAAGTACGGCGGCGAGCCCGGGCCGCGCCACAACGAGATAGCCGAGCCGGACCGCGAGGACAACAACTCCACGGCCTGGCAGGCGGATTACGACCGACAGCACTACCAGGACCTGTACTTCTCCGAGGACTCCGGCAAGCAGTCCATGAAGAAGTACTACGAGAAGCAGTCCTCGGGCCGCTACTCGGTGGACGGCGAGGTCTCCGACTGGGTCAAGGTCGAGTGGAACGAGGCCCGTTACGGCTCGAACTACTGCGGCGACACCAACTGCGCCAACGTCTGGGACGCGGTGCGCGACGGCACCAACCAGTGGGCCGCCGACCAGAAGGCCGCCGGGAAGACCGACGAGGAGATCAAGGCGCAGCTGTCCCAGTACGACCAGTGGGACCGCTACGACTTCGACGAGGACGGCGAGTTCAACGAGCCGGACGGCTACATCGACCACTTCCAGATCGTGCACGCGGGCGAGGACGAGTCCGCGGGCGGCGGCGCCGAGGGCGAGAACGCGCTGTGGGCGCACCGCTGGTACGCGTACGGCTCGGACGCCGGAAAGACGGGCCCGGAGGAGAACAAGGCGGGCGGCACCCAGATCGGCGGGACCGGCATCTGGGTCGGCGACTACACGATGCAGCCGGAGAACGGCGGACTCGGCGTCTTCGCCCACGAGTACGGCCACGACCTGGGTCTGCCGGACCTCTACGACACCAGTGGCAAGGGTGAGAACTCCACCGGCTTCTGGTCGTTGATGTCCTCCGGCTCCTGGCTCGGCCGCGGCAAGGACTCGATCGGCGATCTGCCGGGCGACATGACCGCCTGGGACAAGCTCCAGCTGGGCTGGCTCGACTACGACACGGCGAAGGCCGCGACCGAGTCCCGGCACAAGCTGGGCCCGGCCGAGTTCCAGACCAAGAACAAGCAGGCGCTCGTCGTCGAGCTGCCCGCCAAGTCGGTCACGACCACGATCACCAAGCCCGTCGAGGGCTCCCAGCAGTGGTGGAGCGGTTCGGGCGACGACCTCAAGAACACCCTGGCGCGCCCGGTCGACCTGACCGGCAAGTCCAAGGCGTCCCTTGACCTTTCGGGCTGGTGGGACATCGAGGAGAACTACGACTACGCGTATGTCGAGGTCTCCACGGACGGCGGCGCGAACTACACGCCGATCGACGGCACCGCGGACGGCAAGCCGATCCCGCGCGACGGTGGCGACAAGCCGGCCCTGACGGGCGTCTCGGAGACGTACAAGAAGCTCAACTTCCCCCTGGACGCCTACGCGGGCCAGAAGATCGACCTGCGGTTCCGCTACCAGACGGACGGCGGCGTCGCGGGCAAGGGCTTCACGGCCGACGCGATCTCACTGACCGCGGACGGGGAGAAGCTCTTCGAGGACGGCGCCGAGGCGGACGACAACGGCTGGACGGCGAAGGGCTTTTCGCGCATCGCGGAGTCCTTCACGAAGGACTACCCGCAGTACTACATCGCCGAGAACCGGCAGTACGTGTCGTACGACAAGACCCTCAAGTCCGGCCCGTACAACTTCGGTTGGGCCGGGACGAGGCCGGGCTGGGTGGAGCACTTCCCGTACCAGAACGGCCTGGTGATCTGGCAGTGGGACACCTCGCAGCCGGACAACAACACGGGCGTGCACCCCGGTGAGGGCCTGGTCCTGCCGGTCGACGCGCACCCGAAGGCGCTGAAGTGGGCCGACGGGACGCTGATGCGCAACCGCATCCAGTCCTTCGACTCGTCCTTCAGCCGCTACGGCACGGACGCGGTCACGCTGCACAAGAACGGCATCGCGACGAAGCTCCCGGCGCAGCGCGGGGTGCGGGTCTTCGACGACGGGGACTGGTCGCGGTACTACGACGCGTCGAACCCCACTGGAAGCGTGAAGGTTACTGACACCAACACCAAGATCAAGATCGTGAAGGAGTCCCGGACCGGCTCGACGATCACGGTCAAGGTTGGCCCCGGAGCTAACTGACAGTTATTTCCGCAGGTCAGAAGCGTATCGGCCGCGACCCTCTAGCGGGGTCGCGGCCGGTCGTGTTTAGGTGCCTCCGGTGACTTCTTATTGACGCAACGACTTACGGGGGTGTGTTCCGGATGGCTGCGGGCGGCTTCAGCAGATTGCCGAACGGCACGGTGGTAGTGGCCCTTACCCTTCCAAATCCAGACATAGGGGGCGGGAACATACGGATCCTGGTGCATGCCGTAAATCGAGCACGCGCCCTGACCCGCATCCGGAACCTGGGCTTCCGAGCGGTCTATCTGCGCGGCAACGCGGCCCCGCCGACCCCGGACGAGATCACGGCGGTCCTGCACCATCCGGACGGCCTGATCTGGCGCACGGCCCCGGACGAGACCCACGAACTGTGGCACCCGATCCGGGCGCTGATCCGCCCGGTGCGCGTGTTCTGACGGCTCAGACCACGGGCTTGCCGGTCAGCTCCACGCCCGCCTCCCGCAGCTCCTCAAGCGCGGCCTCGGTCGTCTCCTCCGAGACCCCGGCCGTCAGATCGAGCAGCACCTGAGTCCGGAACCCCTCGCGGGCGGCGTCGAGCGCCGTGGCCCGTACGCAGTGATCCGTAGCGATACCGACCACGTCGACCTCCGTGACCTCCCGGGCCCGCAGCCAGCGCGCCAGCGGAACGCCGTTCTCGTCGACCCCCTCGAACCCGCTGTACGCCGCCGTATACGCACCCTTGTCGAAGACCGCGTCGATCGCCCCGGACGCGACGGCGGGCGCGAAGTTCGGGTGGAAGCCCACCCCCTCCGTACCCGCCACGCAGTGCGCGGGCCAGGAATGGGCGAAGTCCGGCCGGTCCGAGAAGTGGTCGCCGGGCGCGATGTGACAGTCACGGGTGGCGACCACGTGCTGGTAGCAGGCGCCCGCGGCCTGGCCGATCAGATCGGTGATCGCGGCGGCCACATCCGCACCGCCCGCGACCGCGAGGCTGCCGCCCTCGCAGAAATCGTTCTGCACATCCACGACAATCAGGGCGCGGCGCATGATGGTGTCCTTCGGGTGGGGGGCCGGGCGCGGCCGGCCGGCTCGCGGGGTGCTCGCCCCTCAAGGTCGAGCGTAGGCACTGCGCGTGCATTGCGGGAGGGGGTGTTGGGCTGCCAGGTCCTGTCGTCGGACTCCCGTCTGCCGCGCGGCTGCCCTCCGGGCGACGACGGGAGCCTGACGACGGGACCTGGCGCGACTGCCGTTGCATTCCCCCTCCCCCAGCGTTCATGCGCGTACGGGCCGCGGTGCGCCGAGGTGAGTGAGCGCGCGTACGGCGTCGTACGTACGCAAGGCCGCCGCCCTTTTCCGGGGCGGGGGGCGGGTCAGACGTACTCGGTGGGGATGACGGGCTCCCCGCGGGACAGCTGGGTCGCGGAGAGCGGCAGCCGGTCGCGGGCCGCCGCGTGCCGCTCGCGCACCGTGTCGAGCGGCTCGCGGGCAAGGACCTCGCCGCCCTTGACCAGCTCGACCAGGAGCTGGCGGTCGGCGAGCTCCGCGGGGACCGGCCCGGTGCCGACCACCTCGGCCTCGGCGACGCCGTCCTCGTCCAGGCGGCGGGCGGCCCACTTGCGTCCGGCCTTGGAGGTCTTGCCGCCCAGGGACTTCTTCGCCATCGGTTCGAGCGGGGCCTGCGGGTCGGCGGAGGCGGCCCGGGCCACCAGCTTGTAGACCATCGAGCAGGTGGGGTGCCCGGAGCCGGTGACCAGCTGGGTGCCGACGCCGTACGCGTCCACGGGTGCGGCCGCGAGCGAGGCGATGGCGTACTCGTCCAGGTCCGAGGTGACCACGATCTTCGCCTTGGCCGCGCCGAGCTCGTCCAGCTGCTGCCGCACCCGGTGCGCGACCAGGAGCAGATCGCCGGAGTCGATGCGTACGGCGCCGAGTTCGGGCCCGGCGACCTCGACGGCCAGGCGTACCGCCTCGGCGACGTCATAGGTGTCGACGAGCAGCGTGGTGCCGCGCCCGAGCGAGTCGACCTGGGCGGTGAAGGCGTCCCGCTCGCTGTCGTGGAGCAGCGTGAAGGCGTGCGCGGAGGTGCCGACCGTCGGGATGCCGTAGCGGAACCCGGCGGCCAGGTCCGAGGTGGAGGTGAAGCCGCCGACGTACGCGGCCCGGGACGCGGCCACCGCGGCCAGCTCGTGGGTGCGCCGGGCGCCCATCTCGATGATCGGGCGGCTGCCCGCGGCCGAGGCCATCCGGGAGGCGGCCGCGGCGACCGCCGAGTCGTGGTTGAGGATGGAGAGGATCACCGTCTCCAGGAGCACGCACTCGGCGAAGGTCCCCTCGACGCGGAGGATCGGCGAGCCCGGGAAGTACGTCTCGCCCTCCGGGTAGCCCCAGATGTCGCCGCGGAAGCGGTACTGCGCGAGCCATTCGAGGGTGGGCTCGTCGACCACGCCGCGGGCGCGCAGGAAGTCCAGCATGCGGGCCTCGAAGCGGAAGTTCTCCACGGCGTCCAGGACGCGCCCGGTGCCCGCGACGACACCGTAGCGCCGGCCCGGGGGCAGTCGGCGGGTGAAGACCTCGAAGACGGAACGGCGTTCGGCGCTGCCGGCGCGCAGCGCGGCCTGGAGCATCGTGAGTTCGTAGTGATCCGTGAAGAGCGCCGTCGACGGCACCTCCACGGGCAGTCCGAGCGGCAGTCCGGGTTCGTCCGAGGGGTTCTGGGGCCCACTGTTCATGCTTACGGATGCTACCGCTATCTCGTCACTCTGACGATTTCGGGGTGCCTTTACCGGGGCGGTCCGGAAAATCTTCGGGGTGGACCGCGGGAACCGCCCGGGGGCGTTTGTGCGCAAGCCCGGCCCGGGTGGCAGCATGGGCCACGTGAGTGTGGCTCCCGATGTATCTCCGACAGAGATCCAGCGCCCAGAGGCGGCGGAGGAGGGTTCCCCCGTGGCGGAGCCCGATGTCCCCTGGGTCACGATCGTGCACAACGATCCGGTCAACCTCATGAGCTATGTGACGTATGTCTTCCAGACGTACTTCGGCTACTCCAAGGACAAGGCGCACAGACTCATGCTCGACGTGCACCACAAGGGCCGTGCGGTCGTCTCCAGCGGCACCCGCGAGGAGATGGAGCGCGACGTGCAGGCGATGCACAGCTATGGACTCTGGGCGACCATGAGTCAGGACCGCGGCTGATGGCGGGACAGTTCGAGCCGATTCCCGGCGGCGGCGCGGCCGTCGCGCTCGACGAGGTCGAGATCTCCATCCTGCGCTCGCTCGCCGTGCAGCTCCTCGAGCTGATCGGGCCCGGGCCCGGCGGGGCGGGCGACGAACCGGACCCGCTCGCCGAGCTGTTCGCCGAGGGCCCGAGCGAGCCGCCGAGCGACCCCGTCCTGCAGCGGCTCTTCCCGGACGCGTACGGCGATCCCGATGCGGTGCCGGACGACGAACTCAAGGCGTACTCGGCGGAGTTCCGGCGCTTCACGGAGAACGACCTCCGGGCCGGGAAGCGTGAGAACGCCCTGGCGGTGGTCCGCTCCCTCGACGAGCTCAGCGTGAGCGGCGAGGGAGGTGCCGTACTGAAGCTGTCGGTGGACGACTCGCGCCGGTGGCTCGGCGCCCTCAACGACCTGCGCCTGGCGATCGCCGCCCGCCTCGACGTGATCGCCGAGGAGGACACCGATCTGCTGTACCGGCTGCCGGACTCCGATCCGCGCAAGCCGATGGTGATGGCGTATCTGTGGCTGGGCGGTCTTCAGGAAACGCTCGTCGAGACGCTGATGCCGTAGCGGCTCTTCCGTAATTACATGGCCCCTGCATTACATGTGTAATGCAGGGATTTCTGTTCGGTAAGCGGATGCCGAATAGCGAATAACGATCCCGTCACATCGGGCTCCCTTCGTGCCTGGTAGCGGCCTTCCGCCCGATCTTCGAGTGACCCAGGTCACACGGCTGGGGGTTAAAGACGTGGTAAGAAACGTCAACTGATTTTCCGGCACCGTCCTCGCCGAATCGGACAACGGCGTTCGCTCCACCCCTCATTCCCGCTCGCAGCAGTTCTGCGCCATCGAGGTTGCTCTATATGTCGCTCGATTCCCTTACTCAGTCCATCGACGAGGCGGTATCCGCCCGCGTCGAGCCGATCGCCACCTGGCTCGGCGACGTCGTCTTCTACTCCGTGCCCGTCGCCGGTACGGAGCTCCCGCTCATCGTGGCCTGGCTGGTTCTCGCCGGTCTGATCTTCACCACCTGGTTCGGCTTCGTTCAGCTACGCAAGTTCAAGCTGGCCCTGGACGTGGTGCGCGGGAAGTACGACGACAAGGAGTCGGCTGGCGAGGTCAGCCACTTCGCGGCGCTGACCGCCGCGGTCTCCGGCACCGTCGGCCTCGGCAACATCGCCGGTGTCGCCGTCGCCGTCTCGATCGGTGGCGCGGGCGCCACCTTCTGGATGATCCTCTGCGGCCTGCTCGGCATGGCCACCAAGTTCGTCGAGGTCACCCTCGGTGTGAAGTACCGCGAGGTGCACCCCGACGGCACCGTCTCCGGTGGCATGATGCACTACCTGCCCAAGGGGTTCGCCGAGCGCTTCGGCAAGGGCGGCGCGACCTTCGGCAAGGTGCTCGCCGTGCTCGGCTCCATCGGCATCCTGTTCTTCGGCCTCTTCGGCGGCAACCTCTTCCAGGCCAACCAGAGCTACTCCCTGCTGGCCTCCGTCACCGGTGGTGAGGACGGTCTGATCGGCTCTTCCACCGGCGCCCTCTTCTTCGGCCTGCTGCTCGCCGCGCTCGTCGGCATCGTGCTGCTCGGCGGCATCCGCTCCATCGCCTCGGTCACCAGCCGCCTCATCCCCGCCATGGCAGGCATCTACATCGTGGCGTGCCTGGTGGTCATCCTCGTGAACGTGACCGCGGTCCCAGCCGCCTTCGCCGAGATCATCCAGCGCGCCTTCGACCCCCAGGGTGTCGCGGGCGGCATCATCGGCGCCCTGATCGTCGGCTTCAAGCGCGCCGCGTTCTCCAACGAGGCCGGTCTCGGCTCCGCCCCGATCGCGCACTCCGCGGTGAAGACCAAGCACCCCGCGAGCGAGGGCCTGGTCGCCCTGCTTGAGCCGTTCATCGACACGGTTGTCATCTGCACCATGACCGCGCTGACCATCGTCATCGCCAAGCCCGACAGCTGGAAGGTCGGCAACGAGAACGCGGAGGGCGTCACCATCACCTCCGACGCCTTCGCGACGGTCCTGCCCTGGTTCCCGTACGTGCTCACGCTCGCCGTGCTGCTCTTCGCCTTCTCCACGATCCTGACCTGGGGCTACTACGGCCTCAAGTCCTGGACGTACCTCTTCGGGCGCAGCAAGGCCAGTGAGGTCACCTACAAGGTGGTCTACTCCCTCTTCGTGGTCGTGGGCTCGCTGCTCGCCCTGGACACGCTGATCAGCCTGGCCGACTCGGTGCTCTTCCTGCTCGCCGTCATCAACATCACCGGCCTGTACCTCCTGGCCCCGGTGGTCAAGCGCGAGCTGAACTCCTTCCTGGAGTTCGTCCAGCGGCGCAAGAACGGTCTGCCGGACAAGGACGAGGACGGGGACGGGGACGCGGAAGCCGTCACCGTCTCGCAGAACGTCTGAGTCGACCGCCGTCGTTCGACTCGGCAACGGGTCCGCCCGCACCCTTCGGGGGGTGCGGGCGGACCCGTTTGTGTTGTCCCGTGTGGCGTCCCGGAAGGTTTTCCGCCGCTTTGTGTTCGCTCAACGGACGTTCAAATCCGTATAACGATCACGTCACCGCAATGCGGCCTTTTGTCTTCGATGCGGGTCGTGTGGCCCATTTTGCCCGTGACCCCCGTCACGTATCTGTCGCTGGATCACGGATGTGGACGTGATAAATGTTCTCGACCACCCGGCGGGACGCCACCCATGTTGCCGCCGGGGCGCCCCGCCGGCAGACCGCCGGTAGGCACGGCTCCATCCATCCGGGGGGATCGTGACCCGGTCCGGGCCGACAGCGGCACGGGTCGGCGTGGAGAAAGGCGCAGCACGCATGACCTCAGTGCAGGTCGATAAGCAGTACGACGGCAGTGAGGCCGTGTCCGGCGGGGAGACCGCCGGTGAGTCCGTCGGGGAGACCGAGGGCTATCAGCGCGGGCTCGGGGCCCGGCAGATCCAGATGATCGCGATCGGCGGTGCCATCGGCACCGGCCTGTTCCTCGGCGCGGGCAAGGGCATCTCCAAGGCGGGCCCGAGCCTCATCCTCGCGTACGCCCTCGCGGGCCTGGTCATCTTCTTCATCATGCGGGCGCTCGGCGAGCTCCTCATGTACCGCCCGGTGTCGGGCTCCTTCTCCGAGTACGCCCGCGAGTTCATCGGCCCGTTCGCGGGCTTCGTGACCGGCTGGACGTACTGGCTCTTCTGGGTCGTCACCGGCATCACCGAGGTCACCGCGGCCTCCGAGTACATGCAGTACTGGACCAAGCACGCCGACGGCTGGGTCGATCAGCCGCAATGGGTGTTCGCGCTGATCTTCACGGTGGTGCTCTTCGGCGCCAACCTGATCTCCGTGAAGCTCTTCGGTGAGCTGGAGTTCTGGTTCTCCATGGTCAAGGTCACCGCGATCCTCGGCATGATCCTGATCTGCGTCGGCATCCTGACCATCGGCTTCTCCGACGCCGGTGACACCGCCTCGGTCACCATGCTCTGGGACCAGGGCGGCTTCTTCCCCAATGGCGTCGGCTCCACGCTGATGACCCTCCAGATGGTGATGTTCGCCTTCCTCGCCGTCGAGCTGGTCGGCGTCACCGCGGGCGAGTCCAAGGACCCGAAGACCGTCCTGCCCAAGGCGATCAACACGGTGCCGTGGCGCATCGCGGTCTTCTACATCGGCGCCCTGATCATGATCCTGTCGGTCGTGCCGTGGACCCACTTCCAGGAAGGCGTCAGCCCGTTCGTCGCCGCCTTCGAGAAGATGGGCCTCGGCATCGGCGCGGCCATCGTGAACTTCGTGGTGCTCACCGCCGCCCTGTCCTCCTGCAACTCGGGCATGTACTCCACCGGCCGGATGCTGCGCGACCTCGCGCTCAACGGCCAGGGCCCGAAGATCTTCACCAAGCTGACCAAGAACGGCCTGCCGCTCGTCGGTACGAGCGTCTCGGCCTCCCTGATGCTGGTCGGCGTCTGGATCAACTACGAGTTCCCCGGCGAGGCGTTCAACTACGTCGTCTCCTTCGCGACCATCTCCGGCATGTGGGCCTGGATCATGATCCTGTGCTGCCAGATCCGCTATCGCGCCCGCGCGGACCGCGGCGAGCTGCCCAAGTCCTCGTTCCGGGCGCCGGGCGCGCCGTACACGAGCTGGTTCGCGCTCGGCTTCATCGGCTTGGTGATCGTGCTCATGGGCGTCGACGAGGGCGCGCGGATCTCGCTGTACGCGGCGCCGGGGTGGGCCCTGATCCTGTTCGTGTCGTACCGGCTGCTCGCGCGCCGCACGCCCTCGATCGCGGAGCGGGAGCGGAAGACCGGGGCCGTCTCATAGTCGCGTCTCAATAGATGGGCCGCGGATCTCGGATCCGCGGCCCCTCTGCTTATTCTCGTCATCATGCTCACCATCACCCAGGCCCTGTACGACAAGATCGTGGCCCACGCCCGCGCCGACCACCCCGACGAGGCGTGCGGCGTCATCGCCGGGCCGGTGGGCTCCGGCCGTCCCGAGCGCTACATCCCGATGCTGAACGCGGCCCGCTCGCCCACGTTCTACGAGTTCGACTCGGGCGACCTGCTCAAGCTCTACCGCGAGATGGACGACCGGGACGAGGAGCCCGTGGTCATCTACCACTCGCACACGGCGACCGAGGCGTACCCCTCCCGCACCGACATCTCGTACGCCAATGAACCGGGCGCCCACTACGTCCTGGTGTCCACCGCCGACACGGACGACGCGGGCGAGTTCCAGTTCCGCTCGTACCGGATCGTCGACGGCGCGGTCACCGAGGAAGACGTGCAGGTCGTCGACGCGTACGAGGTCTGACAGACTGACGCCGACCATCAAGGCGGCAGGTGCCAGGAACCCGGTGCGAATCCGGGACGGTCCCGCCACTGTGACCGGGCGCGAGCCCGGAAGTCAGGAACTGACCTGTCGCCTTCTCCCACGACCAGGGGACGCGGACATCCCCCGGAGGAGGCCCCGCTGTGCCCAGGAGCACTCGGCGTACCCGCGCACATGCCCTCATAGCCGTCGCGGCCCTGCTGCCGCTCACCGCCTGCTCCACGGCGGGCCCGGACGACGCGAAGCCCGCGGCGCGGGCCGCCGGATTCCCGTACACGGTGACGAACTGCGGTGTGCGGACCACGTACACCGCCCCGCCGCAGCGCGCGGTCACCATGAATCAGCACGCCACCGAGGTGCTCCTCGAACTCGGCCTGCGCGACCGCATCGCGGGCACCGCCTATCTCGACGACGAGGTCCTGCCGAAGTACGCCAAGGACTACAAGTCCCTGCCGGTGCTCGCCGAGAAGTACCCCTCGTACGAGAAGCTGCTCTCCGCCGACCCCGACTTCGTGTACGGCGGCTACGCCAGCGCCTTCGCCGGGAACGAGGGGCGTTCGCGGGCGGCCCTGGCCAAGTCGGGCATCAACACCCGCCTCAATATCGAGGGTTGCTCGGGCGGGCGGGCCTCGACCATGAAGGACGTGTACCGGGAGGTCCGCGAGACCGGCCGTACCTTCGGGGTGGGGGAGCGGGCCGAGCGGTGGGTGGCGTCGGCGGAGCGCGAAGTCGCGGATACGGCGGGGGAGTTGGGGGACGTCGAGCCGGTCCCGGTCTTCGTCTACGACAGCGGGGACAAGGTGGCGTTCACGGCGGGCGGCACGGGGATCGGCAACGAGATCATCGAGCGCGCCGGGGGCCGCAATGTCTTCGCCGATCTGAAGAAGCCGTTCGGCAACGCGTCCTGGGAGGACGTGGTCGAGCGGGCGCCCGAGTGGATCGTGATCTACGACTACGGGGGTACGACGGTGGAACAGAAGAAGCGGCGGTTGCTGGACGACCCGGCTCTCGCGGACGTACCGGCCGTGAAGCATCGGCGGTTCGCGGTACTGCCGCTGTCGGATGCGGTGTTGGGGGTACGGGCACCCGGGGCCGTGCGGAACCTGGCGGAGCAGCTGCATGCGGGTGCCGCGGGATGACCGCTGTCGGCGCGCGGCGGTATGCCGTGGTCACGGCTGCTTTGGTGGGCGCTCTCGCCATGGCCGCGCTCGGGGGCCTCGCCCTCGGCTCGGTAAGCATCCCGCCGGGAAAGATCCTCCAAGCCCTCACCGACCCCACGCCCACCCCCACCCGCACCATCCTCCTGGACGTCCGCCTCCCCCGAGTCCTGCTCGGCGCGGCCGTAGGCGCCGGGCTCGCCGTGATCGGGACCGTCCTGCAGGCCCTTGTCCGTAACCCCCTCGCCGACCCCTTCCTGCTCGGCATCTCCTCCGGGGCCTCCGCCGGGGCCGTCGTCGTGATCGTGCTCGGGGGCAGTTTCGGGCTCGCCGGGGTCGCGACGACCGTGTCCCTGCCGGTGGCCGCCTTCGTCGGGGCGCTGGGCTCGCTGGTTCTCGTGTACGGCCTGGCCAGGGGGCCCGGGGGTGGCTTCGGGACCGCGCGGCTCGTGCTCGCCGGGGTCGCGGTCGCGTACATCCTGTCCGCGCTGACCAGCCTCGTCCTGGTCGTCTCGGCCCGCGCCGACCACCTCCAGGAGATCCTCTACTGGACCCTCGGCGGCCTCGGCAGCGCCCGCTGGGACATGCTCGCGCTGCCCGCCGCCGTCCTGGTCGCGGGCACCGTGCTGCTTCTCGCCCTGGCCCGGCCGCTCGACCTGCTGCTCGCGGGGGAGGAGGGCGCCACCGTGCTCGGCCTGGACACCGGCCGGTTCCGGGCCGCCGTCTTCGTGCTCGCCTCGGTCCTCACCGGGGTGCTCGTGGCGTACAGCGGCGCCATCGGCTTCGTCGGCCTGATGGTGCCGCACGCCGCCCGGATGGCCGTCGGCGCCGCCCACCGCAGGCTGCTGCCGGTCGCGGCGCTCGGCGGCGCGGTGTTCCTGGTCGCCGCCGACCTCGCGGCGCGCACCGTGGCCGCACCCCAGGACATCCCGGTCGGCGTGCTCACCGCGCTCACCGGCGGCCCGTTCTTCCTCTGGCTGCTGCATCGGAGCCGTACCGTCGCCGCGGCGGAAGGAGCCGCCGCCTGATGCTGAGCATCGAGAACCTCACGTACGAGATCGGGGACCGGTCCGGGATCGGGGGCCGGTCGGAGGGCCGGTCCGGGAGGCGTCGCCTCGTCGACGGCGTCACCCTGCACGTCGCCGAGGGCGAGACCGTCGGCCTCGTCGGCCCCAACGGCAGTGGCAAGACGACCCTGTTGCGGTGTGTGTACGGCACCCTGACCGGCGCCGCGGGCCGCGTCCTCCTCGACGGCGACGACCTGGCGACGCTGACCGCCAAGGCCCGCGCGCGGCGCATCGCCACCGTCCCGCAGGACGGCCACGCCGGCTTCGAGCTGACCGTCCACGAGGTGGTCGCGATGGGCCGCTCCCCGCACAAGCGGTTCTGGGAGGCGGACACGGCGGCCGACGAGGAACTGGTGCGCGCGGCCCTGGACCGGCTCGGCGTCGCCGACCTCGCGCACCGCTCCTTCGCCCGGCTCTCCGGCGGTGAACGCCAACGCGCGCTCGTGGCCCGGGCGTTGGTGCAGCAGCCGCGCCTGCTCGTACTCGACGAACCCACCAACCACCTGGACATCCGCTACCAGCTGGACATCCTGGGCCTCATCCGCACCCTGGGCACCACCAACCTCCTGGCCCTCCACGACCTCAACCTGGCGGCGTACTACTGCGACCGTCTCTGCGTCCTGCGGGACGGCCGCGCCGTGGCGTACGGCACACCGCGCGAGGTCCTGACCGAGGAGCTGCTCGCCACGGTCTACGGGGTCAGGGCCGAGGTCACGGTGCATCCGACGACCGGAGCGCCCGTGGTGACGTACCTCCCGGAACCGGCCGAAGCCCCCGGGAAAGCGGTCCCGATCCCGATGGGCGAGCACGATCAGTCCGCTATCTGAGATCACATTCCAGGACCCGGACCGGGAATCGATACGATGACCGCATGGTTCTTCACGACGTGAGCGACAAGACGCCGGGCATGCTGCTCGTGGCGCGCCTTCACGTCGACCTGTGCAGGCTCTCCAGCGCCATCTGTCCGCGCTGACCCCTGCCGCCGCACGGCCGTGCGCCGCGGCGCTCACCCCGCGCACCACCTGCTTTTCGCGCTGTCGCGCGCGCACCGACCTCTTTCTCACCGGACGACAGGAGCTCAGCCATGGCCATCGAGGTCCGCATCCCCACCATCCTCCGCCAGTACACCGACGGCGCGAAGGCCGTCGAAGGCAGCGGCGACACCCTCGCCGACCTCTTCGCCGACCTGGAGTCCCGCCACTCGGGCATCCAGGACCGACTGATCGACGAGGCGGCCGGCGGTCAGCTGCGCCGCTTTGTGAACGTCTACCTGAACGACGAGGACGTCCGCTTCCTCGACGGCATCTCCACCAAGCTGGCCGACGGCGACAGCATCACGATCCTCCCGGCCGTCGCCGGCGGTATGGCCTGATATGCGGTACGACTCCCCGCTCGCCGCGGTCGGCAACACCCCGCTGGTCCGGCTGCCCCGGCTCTCGCCCTCCGACGAGGTCCGTATCTGGGCCAAGCTGGAGGACCGGAACCCGACCGGCTCGGTCAAGGACCGCCCCGCGCTCCACATGATCGAACAGGCCGAGAAGGACGGCCGGTTGACCCCGGGCTGCACCATCCTGGAGCCGACCAGCGGCAACACGGGGATCTCGCTGGCGATGGCGGCCAAGCTCAAGGGCTACCGGATCGTCTGCGTCATGCCCGAGAACACCTCGTCCGAGCGGCGCGAACTCCTCGCCATGTGGGGCGCGGAGATCATCTCGTCCCCGGCGGCGGGCGGTTCCAACACGGCGGTACGGGTGGCCAAGGAGCTCTCCGCCGAGCACCCGGACTGGGTGATGCTCTACCAGTACGGCAACCCGGACAACGCGGGCGCCCACTACGCCACGACGGGCCCGGAGATCCTCGCGGATCTCCCCTCCGTCACCCACTTCGTGGCGGGCCTCGGCACGACGGGGACGCTCATGGGCGTCGGCCGTTATCTGCGCGAGCAGAAGCCGGATGTCAAGATCGTGGCGGCCGAGCCGCGCTACGACGACCTGGTGTACGGCCTGCGCAACCTGGACGAGGGCTTCGTCCCCGAGCTGTACGACGAGACCGTCCTGACCACCCGCTTCTCGGTGGGCTCCCAGGACGCGGTGACCCGTACCCGCGAGCTGCTGCAGCAGGAGGGCATCTTCGCGGGCGTCTCCACGGGCGCGGCGCTGCACGCGGCCATCGGCGTGGGCAAGAAGGCCGTGCGCGCGGGCGAGCCCGCGGACATCGTCTTCGTCGTGGCCGACGGCGGCTGGAAGTACCTGTCGACCGGCATCTACACGGCCGAGTCGACCGACGCGGCGGTGGCGGCCCTGCACGGCCAGCTCTGGGCCTGAGGCTGTCCCGAGTCCATCCGGCGGGGTGACCGGCCCCCGCGCCCTGGGCGCGACCCCGGTCACTCCGCCAAGTGCTGCACCTGATCCCACAGCGTGGGATCCACGACCCCCACCCGCCGCCGGAACCCCCACACCGGCACCTCGCGCAGCTCGTCCGTCTCGAGGAAGCTGGTCCGTCCGTGGGTGTCACCGACGGCCCCCGGGGGCAGCGGGATCACCCCGGCCCGTTCGTCGTGGTACTTGGTCGTGATCTCCGCGACCCGCGCGGCCCCGCCGTGCACCCGAAGGACCAGGCAGGGCCGGTCCGCCCGCCCGTCTCCCACCGCCGCGCTCCCCGAGGCACTACGCGCGGCCCCTTCTGACTCCGGGCCGTCCTCGTCTGGCACCTCCACCCACCAGATCTCCCCCGCCCGCGGCCGCACCTTCGGCCCGGCAGGGACCCCGGAAGGCCGCGCGGGCGGATGCGTACGGTCGTGCCGGGCGCGGATCCGCCCCACGCTGTCCGAGACCGCGACGATCAGGGCGAGCACCACGACCGCGGCAAGCGCAAGCCACCACGACGTGTCCATGGCCCCGACGGTATCGAAATGAAGCCCGTCCGGCGTTTGAGGACGAGCGCGCTGGGAACGCACGCCGCCCGAACCGGTGACGCGCCGGGTGAGTTCCCCCACAACGGCCCGGGACGGAGGAGTGACGAGCCCTTTTGCGCCTTACGCTCAACGGACCGCACAACCCCCGTCCTTCCCGCCAGCACGGAGGTTCCCGCTCCATGAAGCTCACCGTCGTCGGCTGCTCCGGGTCGTTTCCCTCCGCGGACTCGGCCTGTTCGAGCTACCTCGTCGAGGCCGACGGCTTCCGGCTGCTCCTCGACATGGGCAACGGTGCCCTGGGCGAGCTGCAGCGCCACTGCGGTCTCTACGACCTTGACGCGATCTTCCTCAGCCATCTCCACGCCGACCACTGCATCGACATGTGCGGCTACTTCGTGGCCCGCTACTACCGCCACGAGGGCGGCCGCTGCGGAGCCCTCCCGGTCTACGGCCCGGAGGGCACGGAACAGCGGCTGACCACGGCGTACGCGGACACCCCGTCGTCCTCGTCGATGAGCGAGGTCTTCGACTTCCACACGCTGAAGCCCGGATCGTTCGAGATCGGCCCCTTCTCCGTACGCACCGAGAAGGTGTTCCATCCGGTGGAGGCGTACGCGATCAGGGTCGAGCACGGCGGCAAGTCGCTGACGTACTCCGGGGACACGGGCGTGTGCCCGGCGCTCGACGAACTCGCCGTCGGCACCGACCTGTTCCTCTGCGAGGCCTCCTTCACGCACGGCAAGGAGGACATCCCGGACCTGCACCTCAACGGCCGCGAGGCGGGCGAGGCGGCGCAGGCCGCGGGGGTGGGGCGCCTGGTGCTTACGCACATCCCACCGTGGACGGACCCGCAGATCAACCTGAGGGACGCGCGCGCGGTGTTCAGCGGGCCCGTGGACCTGGCGGCGCCTGGCGCGACGTACGAGATCTAGCGAGATCCAACGAGATCCAACGCCGCCTCTAACCGAGCAGCAAAGGGGCCTGCCGTAGGTCGACTACGGCAGGCCCCTTGGTCACGTCATTCGCCGGAGGCTACTTCGCCTCGGCCTTCTGCAGCTCGGCGAGCTCCTCGTCGGACTCGCGGCCCGGCGTCGGCAGGTTGAACTTCGTGATCGCGAAGCGGAAGACGAAGTAGTAGACCACCGCGAAGCACAGGCCCACCAGGGCCAGGCCCCATGGGTTGGACGCGATGCCGAGGTTGAGGACGTAGTCCACCGCGCCGGCCGAGAAGCCGAAGCCGTCCTTCATGCCCAGGGCCCAGGTCAGCGCCATGGAGACACCGGTGAGGACCGCGTGGATCGCGTACAGGACCGGGGCGATGAACATGAACGTGAACTCGATCGGCTCGGTGACACCGGTGACGAACGCGGTGAGCGCGAGCGAGAACATCATGCCGCCGACGACCTTGCGGCGCTCCGGGCGGGCGCAGTGCGTGATCGCGAGGCAGGCCGCGGGCAGGGCGAACATCATGATCGGGAAGAAGCCGGTCATGAACTGTCCGGCGCTCGGGTCACCGGCGAGGAAGCGCGCGATGTCGCCGTTGACGGTGCCGTCGGCGCCCTCGTACGAACCGGCCTGGAACCACGGGAAGGAGTTGAGCAGGTGGTGCATGCCGACCGGGATCAGCGCACGGTTGGCGACACCGAAGATGCCCGCGCCGACCGCGCCGGAGCCCACCAGCCACTCGCCGAAGTTGTGCAGCCCCGTGCCGAGGACCGGCCAGATGAAGCCGAAGACGATGCCTATGAACAGGCCCGCGAAGGCCGACAGGATCGGGACGAGGCGGCGGCCGCCGAAGAACCCGGCCCAGTCGGGCAGCTTGGTCCGGTAGAACTTCTGGTAGAGCAGCGCGACCACGATGCCCATGACGACACCGCCGAGGACCTTGGCGTCCACGGGCGCTTCCACCAGCGCGACCTTGCCGTCCACGACCTGCTCGACCTTCGGCAGGTTCGGGTCGGTGAAGGTGCCGAGCACCTTCTGGAAGACCAGGTAGCCGGTGACGGCCGCGAGTGCGGTGGAGCCGTCCGACTTCTTGGCGAAGCCGATGGCGATGCCCACGGCGAACAGCAGCGGCATGTTGTCGAGCAGCGCGCCGCCGCCCGCCGCCATATAACCGGCGATCTTGTTGATGAAGTCCGGCAGGGACTCCTTGCCGAGCATGTCGTCAGCGCCGAGGCGAACCAGGAGCGCACCGGCGGGCAGAACCGCGACCGGCAGCATGAGGCTGCGGCCGATGCGCTGCAGCACCGACATCACGCCGGCGCCCTTCTTCTTGTCGGCCGCGGGTGCGGCAGCCGTGGACACAACTTCCTCCAGTGGGCATGACGCCGCCTGGGAAGAGGGTGGGGGACGGCGACGTCGCTCAGGGGACGCGGTACGGTCGTACCGCCTGGTCTACACCACTAGTGGTGTAGACCTGTTGTAGCACGGTGAGTGCGAGATAAGGAACTCCTTCGGTCCCTTAAGTCCCTGACGCCCTACTTGAGGTTCTCGCGCTCCATTTCCGCGATCTCCTCGTCGGACTCGCGGCCCGGTGTCTTCAGGTCGAACTTGGTGATCACGAACCGGAAGAGCACGTAGTACACGACCGCGAAGCCGAGCCCGACCGGAATGATCAGCGCCGGCTTGGTGGCCTTGCTCCAGTTCAGGAGGTAGTCGAAGAGGCCCGCGGAGAAGAAGAAGCCCTCGCGAATGCCGAGCGCCCAGGTGATCGCCATCGAGGCGCCGGTGAGCAGCGCGTGGATGCCGTACAGCGCGGGCGCGAGATAGACGAAGGAGAACTCGATCGGCTCGGTCACGCCGGTCACGAACGAGGTCAGCGCGACCGACATCATCATGCCGAACACCACCTTGCGGCGGGCCGGCTTGGCGCAGTGCGCGATCGCCAGACAGGCGGCCGGCAGCGCGAACATCATGATCGGGTAGAAGCCCGTGGTGAACATGCCCGCGTCCGGGTCCCCGGCCAGGAAGCGGAAGACATCGCCGTGGATCTCCTTGCCCTGGGCGTCCGTATACGTACCGAACTGGTACCAGGCAAAGGTGTTCAGGAGCATGTGCATCCCGAACGGGATCAGTACCCGGTTGATCACGCCGAAGATTCCGGAGCCCCACGCGCCCCAGTTGGAGAGCGTCTCGGCCGAGCTGTTGAGTCCGTCGCCGATCGGCTGCCAGCCGTAGCCGAAGATCACCGCGAGCGCGATGCAGACGAAGGACATCACGACCGGGATGAACCGGCGGCCGCTGAAGAAGCCCAGCCAGTCCGGCAGCCGGGTGCGGTGGTACTTCTCCCAGATCTTGGCGGTGATCACGCCGACCACGACACCGCCGAGCACACCGGGGTCGACCGGCTGCTCGGTGACGTCGTCGGTGAAGGCGGAGTCGAGGACGTTCTTGAAGACCATGTACGCGACCACGGCGGCGAAGGCCGTGGAACCGTCCGCCTTCTTGGCGAACCCGATGGCGACGCCGACGCAGAACAGCAGCGCCATGTTGCCGATGATGCCGTTGCCCGCACCGGCGAGGATGGCGGCCGGCTTGTTCCAGCCGAGCCCGTCCTTGCCGAACACGTCGTCCTGGCCGATCCGGAGCAGCAGGCCCGCCGCGGGCAGTGCGGCGACCGGGAGTTGGAGGCTGCGGCCGAGCTTCTGCAGGCCACCGAGGACGACCTGGCGCCAGGTCTTGGCGGGCTTCGAGGACTTGGAGGGCTTCGCCGACGCGGCGGACGCATCCGAACTCATCCATGTCCTCCGGGACGGGCCAGGATCGGCGGCGTGCATACTGGTGTAGACCAGTAGCGCTACGGTCTGGAGCCCGGCCCCGAGACGGATCTCCGTGGTCGCCATGATTGGCCACCCGGTCGCCCCTCGCCCGCGAAGTTGCGCCAACCGTGCGTTACCGTGACGAACCGGACCCACGCGGCCCGAACAGAGCGTTCTGACAAGCAGGGAGACAGAGATGGCCTCGAAAGCCGAGAAGATCGTCGCCGGGCTCGGCGGACTCGACAACATCGAAGAGATCGAGGGCTGCATCACCCGCCTGCGCACCGAGGTCGCAGACGCGGACCTGGTCGACGAGGCCGCTCTGAAGGCCGCCGGTGCCCACGGCGTCGTGAAGATGGGCACCGCGATCCAGGTCGTCATCGGCACCGACGCGGACCCGATCGCCGCGGAGATCGAAGACATGATGTGACGTCGCGTACGACGTACGCAGGGCGCCGGGCCCGCCGTGGGGGCGGACCGGCGCCTTTGCCGTGTACGGGTCGTGGTGTGCCGTTTCGGTGCCTGCCGTTGGGAGCGTGCCGTTTGCCGTATGCCGGGGTGCGGCCGGATCCGTAAGGCGGGGTTCCGGTGGCGTTGCCCCCTCCGGATAGGCTCGCGGCATGTCTCGCATCGACGGCCGTACCCCGCAATCGCTCCGCCCCGTCACCATCGAACGCGGCTGGAGCAAGCACGCCGAAGGATCCGTCCTCGTCTCCTTCGGCGACACCAAGGTCTTCTGCACCGCCTCCGTCACCGAGGGCGTGCCCCGCTGGCGCAAGGGCAGCGGCGAGGGCTGGGTCACCGCCGAGTACGCGATGCTGCCCCGCTCCACCAACACCCGCGGCGACCGCGAGTCCGTCCGCGGCAAGATCGGCGGCCGCACCCACGAGATCTCCCGCCTCATCGGCCGCTCCCTGCGCGCCGTCGTCGACTACAAGGCGCTCGGCGAGAACACCATCGTCCTCGACTGCGACGTGCTCCAGGCCGACGGCGGCACCCGCACCGCCGCGATCACCGGGGCGTACGTCGCCCTCGCCGACGCCGTCGCGTGGGCACAGCGCAAGAAGCTGATCAAGCCCAAGGCGCAGCCGCTCACCGACTCCGTGGCCGCCATCAGCGTCGGCATCGTGGACGGGGTGCCGCTGCTCGACCTCTGCTACGAGGAGGACGTGCGGGCCGACACGGACATGAACGTGGTCTGCACCGGCGACGGCCGCTTCGTCGAGGTCCAGGGCACCGCCGAGGCCGAGCCGTTCGCCCGCGACGAGCTGAACTCGCTGCTCGACCTGGCCGTCTCCGGCTGCGACGAACTGGCCGCACTCCAGCGGGCCGCTCTTGAGGCGAAGGCCACAGCGGAAACCAACTGACGTCGTTCAGGCGTTCCGTACGACAAGACCCGCATACAGGAATCCGGTCAATACAGGAATCCCGATCCAGGGATCCGCATCAAGGGGAGGACCCGTTCCATGGCCGAGCGCGCACGCCATACCCGGCAGCAAACCGCCCGACGGACCACCAGGATCGCCGCCACCATGACGGCCGTGGCCGCGGCCGCCGCGCTCACCGTCGGCTGCGGCGCCGTCGACAAGGCGCTCGACTGCGTCCAGACCGCCGACACCATCGCGAACAGCGTGGGCGATCTCCAGCAGGCCGTGGAGGGCGCCGGGGACAATCCGCTCGAGGCCGACAAGGCGCTCGACGAGATCGACAAGAACCTCGACGAGATCGGCGACAAGACCGACAACGCGGATGTCGGCAAGGCGGTCGACGACCTCAACAAGGCGGTCACGAACGTCCGTAAGTCGATCGAGAACGGGGACGCCAACCCGGACATCACGCCGGTGACGGACGCGGCGAGCGAACTCACCAAGGTCTGCTCGCCCTGACGCCCGGGGCCTGGGCCCGAGGCATGGGCCCTGGCCCTGGCACCCATAATCGGGGCATGACCCGCCTGATTCTCGCCACCCGCAACGCCGGGAAGATCACCGAACTGAAGGCCATCCTCGCCGACGCCGGTCTGCCGCACGACCTCGTCGGCGCGGATGCCTACCCCGACATTCCGGACGTCAAGGAAACGGGCGTCACCTTTGCCGAGAACGCCCTCCTGAAGGCGCACGCCCTGGCCCGCGCCACCGGACTGCCCGCCGTCGCGGACGACTCGGGCCTGTGCGTGGACGTACTCGGCGGCGCCCCCGGCATCTTCTCCGCGCGCTGGGCGGGCCGCCACGGCGACGACACCGCCAACCTCGAACTCCTCCTCGCCCAGCTCGCCGACATCGACGAGCTCCACCGCGGCGCCCACTTCGCCTGCGCGGCAGCGCTGGCTCTGCCGGACGGAACGGAGCGCGTGGTCGAGGGCCGCCTCCGCGGCACCCTCCGCCACGCCCCGGCGGGCACGGGCGGCTTCGGCTACGACCCGATCCTCCAGCCGGAGGGGGAGAGCCGGACGTGCGCGGAGCTCTCCGCCGAGGAGAAGAACGCGATCAGCCATCGCGGGAAGGCGTTCCGGGCGTTGGTGCCGGTGGTGCGGGAGTTGTTGGGCTGACGCCGCTTCGCCGAAGGGCGCCGCTCATCGGCGGCGCCCTGCTTGGAGTGGGCCCGGTGGGACTCGAACCCACGACACACCGCACCTAAAACGGCGCCCTCTAGCCTGCTGGGGTACGGGCCCGCAGCGATGCTTACTCTACTGGGCGTAGTGGGCCCCTGGTGCCTGGGTCGCTACGTCGGCCGCCTCGGCACCAGGTGCTAGTTGTCGCATGGCAGTTGGGGCACAACAACCGCAGGTTCTCGCGTCGGTCGTCGCTCCAGTCCCCGTTGATGTGGTCGACCTCCAGCGTCATGGGCTTGCCGAGCCACTCGGGGCCGATGCCGCAACGTGCGCACTCCTCGGGCACACCTACTTCGAGAAGTGCACGGCGTATGCGCTTCGTCGCTGTCCGGTGTGTGCCGTTGTGCCGGACCAGTACCTCCTCCGGGCGTTTGGCGTTCGCGGCCGGTTTCCCCCGATGATGCGCCTGCCCGACGAAGTGTGCGCTCGAAAGCCCTTCCTGCTCGATCCAGCGCCGCAGGGCGGCTCGTCGGCTGCCGTTGTCGGGAAAGTCGAGTCTCTGCAGGGCCTCGGCCAAGGAACGGGACGCGGCCACTGCCTGACGCAAAATGTCTGGGCTGGGCTTACGGATGCTCATGAGATGCCCTGCGTCCGGCGTTGCTTGCGTCTACCCCGATATGTGTCGGTGGTCGCATGGCAGTTGGGGCACAGTAGCCGCAGGTTCTCGATTCGATTGTTCCGCCAGTTGCCGTCGATGTGGTCGACTTCGAGTGGCAGCGGTTCGCCGAGCCACACCGGACCGATTCCGCACAAGGCGCAGCGTTCCTCGTTGCCAAGTTCACGCATCGCCCGTTTGAGACGACTGCTTGGTGTCCGCCAGGCGTGTGGTGATGTCTCCTCGACGAGGATCTCTTCGGCGGTCCGGCGACGCTGGTTATGCCTCTGGTTCTCCGTGCGGACCACCGGCGTGAAGTGTGAGGTGTCGATCCCGTACGCCTTGATCTTTCGGCTGATGTGGGTGTGGTGGCCACCGACGGCGTCAAGCCCCAGGCGGCGCAGGACCTCGGACACGCTCGTGGAGGCCGAGACCGCCGCCTGAAGGATCGCCCGCGTCCACTTCACCCCCTCCCGCTCGAAGTGGGACGTGTCCACCCCCAGCTTCTTCATGCGGTCCTGGATGTAACGGCGGCGTGAGCTCCGCGGATCCACCCCCAACCTCTCCAACGCCTCCGACAGCGTCCGAGACGCTCCGGCCGCCTCCTCCAGGCGCTCCCTGGTGTATGGGCTGGCTGCCCCCATGGGTTCCCCTCCGATCCGGTCGCACGTTCGTGGCCTCGTACGGAGTAACGAACCGGTTATCGGACAGTCACGCCCGGGATGCGGAACGGCTCGTACCGGATCGCCCGGTACGAGCCGCTCACCTCGCATCGGATGTCAGATCCCAAGATCCTTGATGATCTTGGCCACGTGGCCCGTCGCCTTCACGTTGTACAGGGCTCGCTCGACCTTGCCCTCCTCGTCCACGACGACCGTGGAGCGGATGACTCCGGTGACGAGCTTGCCGTAGAGCTTCTTCTCGCCGAAGGCGCCGTATGCCGAAAGGACCTGCTTGTCCGGGTCGCCGACCAGCGTGACCTTCAGGTCCTCCTTCTCGCGGAACTTGGCCAGCTTCTCCGGCTTGTCCGGCGAGACGCCGATGACGTCGTAGCCCGCGGTGGCGAGGACGTCGAGGTTGTCCGTGAAGTCGCAGGCCTGCTTGGTGCAGCCAGGGGTCAGCGCCGCCGGGTAGAAGTACACGATCACCTTGCGGCCCTTGCGGTCCGCGAGCGAGACCGGGTTGCCGTCGGCGTCGGGCAGGGTGAAATCGGGGGCAACGTCGCCGGGCTGCAGGCGCTCACTCATGTACGGCTCTCCTCGGTCGGTGCAGTCGGTGCAGGTGCAGGTGCGGGTATCGGTACGGGAGAGCGTAATGGGGGCCCTTGTGCGGTGCTGCGGCCCGGGAGCTGACAGACTGTCCACTACGAAGCACGAAGCCACGGATACGAGCCACACGGAGGCAGCGCGGTGTCGGATGCGGACGTCAGGACCCCCGCTGAGATCGAGGCGGACATCAAGCGCCGGCGTGCGGCGCTGGCCGAGACGCTCGACGAGATCGGCGTGCGGGTCCACCCGAAGACCATCGTCGGCGACGCCAAGGCCCGCGTCGCGAGCAATGTCGACCGGACCCTCGGCCGCGCCTACGTTTCCGCCAACCGCGCCGTGAGCCAGGTGAAGTCCCAGTTCGTGGACGCCGAGGGCGCCCCGCGGATGGAGCGCGTGGTGCCCACGGCGCTGCTCGCGGTGGGGGCCGTCGGGCTGCTCGCGGTGGCCGCGCGGCGCAGGAGAAGCTGACCCGGCGGCGTACGCAGGGGTCGGAGGCAGGTAGGTTCGGGGCGTGAGCGCCAACAACCAAGAGCACAGCACCCACCACGACAAGTTGCCCATCCGGATGCTGCACGACCGCGTCCTGGTCCGGACCGACACGGCGGACGGCGAGCGGCGCTCGACCGGCGGCATCGTCATCCCGGCCACCGCGGCGGTCGGTCGGCGCCTGGCCTGGGCCGAGGTCGTCGCGGTCGGGCAGAACGTGCGGACCGTGGAGCCCGGCGACCGGGTCCTCTTCGACCCGGAGGACCGGGCCGAGGTCGAGGTGCGGGGCGTGGCGTACGTCCTGATGCGCGAGCGCGATCTGCACGCGGTTGCCGCGGACCGCTTCGAGGGCTCCGAGGACTCGACGGGGTTGTACCTCTGATCCGTTGATCCGGGCCTGGGGGTTTCTTCCCTGGGGGCTTCTTCCCCAGTCCCGCCCCTTCCCGTAACCAGGGGGCTCCGCCCCCTGGACCCCCCCTTTCGTCCTCAAGCGCCGGACGGACTGGGAGTCGGAGCCCAACTTCCCTCGGGAGCACCGCCCCCGCCGGTCGTCGTATCGCCGCCGTCCGTAGTGCCGCCGTTTGTCCGGCCGCCCGGCGTCTGGTCGCCCTGCGTTTCGCCGCCCTCGGTCCGGCCCTGTGTCTGGCCCTCCGACCGGCCCTCCGTCCGGCCCTGGTTCTGGCCACCGTTCGTCGCCCCGCCGTTGCCGTTGGTGCCGCCGTTGCCGTTCGTGGGGCCGTTCGTGGGGCCCGTCGCGGTCGGCGTTCCGGGTTTCTGGGGCTCGTCCGGTGATGGGGTCTCGGACGGTGAGGGCGGGGGCTCGGAAGCGTTCGGGGCCAGGGTCAGGTCGAAGTCCTGGACCGGCTCGCCGCTCAGCGCGTCCCGGGTGAACTGGGCCCAGATCCGCGCCGGATAGGCCCCGCCGTCGATCCGCGGCTCCCCGAGCGCCCCGTACAGCGGGGTGTGCCCGTAAGGCGCCTTCGGGTCCTGGCCGAGGACCGCGACGACCGTCGCGAGCTCCGGCGTGTACCCCGCGAACCAGGCCGCCTTGTCCTCCTCGGCCGTGCCGGTCTTGCCCGCCGCCGGGCGGCCCGCGGCCTGCGCGGCGGTGCCCGTGCCGCCCTCGACGACGCTCTGCAGGACCGCCGTCGTGGTGTCCGCGGCCTCCCGGCTGACCGCCTGCTCCGTGCGCTGCTTCGGCAGCTCGACCGGCTGGCCGTCCTTGGAGACCTCCTCGACGAGCGTGTACGTGCCGTGCTTGCCGTGGTTCGCGAGCGTCGCGTACGCCTGGGTCATCTCCAGGACGCTGGCCGTCGCCGGGCCGAGCGCGATCGACGGCGACGCGGTCAGGTCCGGCGTCGACTCCGGGATGCCCAGGTCGATCGCGGTCTTCTTGACCCGGTTCGAGCCGACGTCCACGGCCATCTGTGCGTAGACCGCGTTCACGGACCGGTCCGTGGCCTCGGTCACCGTGATGTCGCCGTACGAGTGCTGGTCCTCGTTCTCCGGGGCGTAGGTGCCGCCGCTCCAGCCCTCGACCGGGCGCTTGTTGGTGCCGTCGTAGAGGGTGAACGGGGTGATGGGGCGGCCGTCCTGCGTGGTCGAGTCGTTCTCCACCGCCGAGGTGAACACGAACGGCTTGAAGGTCGAGCCCACCTGGTAGTCGCGCCGCGTCGCGCTGTTCACGTACTGCTTCGTGTAGTCGATGCCGCCGTACATCGCGACGACCCGGCCCGTCTCCGGGTCGATGGAGGCGCCGCCCGCGCGCACGTGGCGGTCGATCTCGCGGTTCTTGTCGATCTTCGAGATCAGTTGCTCGTCCACGGCCTCGACGAAGGCGTTCTGCTTCTTCCGGTCGATCGTGGTCGTGATCCGGTAGCCGCCCTTTTCCAGGGTGTCCTCGTCGATGATGCCGTTCTCGGTCAGATAGTCCTTGATCGCGTGCACCAGGTAGCCGCGCTGGCCCGACAGGCCCTTGGCGCCCTTCGGGGCGTCGGGCTCGGGGAACTTGGCGGCCTGCCGGTCCGCCGCGCTCAGCCAGCCCTTCTTGACCATGCCGTCGAGCACGTAGGTCCAACGGCCCAACGCCCGCTGCTTGTTCTCCGGATGCGCCGATACGTCGTACGCGTTGGGGGAGTTGAGCAGCGTCGCCAGATAGGCGCCCTCGGCGACCGACAGGTTCTCGGCGTCCTTGCCGTAGTACGCCTGGGCCGCGGCCTGGATGCCGTACGCGTTGCGCCCGAAGTAGCTGGTGTTGAGGTAGCCCTCGAGGATGTCGTTCTTGCTGACCTGGCGGTCCAGCTTGATCGCGATGAAGAATTCCTTCGCCTTGCGGGTCAGGGTCTGTTCCTGGCCCAGGTAGTAGTTCTTCACGAACTGCTGCGTGATCGTGGAGCCGGACTGCTTGCCCTTGCCGGTCACGGTGTTCCAGGCGGCCCGGATCATCGCCTGCGGGTCCACCGCCGACTCCTCGTAGAAGTCCCGGTCCTCGGCTGCGAGCACCGCCTCGCGTACCTGCTTGGGCATCTGGTTGAGCGGGATGCTCTCCCGGTTGACCTCGCCGTCCCGGGCGAGCTGCGAGCCGTCCGCGTACAGGAAGACATTGGTCTGCTTGGTCGCCGCCGCCTTGGCGGGCGGAATATCGACGAGCAGATACCCGGCCACGAGGGCGCCGCCGAGCAGCAGACAGAGCAGCAGGAACGTGCCGAGCACCATCCGCCAGGTCGGGAAGATCCGCCGCCAGCCGGTGCGCTTGCGCCGCTGCTTCTTGCCCTTGCGTGGGTCGTCGTCGCGCGACGCCCACGTCGGCCGCCGGTCGGCGCCGTTCTGCTGCGGCTCGTCGTCGCTCATGTCTTTACGGAACTCCTGTTTTCGCCTGGTACGCAGGTACTCGACCCTTTACACGGGTACGCGAACCTCTGGCCCAACTGTCGCATTGCGTGGTGGACCGCCCGTCATCAGGCACGCGTCTGTGACGGCACTGTGATCCTCCGACCGAGTGAAAATCCCTGGCGGGGTCTTGCGCTGCCCGGCTAACGTCGTGCGCTTTGGCCGGTGAGGGTGTGAGAGGGGGGCCGTGCGTGCGGTTATACGTGACGGTCGCGGTCGGCGGCTTCCGGCGTTACGCGACCTACCGTTCGGCCACCGCGGCGGGGGTGTTCACCAACTCCGTCTTCGGCCTCGTCCTGGCGTACACGTTCATCGCCCTCTGGCACGAGCGCCCGCAGCTCGGCGGCTACGACCAGGCCCAGGCGCTCGCCTACGTCTGGCTCGGCCAGGCCCTGCTCGCGGCCTGCGCGCTGCTCGGCGGCGGCGTCGAGAGCGAGCTGATCGAGCGGATCCGCTCCGGCGACATCGCCACCGACCTCTACCGCCCCGCCGACCTCCAGCTCTGGTGGCTCGCGACCGACCTGGGCCGGGCCGTCTTCCAGCTCCTGGGGCGCGGCCTGCTGCCGATGGTGTTCGGCGCCCTCGCCTTCGACATCGCGCTGCCCGCGGACCTGGGCACCTGGCTCGCCTTTCTCGGGGCCGTCGCCCTGGGCATGGTGGTGAGCTTCGCCATCCGCTATCTGGTCGCGCTGTCCGCATTCTGGCTGCTCGACGGGGACGGCGTCGGGCAGATCGCGATGCTCACCGGAATGTTCTTCTCCGGGATGCTGCTTCCGCTCACCGTCTTCCCCGGCGCGCTCGGTGAGCTGGCGCGTGTGCTGCCCTGGTCCGCGCTGCTCCAGGTGCCCGCCGACGTGTACCTCGGCAAGTACCCCGGCCCGGCCGTCCTTGAGGCGTACGCCTTCCAGCTGGCCTGGGCCGCGGTGCTGCTCGGCGCCGGGCGGCTGCTCCAGGCCGCCGCGACCAAGAGGGTGGTCGTGCAAGGTGGTTGAGGCTGCTTCGACGACTTCGACGACTTCGACGGGTTCGGCGGGTTCGGCGGGTTCGGCGGGTTCGACGGGTTCAAGGTCGGTGTGGGCGCGGGCCCGTCCGGTCGAGGCGTTACGCATGTACGGCGTGATCGTCGCCATGTGGATGCGCTCCACCATGGCGTACCGCGCGTCCTTCGCGATGACCGTCCTCGGCTCCTTCACGGCCTGCGCCTTCGACTTCGTCGCGATCCTCCTGATGTTCGCGCACGTCGACCGGCTCGGCGGCTACTCGCTCGGCGAGATCGCCTTCCTGTACGGCATCGCGGGCACCGCCTTCGGCCTCGCCGAGCTGCTGCTCGGCTCCGTGAGCAGGCTCGGCAGCCGGGTCCGCGACGGCACCCTCGATACGCTTCTGGTGCGCCCGGTACCGGTGCTCGTCCAGGTCGCCGCCGACCGGTTCGCGCTGCGCCGGATCGGCCGGATCGTGCAGGGGCTGCTCGTCCTGGCGTACGGCCTGATCGTCCTGGACCTCGACTGGACCCCGCTGAAGCTGCTCATGCTGCCGATGATGGTGCTCAGCGGTACCGCGATCTTCGGGGCGCTGATCGTGGCCGGGGCGGCCTTCCAGTTCGTGGCGCGGGACGCCTCCGAGGTGCAGAACGCCTTTACGTACGGCGGCAATACGCTGCTTCAGTACCCGCCGACCGTCTTCACCAAGGACCTGGTCCGCGGCGTCACCTTCATCCTGCCGCTGGCCTTCGTGAACTGGGTGCCCGGCCTGTACGTACTCGGCCGCCCGAACCCGGCCGGGCTGCCGGACTGGACGGCCTTCCTGCCGCCGGTGGTGGCCGCGGTGTGCTGTGCCCTGGCCGGGTTCGCGTGGCGGGCCGGGCTGCGTTCGTATCGAAGTACGGGTAGCTGAAAGGGAGTTGAGCGGAAGTGGGCGACGCATTGGCCTCCGGCGGCGATCCTGGCGAATTCATCGAGCTCGACGGCGTGGAGAAGGTCTTCGACGTACGCGTACGAAAGAAGGGCAAGAAGGGCAAGAAGACCGGATTGCTGCGCCGCGAGCGGCACGAGGTGCGGGCCGTCGACGGGATCTCCTTCACCGTGCCGCGCGGCGAGATGGTCGGCTACATCGGGCCCAACGGCGCGGGCAAGTCCACCACCATCAAGATGCTCACCGGCATCCTCACGCCCAGCGGCGGCCGCCTCCGGGTCGCCGGAATCGAACCCTCCCGGGAGCGCACCCGCCTTGCCCGGCGCATCGGCGTGGTCTTCGGGCAGCGCACCACGCTCTGGTGGGACCTGCCACTGATCGACTCGTACCGCCTGATGCACCGGATGTACAAGATCCCCGACGCCCGCTTCCGCGAGAACCTCGACCGCTGCGTCGAACTCCTGGATCTGGGCGGCCTGTTGAACGTCCCGGTCCGGCAGCTCTCGCTCGGGCAGCGGATGCGCGGTGACATCGCGGCCGCGCTCCTGCACGACCCGGAGGTGCTCTACCTCGACGAGCCGACCATCGGCCTCGACGTCGTCTCCAAGGCGAAGGTCCGCACGTTCCTGCGCGAGCTGAACGCGTCCGCGGGCACGACGGTCCTGCTGACCACCCACGACCTCCAGGACATCGAGCAGCTCTGCAAGCGCGTCATGGTCATCGACCACGGCCGCCTGATGTACGACGGCGCGCTCGCGGGCCTGCACGAGATCGGCGAGAGCGAGCGGACCCTCGTGGTGGACCTGGAGCACGAACTGCCCGCGATCGAGGCGGACGGCGCGCGCGTGGTCCGCGTCGAGGGCCCGCGCCAGTGGCTGGCGTTCCCGGCCTCGGCCTCCGCGGCACCGATCGTGACGGCCCTTGCGTCCTCGTACCCGGTGGTCGACCTGTCGGTACGGGAACCGGACATCGAGGACGTGATCGCAAAGATGTACGCGGAGCGGGCCGAGCCCTAGGGTGAACTTCATGACCGACGATCTGCCCGAGCTGCGGGCTTCGGACGCCGACCGGGAACGCGTGGCGGAGCGGTTGCGGGATGCCCTCGCCGAGGGCCGCCTGGACATGGAGGAGTTCCAGGACCGCCTCGACGCGGCGTACAAGGCCCGTACGTACGGCGAGTTGGCGCCGCTCACTCAGGACCTTCCGGCCACCCGGGGCGCCGGCCCCGGCCCTGCCGCCACCTCGTCATCCGAGGCCGGGGCGTGGGCGGACCGCATCGGCGGCCGCGGCACGTCCACCGGTGGCGTGGCGATCATGTCGGGCTTCACCCGCAAGGGCCGCTGGACGGCACCGCGCCGCTTCAACTGCTTCGCCTTCTGGGGCGGCGGCGAAATCGACCTGCGCGAGGCCGACTTCGAGGCTCCCGAGGTGGTCATCAACTGCGTGGCCATCATGGGCGGCGTCACGGTGACCGTGCCGCCCGGCGTCGAGGTCGACGTACGCGGCATCGGCATCATGGGCGGCTTCGACGACAGCGCGAGCGGGGTGCCCGGCGACCGGGGCGCCCCACGCGTCGTCGTCAAGGGCTTCGCCCTCTGCGGCGGCGTGGGCGTGCTCCGCAAGGCGTCGCGGGCGGAGAAGCAGCGGCTGAAGGAGGAGCGCCGTCGGGAGCGCCTGGAGCGGGGAGAGGGCGGCCAGAACGGCAACGGCAACGGCAACGGCAACGGCAACGGCGACGGCGATGAAGGCGGCGAGGGCGGCGAGGGCGAGGGGCGGCGCAAGGAACTCGGGTAGCGCCCGGACGCGTTGACAGCCCGCTGCGCGGGCCGCTCACAGCCGGGGGCACAGCGGGCCGGTCAGAGCGGGCTGGTTACAGCGGGGTGGTCACAGTGGACCGTTTACAGCGCGGTGGTTACAGCGGGGTGGTCACAGCTCAGCCGGAGCGGAGCCCTTGAGGAGAGCAAGGTTGAAGCTCTCCGCCATCTTCTGGAAGCCCGCGTCGCTGGGGTGCAGGTGGTCGCCGGAGTCGTAGGCCTCGCGGAGGCGCTCCGGGGCGTACGGGTCGCGCAGCGCGCGGTCGAAGTCGACGACCGCGTCGAAGACCTTGCCGTTGCGGATCTCCTCGTTGACCGTCTTGCGCACCGCTTCTAGATCCGGCTTGTAGCCACGGTGGCCGCCGAACGGCATCAGGGTCGCGCCGACCACCCGCAGGCCGCGCGCGTGCGCCTGCCGGGTCAGCTCGCGCAGGCCCTCGATGAGCTTCTCGGGGTCGGTCAGCTGCGGGGTGCGCAGGATGTCATTGACGCCAAGGACGATGACGACGGCCTTGACCCCCGTACGGGACAGCACGTCGCGGTCGAAGCGGGACAGGCCGCTCGGGTTGGTGGCCGGGCGGCCGAGGCCGTCGGAGAGGACCCGGTTCCCGCTGATGCCCTGGTTGAGCACGCTGTAGCGGGGCGCGCCCTGTTCCTCGCGGAGCCGGTCGGAGAGGACGTCGGTCCAGCGGGCGTTGGCGCCCATGGTCGAGCTGACGCCGTCGGTCAGGGAGTCGCCGATCACCACGACGGCGCCTTCGGCCTCCCGGGTGAGTACGTCGACGGCGGTCAGATAGCGCCAGTACGGGCTCTGTTCGGTGTACGCCTCGCCGCCCGGGTCCTCCGTGTGGTCGCCGCTCGCCGCGTACGAGATCTGCCGCGCGTGCGGGTGGTACGTGACGGGCCCGGAGCGGGTCGGCGAGAACGTCGTCACCAGGATGTCCCCGTCGGCGGGCACCGCGATGCGGACCGCGTCGCTGACCACCTGCCCGCCCGGCTCGATCACCACGGAGTGGCTGCCGCCGAAGCTGAGCCGGCGCAAGGTCCCGGCCGCGGCGGCCGCGTTGCTGGGAGCCGCGGCGACGGCTATTGAGGCGTGCTTGATGGAGAGCGGCTGCTGACCGTAGAGGTTGGAGAGCGTGATCCGGGCGCTGTGGCCCGCCACGCTGGTGTGCACCACGTTCCGGATCGACTTACCGGCCAGACCGGCCTCGGTCCTCGGCTCGGCGCCCGCGGGCGAGGCCGACCAGGTACCCACCCAGGTCCCGGCGGAGGCGGGGGCGGCGGAGCCCTGCGGACTGCGCGGGCCCGCGCGGAGGTTGTCGCCGGAGCCCTTGCCGCCGGACACGATGACGTAGATGGCGGTGGAGACCAGCACCACCACGGCCGCCAGTGCGGCCAGGAGGGCATAACCGTTGCGCCTGGTCATGCGTGCTGTATCTCCTCGGGACGGGGAGCCCCGAGGCTCCGGATTGACTTTCCCATTTTGCTGTACGGGCCTGGCGCGTGCGCAGGGGACCCCCGATTACCCAGGAGGGGCGAGGGGATTACCCGGGGCGGGGCGAGGGCGGATCGGCGCGGGGGCACAGTACGGCGCCGCCGTCGCCGCCGTCCGGTCCCGTCCGAACAGACGCCGGGAACTAACGGTCCGTTCCAGGAGTCGCTCACTTCAGGACGCGGCGGGGACAATTGGGTGGGGACGGTTCGGACGGATGGAGCGAATGGGAAGCGACGACAGCGAGAAGCCGGAAGTTCCGGGCACATCCTCCGATATGGCGGAATCCGTTCATAGGGAGGATTCCCCGGCGAGGGCTAGTGCATACGGGGGCATGGGGGACCCGGATGGGGATGCTGACGGTGACCCAGGTGGGGATGCTGACGGTGACCCGGGCGGGGAGCGGCCTGGCCCGGCGTACGAGAAGGCGGGCGTCGCCAGACGCTTCGGCGCCGCCGCCATGATGGACACCCCGGCGGACGCCGAGAAGCGCCGCGGTGTGCGCCGTATGAAGGTGACGGCGACCGGTCTTCTGCTCCTGGTCGCGCTCATCTTCATCCTGGCCAAGTGGGCGCAGAGCGCGGGCGCCGGTGGCTGGACCGGCTATGTCGCCGCGGCCGCAGAGGCGGGCATGGTGGGCGCGCTCGCCGACTGGTTCGCGGTCACGGCCCTGTTCCGCCGCCCGCTCGGCCTGCCCATCCCGCACACCGCGATCATCCCCACGAAGAAGGACCAGCTGGGCATCACCCTGGGTGAGTTCGTCGGCGAGAACTTCCTCTCCGAAGCGGTCGTACGGCAACGCCTGCGCGCCGTCGGCATCGGCGCCCGCCTCGGCACCTGGCTCGCGGACCCCGCGCACGCGGACCGCGTGACGGCCGAACTCTCCACCGCGACGCGGGGCGCGCTCACCGTGCTGCGCGACTCGGACGTGCAGGCCGTGGTCGGCGAGGCCATCACGCGCCGGGCCGAGGCGGCCGAGATCGCCCCGGGGCTCGGCAAGACCCTGGAACAGGTGGTCGCGGACGGCGGCCACTACCGCGTCGTGGACCTGATCTGCGTACGCGCCCACGACTGGCTGGTCGAGCACGGCGAGTCGGTGATGGACGCGGTGCAGGACGGCGCCCCCGGCTGGACCCCGAGATTCGTGGACCGCAGGGTCGGCGAACGCGTCTACAAGGAACTTCTGCGCTTCGTCACCGAGATGCGGGACATGCCCGCGCACCCGGCGCGCGGCGCCATCGACCGTTTCCTCACCGACTTCGCCGCCGACCTGCAGTCCGACAGCGACACCCGGGCGCGCGTCGAACACCTCAAGCGGGAGATCCTCGGGCGCAGTGAGGTGCAGGACATCATCGCCTCGGCCTGGTCGTCGGTACGGGCGATGATCGTCTCCGCGGCCGAGGACGAGCGCAGCGAACTGCGCCTGCGGGTACGCGCCGGACTCCTCTCGCTCGGCTCCCGCCTGGGCGAGGACGACCGGCTGCGCTCCAAGCTGGACGGCTGGCTCGAGGACGCGGCGGTGTACGTGGTGACGACGTACCGCAACGAGATCACCTCCCTGATCACGGAGACGGTGGCGAGCTGGGACGCCGAGCACACCTCCCGCAAGATCGAGGCCCACATCGGCCGTGACCTGCAGTTCATCCGGATCAACGGCACGGTGGTGGGTTCGTTGGCGGGCCTCGCGATTTATACGGTGGCGCATGCGCTCGGGGGATGAGGGCGCGTGGGGGACGGGGAGGGGGACGGGGACGGAGACAGGGGCGGGGACAGGGACGGAGAAGGTGATGGAGACGGGGCCGGAGGCCGGAGGTAGTCGGCACCAGGTGGCGGTCCTGGTACGCCACGGCGTGCTGCCGATGGAACTGGGCCTGGTGCACCAGCTGTTCGGCACGGCACGCTCCCCGGGCCCGGCGGGTGAGCGGCTGTACTCCGTACTGACCTGTGCCTTGGAGCCGGGCCAGATCCGCACGGACGCGGACTTCCCGGTGTACGCGGCACACGGCCCGGAGGCGCTGGCGCAGGCGGACACGGTGGTCGTACCGGCCTCGCACGAGGAGGACGAACTCCTGGACGGTGCAGGGGGATTGCCCCCGAGGCTGGCCGAGGCACTGGCGAGGATCCGGCCGACGTCCCGCCTGGCGTCGATCTGCACGGGCGCCTTCGTACTGGCGGCGGCGGGCCTCCTGGACGGCCGCCGGGCGACGACCCACTGGCTCTCGACGGCCCTGATGGCCCGCAGCTTCCC
Organism: Streptomyces sp. NPDC002851; assembly: GCF_053591935.1. Classification (NCBI taxonomy): domain Bacteria; kingdom Bacillati; phylum Actinomycetota; class Actinomycetes; order Kitasatosporales; family Streptomycetaceae; genus Streptomyces; species Streptomyces sp. NPDC002851. Next base: position 45,377 of record NZ_JBSFUT010000014.1, on the reverse strand, counting down.
GAACGTACGAGTAGATCCCGAGGTGTTGTACGTCGACGAGGGCCGTGTCCTGACGTCGGCGGGCGAGGCATCCGGTGTGGACCTGTGCCTGCACATGATCCGGTGCGACTTCGGCGCGGCGGTGGCGGCGGACGTGGCGAGGCGCACGGTGGTGCCGCCGCACCGCGAGGGCGGCCAGGCGCAGTACATCCCGCGCCCGGTGGCGGAGCCGGATGGCCGCTCGTCGACGTCGGCGGCGCGGGCGTGGGCCGTGGAGCACCTGAGTGAGCCGGTCACACTCGGGGATCTGGCGGCGCGGGAGGTGATGAGCGTACGCACGTTCAGCCGCCGCTTCAGGGAGGAAGCGGGGGTGACACCGATGCAATGGCTGACCCGTCAACGCATCGAACGGGCAAGGCAGTTGCTGGAGGAAACGGACAGAACGGTGGACCGCATCGCGGCGGACTCGGGCTTCGGCACGGGCACGAACCTGCGCCAGCACTTCCACGCGGCACTGGGGGTGACCCCGAGGGCGTACCGGGCGACGTTCAGAGGGCCGGAGGGACTGTAAAGAGGAGGGGGGAGGGGCGACACGCCCGGGCGGCAGGAAAACGTAACCCCAAAATCACCACGGGCCGGGAAGCCGCCCTGAGACCCCGCCCCCGCACAACACCTCAGCTCACCCGCCCCATCTCGCCGCCCTTACAAGGCAGTTGAAGATCAATCCCAAAATCCCCGCATACCCACCGCAGCCCGCACGAACCTACGACTCACCCAACAACGCAGTCTTTCCGGCACAGTTGAGACAGAAACCCCGCCCCGGCAGCGACAAGAAGCAGGAGCAGACAGGTGATCTGTTACGGAGCGACCGTCCTCGACCTCGTGGAGGACCTGGTGGACGCCTACGCCGAGGTCTTCTCCGCGCCACCTTGGAACGAAGACGAGGAAACCATTCAGCGCTTCCACTACCGCCTCTGCAACGACACGGACCGCCCCGGCTTCCGAGCCGTCCTGGCCCAGTCCCGCACCGGCATCGACGGCTTCGCCCTCGCCTACCTGACCCCCGAACGCCTCCCGGACACACGGACCCACGCGAAGGTCGCGTCCCAGCTGGGCCCGGACAGGGTGACGAACCTCCTGACCGGCGCCCTGGAACTGGACGAACTAGCAGTCCGCCGCCACGCCCGCCCCCACGGCACCGGCCGCCACCTCCTCTCCGAACTCGCCGGGGACGCCCCGGAGGGCCGGGCCTGGGTGGCAATGTCACGGCGCGCGGAGGACGCGGTCGCGAGCTATCGGCGATTGGGGTGGCGGGAGGTGGAGCCACTGCCCGGGGAGGAGAACGAGATGCTGGTCTTTCTTTCGCCGGGGCATCCGGGGGTTGCCGGCGCGGCGGCATGACGGCGTTGTCGGCGTACAGTCGCTCCCTCCGGGGGCGCGGTCGGTAACAGCCGTCCAAGCAGAACCTGCGAGGGCTCCGGGCCCGCCGAGCAGGAGGCGTGATTTTTGCTTCCGGCCGCTGTGGGGCCATTCTTGCCTTATGGCTCGCTCATCAGCTGTCCCGTCTTCCCCCGGCGTCTCCGACCGGATGAGCCGGCAGGGGCGTCAGGACACGGAGCCGGAGTTGGCGGTGCGCCGCCTCCTGTACGCAGCGGGGCTGCGGTATCGGCTGCAGCGCAGGGTGCCGGGCATGGCCCGCAGGACCATCGACATCGCGTTTCCCGGGCCGCGTATCGCTGTCTTCCTCGATGGCTGCTTCTGGCACGGATGCCCTGAACATGCCACCAGCCCCAAGGCCAACGCGGCCTGGTGGCGTACGAAACTGGACAAGAACATGGCACGCGACGCCGAGACGACGGCCCATTTGGAGGCCGAAGGGTGGATCGTGCTGCGGTTCTGGGAGCACGAGGCGCCCGAGGATGTCGCCGCGCGCGTGGTCGCGGCGATCCACCGGGCGCGCGATCGACGTCAGCGCGGGTCCGCCTGAGCCCCGTGACACTCCCGGTACGCCATCCCCGACCCACACCAACAATCCCCCCGAGGAGGCCAAGCCACAGCCCGCCCCCGGGCCGCCAGGGTCGTGGCGTACTGGGGGAGGAGGTCCGGGTCGGACGGGGAGGTGGACTCTGAGGCTGCGAAGGCTTCGTAGGACGGGACCGTTGCCGTGACGATGCCTAGGTTTGGGGTGCCCGATGCCGCCAGCTCGCGGAGGGAGGACTCCACTGTTGCCAGGTGTTCCTCGTGGGAGGGGTATTCCGTCCTCAAGGTCGGGTAGGCCGCCAGGAGTTCGGAGAGCTCATCTGCCGGCCAGTGGAGGATCGCTACCGGGAAGGGGCGGGAGAGGGCCTCTCGGTATGAGCCCAACTCGGCCTGGAGGCGGGTGATTTCGGCGCGGAGTTCCGTCGGGTCCTCCGAGCCCAGGCTCCACGTGCGCTTTGGGTCGTGGAGTTCGTCCAGGGAGATCGACGACGTGTGGGCCGTGTCCGCCAAGGTGTCCCAGGGGTCGTGGGGCAGTGCCAGGAGGCGGCGGACTCGGTGGCGGGCGGTCATCAGGGTTCGTGTGTCGGGCGGGAGCTGGGCGGGGCCGGAGGGGGCGGGGGCGAGGGTCTTCGCCGCCTCCGTCAGGAGGTCGTGGGACTGTTCCAGTTCGTCGTGGGTTTCCAGGGCCTCCGCCGCGATGACCCAGGGGGCCGGGTCGCGGGGGGCCGCCAGGCGTACGCCGTCGATGATGGCGCGGGCCTCGGCCTCGTGGCCGTACTCGTAGAGGTTCGCGGCCTTCAGGGCGCGGATCAGGGTGGGGTGCTCCGGGGCCGGGTCGGTGGTGGCGAGGAGGCGGTCGTAGAGCGTGGTCGCGCGCGGGCGGTCGCCGGCCACCTCCAGGTGTGCGGCGGCGTGCAGGAGCAGCTGCTCGGCGTCCTCGGGGTACTGCGCCGCGGTGCGCAGGAGACGCTCGGCTTCCGCGGTGTGATCCCTGGTGTGATCCGTGTCCGATTCGGGGCGCATGGAGACACCGTACTGCCGACCTCTGACATGAGGCAGGGGCCGTCCAACGGGTGGCTGGTTGCTTGGGGGTGGCCAGTTCACGGGGGTGTGTTTATCGTGCGCGGCTGGGGGCGGCTGATGAGGGGGTGCCTTTGGTGGTCCGGGTCCGGCCGGGGCGGCGTGCGCGGGTGTCTGTCGTTGTGCAGGGTCGCGCCGCGCGCCGGCGGGGGGTCGTGCGGCGGGTGCTGTGGGGTGGTGCCGAGGTGGCCGTGACCCTCGGGCTCGTGCTGTTGCTCTTCGTCGCCCATCAGCTGTGGTGGACCAATCAGCAGGCTCGCGCCGGGGCCGAGCGGGAGGTCCGTGCGCTTGAGGAGCGGTGGGGTGACGACGGCGGGGGTGAGGGCGGGGGTGGAGACCGTCGCGGTGATGGTCGGGGTGATGGTGGCTCCTTCGATCGGCCTGCGGCGGGCTCCCGTGGATCTGATTCCGGTGCGTCCCCCTCGCATAACTCTCCGGGTTCCCAACCTCGTTGGGATTCCGCGTACGCCGTGCTGAGCATTCCTCGGCTTGGTGTGCGCGTTCCCGTTGCCGAGGGGGTCAGTGAGGGCGGGGTGCTCGATAAGGGGTACGTCGGGCACTATCCGCAGACCGATCAGCCGGGGCGGGTCGGGAACTTCGCGCTGGCCGGGCATCGCAATACCCATGGGGAGCCGTTTCGGTACATCAATCGGCTCGAGGCCGGGGACGAGCTGAGGGTTGAGACTCGGAGCGATGTCTTTACGTACGTAGTCGACCGGCTGTTGCCCGAGACGCTGCCTCGTGACTCCGGGGTGATCGCTGATGTGCCGCGTTCCGGCGTGAAGCCCTCGTACGGGTACCGCGAATCCGGGTACTACATCACGCTCACCACCTGCACACCCGAGTACACGTCCCGTTACCGGCTCATTGTGTGGGGGAAGCTCAAGTCTGCGCGGCCCCGTCAGTAGCTCAGTAGGCTCCTGTGGGTGATCTTTTCTCGCCCTCATCTGTTGTGGCTGCTTGTGCCCTTCGTGTTGTTCGTCGTGGCGCTGCCGGTGGCCAACCGGACCGAACCCGTCGTCTTCGGGCTGCCGTTCTTCTTCGCCTGGCTGCTCGGGGCGACGCTGCTCACGCCCGTCTCCGTGTGGCTCGCCTGGCGTGGGGACCAGCGGTACGGGTGGGACGAGCGGGACGAGCGGGGCCAGCGGGACCAGGCGTATCGGAGTGAGGACGGGCGCCCGTGAACGCCGCCGTTGCCACCGGGATCTTCGGCGTCTTCATGGTGGCCACCGTCGTCCTCGGGCTGCTCGCCGTGCGCGGGCGCGGGCAGCAGGGTGGGCTCGCCGAGTGGTCCGTGGGTGGGCGCAGCCTGGGGGCCGTGTTCATCTGGGTGCTGATGGCGGGGGAGTCGTATACGAGCTTCAGCTATCTCGGGGCCGCGGGGTGGGGGTACAACTACGGGGCCCCCGTGCTGTACGTCGTCGCCTATATGTCCTGCGGGTACGCGGTCGGGTACGTCGTCGGGCCGATGCTGTGGTCGTACGCGCGGCGGCACGGGCTCGTCGGGATCACCGACATGATCGCCCACCGTTACCGCCGCCCCTGGCTCGGTGCCGCCGTCGCCGTGCTCGCGACCGTGTTCCTGCTGCCGTACATCCAGCTCCAGATCACCGGCATGGGCGTGGTCGTCGCGACGATCTCCTACGGCACCATCAGCCTCAACTGGGCCTATTTCCTTGCCTTCGCCGTGACCACCGGGTTCGTGGTGGTGAGTGGGCTGCGGGGGAGTGCCTGGGTTTCCGTGCTCAAGGATGTGCTTGTTATGGGGACGCTTGGGTTTCTTGCCCTCTACGTTCCCTTGCATTACTTCGACGGGTACGGGCCCTTTCTCGACCGGCTGCTTGCCGAGAAGCCCGCGTGGCTGACGCTGCCCGGCCATGGGGGTGGTGAGGGGAGCGGCGGAGACGGGAGCGGGCTCGGCGTCGCCTGGTTCGCCAGTACCTCGTTCCTCAACGCGCTCACCGTCGTCATCTTCCCGACCACCGTCGCCGGTTACCTCGGGGCCCGGGACGGCGATGCCCTGCGTCGCAACGCCATCTGGCTGCCCGCGTACAACGTCCTTCTCTTTGTACCGATGTTTTTGGGGATGGCCGCTCTCTTTGTAGTGCCTGGTTTGGTCGGCGCCGACTCCAACCTGGCGCTGTTCCGGCTCGTCACCGACTCGCTGCCCGCTTGGGCGGTCGGGCTCATCGGCGTCGCGGCGGCGCTCTCCTCGATCGTGCCGATGGCCGTGTTCATGCTGGTGATCGGCACCATGTGGGGGCGCAGTGTGCTCTCGCTCGTGCCCCGGCTGCGCGGCCAGGCGCGGCAGAAGACCGCCTCGCAGGTGGTGGTCGTGGTCGCGGGCGCACTCGCGCTGATCATGACGTACGCCGCACCCAACACCCTCGTACGGCTGTCGCTCATCTCGTACGAGGGGATGGCGCAGCTCCTGCCGATGCTGCTGCTCGGCCTGGTGTGGCGGCGGCTGACCCTCGCGGGGGCGGTGAGCGGGCTCGTGGTGGGGGTGGCGATCGTGTGCGGGCTGGTGTTCAGCGGGAACGATCCCGTCTTCGGTGTGAACGCCGGGGTCGTGGCCCTCGCCGTGAACCTTGCGGTCGCGCTCGTGGTGACGTACGTGGGGCCGGTGAGGCAGGACGAGGATGAGCGGGCGGATGCCGAGGTGCTGGCGAAGGATCCGCTCGGGGTGTAGGCGGTGGGTGACGGTACGATCGGTGCGTCCGGCAGTGCGAGAGGGGGCGGCGTGTTCGACAGCTTTCAGTGCTACAAGGCGCTGCGCTCCGCCGGGCTGCTCTTCCTGCTGTTCGCCCAGGCAGCGCTGACCGACACCGGCAGCCTCTCCGCCGCCGTCGCCCTCGCCGCCACCGCCGCGGCCGGTTCCGCGCTCGCCTTCTGCGCCGTACTCGCCTCGCGCGCCGTGCCCACGGTGCCACGCGGCCGGGTCCGTACCGCCATCCGCGACCGCGAGCGGCGCACCGCCTTCCTGCCCCAGCGCGATCCCGACGCCGCCGGGCGACCCCGGCCGCGAGCTCCGGGGCGGCTCGTCCCGACGGCCGTCGCGTAGGGCTGTGCTCTTGCTGTTCGCCTGACAGCTCTTGTTCGCCTGCCCCTCGCGGGCCGTCATGCCGACGTTCGTTCACATTCCGGCACGACGAGACCCACGGAGGGCTCCGCCTTGTCCGTTACTTCGCTCTTTTCTGGCTTTGCCGATCTTGTCGCTCGCTTCGCCGAGCTGCTTGAGCCCGCGTTCCACGGCTCCTCGGCCGCGGCCGCCATCGTCCTGTTCACCATGGCCGTACGCCTTGCCGTGCACCCCCTGTCGCGGGCGGCCGCGCGCGGGCAGAAGGCGCGGGCCCGGCTTGCGCCGGACCTGGCCGCGCTGCGTGAGAAGCACGCCAAGGATCCCGAGCGGCTGAAGCGGGCGGTGCTCGAACTGCACGCCAAGGAACAGGTCTCACCGCTCTCCGGCTGCCTGCCCAGCCTCCTGCAACTGCCCGCCTTCTTCCTTCTGTACCACCTGTTTTCGAGTGCCGAGATCGGCGGCTCCCCCAATGCCCTGCTCGGCCACAGCCTGCTTGCCGCGCCCCTCGGCGGGCGCTGGTACGACGCGCTCGCGGACGGTGGGGTCCTGGGGCCCGCCGGGCTTGTCTACCTCGGCCTGTTCGTGGTCGTTGCGGCCGTCGCCACCTTCAACTACCGGCGTACGAAGCAGCAGATGGCGGCCAATCCGCTGCCGGGGCAGGGAGGTCAGGCCAGGGGGCGGCAGGACGCGCAGGCGCTGCCCGGCATGGGGGCGATGGTGAAGTTCATGCCGCTGATGTCGTTCGCGACGCTCATCACCGTCGCCGTCGTGCCGCTTGCCGCCGCGCTCTACGTGGTCACCAGCACCGCCTGGAGCGCGGTCGAGCGGGCCGTCCTTTACCGGGATCTTCCGGGCACTTCCGGAGCTGTCGCTCACGCCGCGTAATGGTCCGTGATGTGAACGGGGTATTGCGGAGTGGACGAAGAACTTGGAGGATCGGCCAAACCTCCGATGGCCGCCACCCATCGGCCCGCTTAGTGGTTGACCTGGGGAGTGAGAGATGAAGCTGCTGCGCGTCGGACCTGTGGGGGCGGAGCGCCCCGCGCTGCTTGACGAGGCCGGAACCCTGCGTGATCTGTCGGGACTCGTGTCCGACATCGACGGCGGCCTGCTCTCCGACGGGGCCGCGCTCGACCGGATCCGGGTGGCGGCCGAGGGTGGCGTGCTGCCCGTGCTCGATGCCGAAGGGCTCCGGGTGGGGCCGCCGTTGGGCCGTATCGGCAAGATCGTGTGCATCGGGTTGAACTACTTCGACCACGCGCGCGAGACCGGGGCGGCGATACCGGAGGAGCCGATCGTCTTCTTCAAGGCCCCGGACACGGTCGTCGGGCCGAACGACACGGTGCTCGTACCCCGGAAATCCGAGAAGACCGACTGGGAGGTCGAGCTCGCGGTCGTGATCGGGCGCACCGCGCGGTATCTGGAGTCGGCGGAGGACGGGCTCGCGCATGTCGCGGGGTACGCCATCGCCCATGACGTCTCCGAGCGGGAGTTCCAGATCGAGCGCGGCGGTACGTGGGACAAGGGGAAGAACTGCGAGACGTTCAACCCGCTCGGGCCGTGGCTGGTGACCGCCGACGAGGTGCCGGATCCGCAGGCGCTGCCCCTGAAGCTGTGGGTCAACGGTCAGCTGCGGCAGGACGGGAACACGGCCGAGCAGATCTTCCCGGTGGGGGAAGTGGTGCGGTACATCAGCCAGTTCATGACCCTGTACCCCGGGGACGTCATCAACACCGGTACGCCGGCGGGAGTGGCCATGGGGCAGCCCGAGCCCAAGCCGTACCTTCGGGACGGGGATGTGGTGGAGCTGGAGATCCCGGGGCTCGGGCGGCAGCGGCAGGAGCTGCGCGGGGCCTGAGGGGTGGCGCCCGGCGCCGGGGTGCGGTCACGGGTGACGGTCAGAGCGTGACCGTCACCCCGTCCCGGGCCGACCTGCGGGCCGCCTCCAGGACCTCCAGGGCCGCTGCTGCCTCGCGGGCCGGGACCGGGTTGGGGGCGGTGCCGCGCAGGGCCGCTGCCACCGCCGCGTAGTACGCCGGGTAGTCGCCCGGGAGCGTCGGTTCCGGGCGGCCGCCGCCCGTCAGGGGGGATTCGCCGGAGCCTACGCGGCCCCAGAGGGGTTCCGGTTCCAGGCCCCAGGTGGCGGCGTGCGCGCGGGGGCGCAGGCCCTCGCGCAGGGCCGCCTCCTGGGGGTCGAGGCCGTACTTCACGTACCCGGCGGTCGAGCCCAGGACCCGGAAACGGGGGCCGAGTTGGGCCGCCGTGGCGGAGACGTACAGGTGGGAGCGGACGCCGTTCTCGTGCGTGATCGCGATGAACGTGTCGTCGTCGGCCTCGGCGCCCGGGCGGCGTACATCCGACTCCGCGTACACCCGTACCGCCGGGCCGAACAGGACGAGCGCCTGGTCGACCACATGGCTGCCCAGGTCGTAGAGGAGTCCGCCGATCTCTTCCGGGTCGCCCGACTCCCGCCAGCCGCCCTTGGGCTGGGGCCGCCAGCGCTCGAAACGGGACTCGAAGCGCTGTACCTCGCCGAGCTCGCCGTCGTCGAGGAGCTTTTGCAGGGTGCGGAAGTCGTTGTCCCAGCGGCGGTTCTGGAAGACCGAGAGCAGCAGGCCGCGCTTGTCCGCCAGGTCGGCCAGGGCGCGCGCCTCGGCGGCCGTGCCCGCGACGGGCTTGTCCACGACGACCGGAAGACCCGCCTCCAGGGCGGCGGTCGCGAGCGGGACGTGTGTCTTGTTGGGCGAGGCGATCACGATCAGGCCGAGCTCGTCCGCGCGCCCCCACAGCTCATCGGGGGTCGCGACGTAGCGCAGGCCGTCGCCGTGCTCGGCGCGGGCCTGCGCCTGCCGCTCCGGGTTCGAGGTGACGACCGTGTCGAGTACGAGGCCCTCGGTGGCGGCGATCAGCGGGGCGTGGAAGACGGAGCCCGCGAGGCCGTAGCCGACCAGGCCGACGCGCAGCGGAGCGGGAGCGGAGACGGAGGTCATGTCGTCCACTTAAGCAACGGTGTTGCGAAAGTTCAAGCAACGGGGAGAATGGGCGCGTGAGGACGAGTCGAGCCGGTGACGGGAGTGGCCAGAGCCAGAGCGGCCGGAACGCCCAGAGCGGCCGGAGCGGCCAGAGCGGTCGGGGCGTGAATCTGCCCGCGCTGCGCAGTCATAACGCCGCCCTCGTCCTCGATCTCCTCCGCACCGCCGGTGCCGACGGCATCAGCCGTCTCGAGCTCGCCGAGCGCACCGGGCTCACCCCGCAGGCCGTCAGCAAGATCACGGCTCGGCTGCGCGCCGACGGGCTCGCCGCCGAGGCGGGCCGCCGCGCCTCGACCGGCGGCAAGCCGCGCACCGTGCTGCGCCTGGTGCCGGGCGCGGCCCACGCCGTCGGCCTGCACCTGGACCGGGATGCCCTCACGGCGGTCCTCGTCGATCTGTCCGGCACGGTGGTCGCGGAGCGCCGCGCGGGCCTGGACTTCGACGAGGGTCCGGATGCGGTCGTGGCGGCGGCCGCCCGGGAGGTACGCGGCCTCCTTCCGGATTCCGTCCCCGTCCCCGTCTCCGGGCCTGAACCGGCCGCTCCTGCCGCCCTCCTGGGCGTCGGTGTCGCGTTGCCCGGGCCGCTCGATCATGTCGGGGGTGTGCTGCGTCGCGTGACCGGGTTTCCCGAGTGGGACGGGTTCGTGTTGCGCGAGGCGGTGGCGCGGCGGCTCGGCGGTGAGGTGGCCGTCGTCGTCGACAAGGACACCAATGCCGCCGCCCTCGGCCTGGCGCTCGGCGGTGCCACCGCGTCGCCGAGGGGCTCGTTCGCGTATCTCCATCTCGGTACCGGACTCGGCGCGGGGCTCGTCCTCGGTGGTGCGCTGTATCGCGGCGAGCGCACCGGGGCGGGTGAATTCGGCCACCAAGTGGTGCAGTTGGACGGGCCGGAGTGCGGCTGCGGCAACCGTGGCTGCATCGAGGCGCTCTGCCTCGCCGCCGTCGCCGCGGGCGATGTGGACCGGGCCGCACGGGTCCTGGGGGAGGGCGCCGCGAACCTCGTCGAGCTGCTCGACGTCGACCGCGTGCTGCTCGGCGGGCGGGCGGTGCTCCATGCTCCGGAGCGTTTTGTACGGGGTGTGGGCGCCGTTGTCGCACGGCGGGCGCGGCACGGGGCCGAGGACCGGGCCGGGGTCGCCGTCGCTGTGGCGGGCGGGGGTGAGCGGGCGGTGGCCGAGGGGGCGGCGCAGCTGTTGCTCGCGCCGTTGTTCGGCCGCGCGGACGTGGCGTTCCCGGTGACTCAGGGTGGGCCGAAGCTCGTCTGAAGGAGGGGGATCGTGGGGCCGATCGGCCCCACCGTGCGAGTGCCGGTACGGCGGGGACGTACGCGCGTGGCAGATTCCATTGTTCGGTTCTTCGTCTGTCTTCCTGTCTTCCTGTCTTCTGTTCTCCTTCTTTCTCCTTCCGTCCTCTGCCAGCCAGCCCGTCTTCTGCATCTTCTGCCTTCTGTCAGCAAAGGTCGTCTCCTGATGCGCTCGATGCTCCTGCACAGCGCTCGCGCTTTCGGCGTCGCTGTCACCGCCACCGTTCTCCTGCTCGTGACACCGCTGTCCCCCGCCGCGACGGCCGGGCAGAAGCCGCTCACCTGCGACACCGCCGCCAGGGCCGACGGCGCCGACAGCCACGACTTCCCCATCGGCAGCCGCATCAAGGGCGGTCCGGCCACGTACCACGCCGGTGGCGGCCTCGGGGAGTGGACGGTCGAGCTGCGCAACACCGCCAAGATCGCCTGCGGGAACATCCACCCGATCGTCGTCCTCCTCGACCGCGACCGGGACCTCACGGCGGCGCAGGCGAAGTTGGAGTTCCGGGATCCGGACGGCCGGTGGCACCCCGTTGTCTTCCGGGAGACCGATGAGGCGGGCGAGCTCGTCGGGGTCTTCGACGGTTCCGGTGACGGGTTCACCGGGTTCTCCATCGCCCCGGGGCGGACGCTCGCGGTGCCGGTGCGGCTCGGGTTCACCTCCGACGCCGGGGAGAACGAGGTCACCGCCAGCGTCGCCGTCGTACAGCGGCGCGGTGCCGACGGCGACTGGATCGGAGAATCCCGCGACTACCGCTTCACGCTCCTCGCGGCCTCCGACGCGGGCACCGGACGCCCGCCCGCGCAGCTCGCGGGGACCGGGGGCGGGACCGATACGGACGACCGCGCGCTGCTCGCGCTCGGGAGCACCGCCGCGGCGCTCGTCCTCGGCGGCGCCGCGCTCGTGACGGCGGTACGGCGCCGTCGCTCCCGCTGAGCCACTGAGCCACCGAAGCGGCTAGCGTTCCCGCGTGGACTACCCGAACGATCAGCACCCCGGCGCCCCCGTGCGCGCCGGTATCCCCGAGCACGGCCGGATCCCCAAGTACTACGCGGTCAAGACGCAGATAGCGGACCTCCTCGACGAGCTCGGTGAGGGCGGCCTGCTGCCCACCGAGCGGGATCTCGCGCTGCGGTACGAGGTGTCGCGCGAGACCGTACGCCAGGCGCTGCGCGAGCTGCTGCTCGAAGGGCGGCTGCGGCGGTCGGGACGCGGCACGGTCGTGGCCGGGCCCAAGCTGGAGCAGCCGCTCGCGCTCGCCAGCTACACCGAGGGCGTACGGCGGCAGGGGCGCAGGCCCGGACGGTCGCTGATCTCCCTGGACCGGTTCCCGTGCCCGGCGGCGCTCGCCGCCGAACTCGGCCTGGAGCGGGGCGAGTCGGTCTGGCACCTGGAGCGGGTGCTGCTCGCGGATGACGAGCGCGTGGGTCTGGAGAGTACGTACGTCGCCGTGGCGCGGGTGCCGCGGCTCGACGCCGAGTTCGAGCCCGACTCGTCCTTCTACGCGTATCTGCGCGAACGGGTCGGCATCGCCTTCGGGTCCGCGGACGAGCGGATCGAGACGGTGCTCGCGACGCCGCGGGAGGCCCTGCTGGTCGGGACGCCGCCGGGGTTGCCGATGCTGCTCATCCACCGGGTGTCGCGGGATGCGGAGGGGCGGCGGTTGGAGCGGGTGCGGACCTTGTTCCGGGGGGATCGGTTCAGCTTCTCGGTGCGGCTCGGGGACCGGTAAAGCCCGTAACGCGGCAGCAGATCCAAAAGTCACGAGAAGATAACGGGTCTAGGCCAAGTTTGACGGCCCGTTCACCGTCCCGTCGCCGGGGTGTCCGGTCCGGGTCACTCGCCGCTACGAGCGTTCCCGGCATGAGAGTTGTCGTCGTAGGGGCCGGCGTGGTGGGCACCATGCACGCCTGGCAAGCAGTGGAGCGCGGCCACGAGGTCGTACAGATCGAGCGCGAGACGGAGGCCCGCGGGGCCTCGTTGCGCAACTTCGGGCAGATCTGGGTCAGCGGCCGAGCGGGCGGGGAGGAGCTCGAAACCGCCCTGCGCGCCCGCGAGTTGTGGGAGGAGATCGGGGAGCGGGTGCCGGGGCTCGGCTTCCGGGCCAACGGCTCGCTCACGCCCGTACGCAACGAACTCGAACTCGCCGTCGCCGAGGCCGCCCTCGCCCGCGACGACGCCGCGGTCCGCGGCTACAAGCTGCTCACCGCCGCCGAGGCACGGGCCGTCAACCCCGCCCTGCGCGGCGCGTTCACCGCCGCCCTGTACTGCGAGCGGGACGCCGCCGTCGAGCCGCGCACCGCCCAACTCGCCCTCAAAGAGGCGCTGCTCGCCTCCGGCCGCTACACCTACCTCGGTGGCCGCGAAGTCCGCGAAGTTCGCGAGATCACCGCCGCCCAGCCGGGCGCCAGGGCCGCCGTCCGCGACGACCACGGCGATGTGCACACCGGGGACGCCGTCGTCCTGTGCACCGGCGCCTGGCTCGGCGGCCTCGTCCGCGAACTCGCCCCCGAACTGCCGGTACGCTGCGTACGGCTGCAGATGATGCAGACCGACCCGCTCGGCGAACCGCTGCCCACCTCCGTGGCCGACGCCGACAGCTTCCGCTACTACCCGGCGTACCGGTCCCAAGCCCTCGACGCGCTCAACTCCGCGCAGGCGCAAGCCCCGACCGCCGCCGCGCACAAGATGCAGCTGCTCATGGTGCAGCGGCTCGACGGCGGCCTGACCATCGGCGACACCCACGAGTACGAGCACCCCTTCGCGTTCGACGTCGTCGAGGAGCCGTACGAGCACCTGAAGGAGGTCGTCGAGGGCTTCCTCGGGCGGCCACTGCCGCGCGTGCGGCACCGCTGGGCCGGGGTGTACGCGCAGTGCACCGACACCTCCCGGGTGGTCCACCGCGAGCAGGTGCGCGACGGGGTGTGGCTCGTCACCGGGCCCGGCGGGCGCGGCATGACCTGCTCCCCGGCGATCGCCGAGCGAACCGCGAACGAACTTGGCTGGTGAGGACAGTGAGCAAGCAGCACCCTGACGTACGGCTCGTCGTGCTCGACATGGCCGGAACCACCGTCGCCGACGGCGGCCTGGTCGAGCGGGCCTTCTCGCGCGCCGCCGAGCGGCTCGGCGTCGAGCCCGGTTCCGCCGACCACGAGAAGAAGCTCCAGTACGTCCGCGACACCATGGGCGAGTCCAAAATCACCGTCTTCCGGGCGCTGTTCGGCGACGAGGAGCTCGCCGGGCGCGCCAACGCCGCCTTCGAGGCCGCGTACGGCGAACTCGTCGACGGCGGCCGGATCGCGCCGATCCCCGGCGCCCGCGAGGCCATCGAGGAGCTGCGCGCCGCAGGCCGTACCGTCGTCCTGACCACCGGATTCGCCCGGGTCACGCAGGACGCCATCCTCGACGCGCTCAGCTGGCGCGGGCTCGTCGAGCTGACCCTGTGCCCGGCCGACGCCGGGGGCCGCGGGCGCCCGTACCCCGACATGGTCCTGGCCGCGCTGCTACGCACCCGTGCCGCGGACGACGTGCGTGAGATCGCGGTCGCGGGAGACACGGCGTACGACATGAGGAGCGGTCGGCGGGCCGGGGCCGGAATCGTCGCCGGGGTGCTCACCGGGGCGCACGAGGCCGAGGCGCTGCGCGCGGCCGGGGCCACGCACGTGCTCGGCTCGGTGGCCGAACTGCCGGGTCTCATCGGCGGGATGGGCACATGAGCAGCGGGATACGGTTCGACGGCGTGTCCGTCGCGTACGACCAGGCCGCCGAGAACATGGCGCTGGACCACCTCGACCTAACCGTCGAGCCCGGCGAGGTCATGGCGCTGCTCGGCCCGTCCGGGTCCGGGAAGACGACCGCGTTGCGGGCCGTCGCCGGGTTCGTGCGGCCGGTCGCCGGTCGGGTGTTCATCGGGGACCGGGACGTGACCGATCTGCCGCCGTACCGGCGCGGCATCGGCATGGTCGTGCAGCAGTACGCGCTCTTCCCGCATCTGCGCGTGGACGAGAACGTCGCCTTCGGGCTGCGCGCGCGGAAGGCCCGAAAGGCCGACAAGGCGGCGATTCCCGGGCGGGTCGAGGAAGTCCTGGACATGACCGGGATGGCCGCCTACGCCAAGCGCTATCCGCGCGAGCTGTCCGGCGGGCAGCAGCAGCGGGTCGCGATCGCGCGGGCGCTCGCCATCCGGCCCGGGGTGCTGCTCCTCGACGAGCCGTTGTCCGCGCTCGACGCCCAGCTCAGGTCCGGGATGCTCGCCGAACTCGCCCGGCTGCACCGGGAGTTGCCGGATGTGTCCATCCTGTACGTCACCCACGACCAGGTCGAGGCGCTGACCCTGGCCGACCGGATCGCCGTCATGGACAAGGCCCGCCTCCAGGACTGCGGTACGCCGCGGGAGCTGTACCGGCGGCCGCGTACCGAGTTCACGGCGTCGTTCGTGGGCAACGCGAACCTGCTGCCGGTGCGGGTGGGGGACGACGGGGAGGTGCGCCTTGGCGAGGCCCGCCTGAAGGTCGACACCGGCGCCGCCGCCTCCGGCGCTGCGGCGACCCTTTGCGTACGGCCGCATCTCGTGGGGCTCGGCGAGGGGGCGAACACCCTGCGGGGTGCCGTGCGCGAGGTGCAGTGGCGGGGGGCCACGCATCGCCTGTACGTGGAGGTCGACGGGCATCGCGTCAAGGCGGACGTACGCGAACTGAAGGCTCCGCCGGGGATCGGGGAGTCGGTTGCTCTGCACTTCGCCGCTGAGGACGCGGTGTTGCTCGGGGCGGGAGTGGCCGATGAATAGTGCGGCGCGACGGTCTCTCTGGGCGCTGCCGCCCGTGGCGGCCCTCGGGATCGTCTTCCTCTACCCGTTGGCCCTCGTACTCAAAGAGTCCGTCACCTCCCTCGACGACGGCAGCACGTCCCTTCAGCCGTACGCCGACGTCCTCTCCGACCCCGCCTTCCGGGAAGCGCTCTGGACCACCGTCCATCTGGCCGTCGGAGCCACCGTCGGGTGTCTCGTGCTCGGGTTTCTGCTCGCGCTCGTCATCGCGTTCGTGCCGTTTCCGGGGGCCCGTGGCATCGCGAAGTCCATCGACGTCTTCCTCTCCTTCCCCTCCTTCCTCATCACGCTCGCGCTGCTCTTCATCTACGGCACCGTGGGCATGGCCAACGGCCTGTGGACGGATGTGACCGGGGCCGCGAGCGGGCCGTTCCAGTTCCTGGGCACGCCCTGGGGTGTGCTGCTCGCCGAGATCACGTACTTCACGCCGTTCGTGATGCGGCCGCTGCTCGCCGCCTTCTCGCAGCTCGACACGGCGCAGATCGAGGCCGCGTCCTCGCTCGGCGCCCGGGCGCCGCGGATCGTGCGGCAGGTGATCCTGCCCGAGGCGCTGCCCGCGCTCGCGGCGGGCGGGAGCCTCGTGCTCGTGCTCTGCCTGAACGAGTTCGGGATCGTCCTGTTCACCGGGGCCAAGGGCGTCACGACCCTGCCGATGCTCGTCTACAGCAAGGCGATCCTCGAGTCCGACTACACCGCCGCGTGTGTCGTCGCCGTCGTCAACGTCCTGATTTCTGTGGGTCTTTACGGCCTGTACCGGGTGGTGAGCCGTCGTGCTGGTGCATAGCCGCAAGGCCAGGTGGGCCACCTGGGCCGTCTTCCTGCTGTTCTTTCTGCCGCTCTTCCTGCTGCCGCTGCTCGTGATCCTCGCCGCGTCGTTCGCCACGAACTGGTCGAGCGCCTTCCCCTCGGGGTTCACCACCGGGAACTACGCCGCCGCGACCCGTGGCGAGTCCCTGCAGGCGCTCGGCACCAGCCTGCTGACCGCCCTGGCCGCGAGTCTGCTCGCGCTTGTCGCCGGGACCTGGGCGGCGCTCGCCGCGCACGCCCTGAAGCGGCGCGGTGGGGGCACCCCCACGCCCTTCAGGCTGTGGGGGCGGATCATGGACGCGCTGTTCATGCTGCCGGTGGCCGTGCCGTCCGTGGTCGTCGGCCTGGCCGTGCTCGTGGCGTTCTCGCAGCCGCCGTTCCTGCTCAACGGCACCCGCTGGATCGTCATCCTGGCGCACACCATCCTCGTCACGGCGTTCGCCTACCAGTCGGTGTCCGCGGCGATCGTCCGCCTCGACCCGGCGTACGAACAGGCCGCCGCCTCGCTCGGCGCCCGGCCCGGGTACGTCCTGTGGCGGGTGAAGCTGCCGCTGCTCCTGCCGTCCCTGAACGCGGCCGCGGGGCTCTGCTTCGCCCTGTCCATGGGGGAGTTGAGCGCCACGATGATGCTCTACCCGCCGGACTGGATGCCGCTGCCCGTCCAGATCTTCACCGCCACCGACCGCGGCGCCCTCTTCGCGGGCTCCGCCGTCGCCGTGGTCCTCATGGGCACGACGCTGCTCGTGCTCCTGGCCGTCTCCCGTATCCGTACCAGAGCTTCCTACCGCTGAACCGGCCCTGAACCGGCCCCTGAACGGCTTGATCGCCGCAAGGAGATACAAAACATGCGTACTCGCACCCCGGTTGCCGTCATCGGCAGCCTCGTCAGCCTCGTCGCAGCAGCCTCCCTCACCGCCTGCGGTGGCAACTCCGCCGCCTCCGACGAGAAGGTCGTCACCGTCTACAGCGCCGACGGCCTCAAGGGCGAGAGCGGCGACGGCTGGTACGACCAGGTCTTCAAGGACTTCGAGAAGAAGACCGGCATCAAGGTCAAGTACGTCGAGGGCGGCTCCGGTGAGATGGTGCAGCGCGCCCTGCGCGAGCGGTCCAACACCCAGGCCGACGTCATGGTCACCCTGCCGCCGTTCATTCAGCAGGCCGAGGGCAAGGGCCTGCTCCAGGCGTACGAGCCCCAGGGCGCCGACCAGGTCGACGGTGCGGACAAGGCGGCCGACGGCACCTGGACCGCCGTCGTGAACAACTACTTCTCCTTCATCTACAACAAGAAGTCGCTGAAGCAGCCCCCGAAGACCTGGGAAGAGCTCCTGGACAAGAAGTTCAAGAACAAGCTTCAGTACTCCACGCCGGGCGTCGCGGGCGACGGCACCGCCGTGCTCATCAAGGCGATGCACGACCTCGGCGGCAAGGACGCGGCCATGGCGTATCTGAAGAAGCTCCAGGCCAACAACGTCGGCCCGTCGTCCTCCACCTCCAAGCTGGCGCCCAAGACCGACAAGGGCGAACTCCTCGTCGCCAACGGCGATCTGCAGATGAACTACGCCCAGTCCAAGTCCATGCCGAACCTCGGGATCTGGTTCCCGAAGACCTCGACGAAGCCGGACGCCAAGCCGACCACCTTCGCGCTCCCGTACGCCGCCGGTCTGGTCAAGAACGCCCCGCACTCCGCCAACGGCAAGAAGCTCCTCGACTTCATGCTGAGCGAGCAGGCCCAGAAGCAGGTCTCCTCGGTCGGCGGCGGCTTCTCCGCCCGCAAGGACATCAAGGCCACCGACGCCAACGCGCTCGAGCTCGGCCGCCTCATGGAGGGCGTCGAGATCTTCCGGCCGGACTGGGCCGAGATCGACAAGAACCTCTCGTCGTACGTCGACGCCTGGAAGACCGCCACGGGCAGCTGACCCGTACGGCCCGTACGCCGTGGCCGGGTCCGCAGGTCGGACGGGGTGGGTCGGTTTCGGGCCCGCCCCGTTAGTCTGATCGTGTCCGGCCATCCCATAGAGGCATTCCGGCCAAGAGCGGAGATCAGTCCCGTGGCAGAGCGCAAGCCGATCGATTCCTGGCTCACCGACATGGACGGCGTCCTCATCCATGAGGGCGTCCCGATCCCCGGAGCCGACGCCTTCCTCAAGCGCCTACGGGAGTCCGGCAAGCCCTTCCTCGTCCTCACCAACAACTCCATCTTCACCGCGCGCGACCTGCACGCCCGGCTGCGGCGCATGGGCCTGGACGTCCCGGTCGAGAACATCTGGACGTCCGCCCTGGCCACCGCCAAGTTCCTGGACGACCAGCGGCCCGGCGGCACGGCGTACGTGATCGGCGAGGCGGGCCTGACCACGGCCCTGCACGACATCGGCTACGTCCTGACCGACCACGACCCGGACTACGTCGTCCTCGGCGAGACCCGTACGTACAGCTTCGAGGCCATGACGAAGGCGGTCCGCCTGATCAACAACGGCGCCCGCTTCATCTGCACCAACCCGGACGAGACCGGGCCGAGCCTGGAGGGCCCCCTTCCGGCGACCGGCGCGGTGGCGGCGCTGATCACGAAGGCGACGGGGAAGGACCCGTACTTCGCGGGCAAGCCGAATCCGCTGATGATGCGAACGGGCCTGAACGCGATCGGGGCGCACTCGGAGTCGAGCGCGATGATCGGGGACCGGATGGACACGGATGTCCTGGCCGGACTGGAAGCCGGGATGACGACGTTCCTGGTCCTGACGGGCCTGACGAAGCCGGACGAGATCGAGAAGTACCCGTTCCGGCCGTCGAAGGTCGTGGACTCCATCGCGGACCTGGTCGACCGGGTGTGAGTTCAAAGGTCAGCCCCTCCGGCGTTTGAGGAGCGGGGGTCCGGGGGCGGAGCCCCCGAAGCGGCCGTCAGCCACGCGGCGTTAGCCGCATATCGATACAGCCGGGAAGGAGCGGGGCGGGGAGATAACTCCGCTGGCCTATACCGGATGGCGGCGGCCCCACGCGCGGCGGACCTTCGAAGGACCAGGAGGTTCCACCATGCGCCGAGCCGGACTCGCTCTCAGCGTCGCCGCCGCCATCCTCGTAGCCCTGTCGCCCGGTACGTCCCTCGCCGGTGACAGGGTTCGGGTCGACCCTGCCAAGGCCGTCCCCGGAGAAGAGGTGGCGGTCACCGCCGCCGGGTGCGAGGGCACCAGCGGAGCCGCCAAGTCCGAGGCCTTCGTGGCCGACGCGACGCTCACCGGACCGGAGGGCGAAGGCTCACCCCTCAGCGGCGAGGCCATGATCCGCTCGACGGTGGAGCTTGGACGGTACGACGTCACGGTGAGCTGCGACGGCAAGGACCGCGGCAAGGGCAAGATCACCATCGTCCGCGACAAGCCCTCACCCTCGCCCTCGCCCACCCGCAAGGCCTCGGCCAAGCCCCCGGCCGCGAAGCCCGAGCCTCCGGCCGCGAAACCGAAGCCCGAGCCCCCGGCCGCGAAACGCACGTCCCCGGCCTCGCCCACCGCCCCGATGCGCGCGGGCGGCGGCGGCACCGCCGAGACCGCGGCGGCCGGGACGGGGGACGGCACGACGTACGCGCTCATCGGCGGGCTGCTCGTGGCCGTTACCGCGCTCGCCCTCGCCGCACGGGTCGGCGTCCGCTCCCGCCGCTCCAGGTAGGACGGCGAGGCATGGCGGCCGGTGCGGAAGGCGGAGCAGGGGCGGGGCGGTTCTGCACCGGCGTGGTCTGGGCCCTCCTGCTCGTCGGGTTCTGGCTGTGGGGCGGGGAGGCGGCCGAGGTGCCCGGCGGCGCCGCGGGCCCCACCACCGGCGACGTCGCCGCCGTCGGCAGACCCGCCCGGCTCGAACTGCCGCCCACGCAGCAGGCGTTGTCCGCCGCGCCGCCCCAGCACCTCGACATCCCGTCGATCCGGGTGAGCGCACCCGTGGTGCGGCGCGGCCTCGACGCCGACGGGGCCGTGGCGCCACCCGGCTACGACAAGCCCGGCGTCGTCGGCTGGTACGAGGGCGGTACCGCACCCGGCGCCGAGGGCACCGCCCTGTTCGTCGGGCACGTCGACACCGACACCAGGCCCGCCGTCTTCTACCACCTGAGCACCCTGCGCCCCGGCGCCAAGGCCAGGGTGACACGGGCCGACGGGACCGTCGCCGAGTTCACGGTCGAGGGCGTACGGGTCTTCGGGCGGAACGAGTTCGACGCCCGGCAGGCGTACGGGGAGCGCCAACCGGGCCGCGCCGAGCTGCGGTTGATCACCTGCGGGGGCACGTTCGACCGGGTCACCCGCAGTTACTCGTCGAATGTCGTCGTCTCCGCCTACCTGACCGGCACGGCGCCCTGAGCGTCCGGCACGCCTCCCTCCCCGGCCGGAACCGCCGCACGGGCCGCCGCCGCGCGCAGCCCCAGCGCGCCGAAGACCGCCGCGAACACCGCCCACAGCAGGACGTGCGAGGCGAGCGAGAGCATGCGGAAGTCCCAGAGCAGGGTGGCCCCTACGGGTACCGGGTCCGGGTTGCCCGGCAGCGCGAACAGGGCCACGAGTACCGCGACCGTGGTGGCCGCCACCGCGAGGTGCCGCACCGGGACGCTGCGCGCCGCGAGCCGGACGTACACCTGCCGGACCAGGAACATGCCGAGCACGCCGATGACGACGGCGGCCAGCCACAGCTCCTGCCGGTTGGTGACCGTGCCCGAGTCGCCGACGCCCGGCGGGTTGGCCGGATAGCGCAGGCCCGGCAGGAGCGACACCGCGAGGAACGCCGCGGCCGAGAAGGCCAGGGCGCGCGACCACGGGGACGCGTCCGGGGTGCGGCGGTGCACCAGGGCGTACGCGATGGCGAAGAGCACGCCGATGGCGAGCCCCGCGACGATCGCCGTCACGACCAGGCCGAAGTGCTGTTGGGAACGGGAGAAGAGCTCTTCGTGATGCTGGGCCGCGGGCGCCGCGTCATGGGCGTGCGAGCGCGCCTCCTCGAGGCGGATCGCACGGTCCATCAGCGGCTCGGCGAGCAGCAGCGAGAACAGGCCCGTTACCAGGCCCGCCGCGCCGCCCGCCGCCAACCCGCGCCCGAGCAGGGGGAGTACGGGGGAGTTCATGCTGGGAGCGCCCCGATCAGTGGCAGGGGGCGCCGAAGAGGTGCCGTCCGTCGTGCGAGAACTCGTGCAGATAGTCGCCGGTCGCGGCGATCGCGGTGCCGTTGTCGATGAAGACCGCGTACAGCGCCACCAGGGCGATGATCGCGGCGGCCGAAGCGAGCAGCCAGTCGCGGGTGCGGGTCGTCGCGGCCGATACCGCGGCGGTGTCGGGGGTCTGCGCGTGCAGGGACATATCGATGAGCCTCCTTCTGGGGTTTCCACGCCCCATGGCAGGAGGACGACGGCTCAAGTTCCTGGCTCCCGTACGCGCCCGTCGAGTTGGCGGGTCATCGCGCGCGGTCACAGTGGCGGGACCGTCCCGGATTCGCACCGGGTTCCTTGTCTGCCGTCGCCTCGCTGTATGGACTTGTCGTCCGGGAGAGTCCCAGCAGGCAGCGACGCCTGTCAACCGCGCGTGGACGGCGCGGGGGCGGCGCGCGGACTGCACGGGGCGGCGCACGCCGTGCCCCGCGCCCAGGGCCCCCTCGTGCGTGCGGGCCCCTGTGCCACGATGGGGAGCCGGACAGTGCACCAAGGGGGAGTGGATGTACGGCAAGCACGACCGCCGTGGGCACGGGCCCGCGGTACGGGCGGGTAAGGCCGCGGCGGCTGCCGTGGGGGCGGCGGCGCTGCTGCTCGCGGGCTGTTCCTCGTCGGGCGACCCGGAGCCGGGCCAGGACCGCACGACCAGCGGTCCCGTGGGACAGCGGCCCAAGGCCACCGACCCGTACTGGGTCAACCCGGACGGCAACGCGGCCCGGCAGGTCGCCGCGTACGAGAAGGACGGCAAGCGCGAGGACGCCGCGCTGATCAAGAAGATCGCGGAGCAGCCGGTCGCGGAGTGGATCGGCACCGAGAACCCCGAGCAGGAGGCGCGCGGCTTCACCCAGGCTGCCGAAAAGGCCGACCGGGACGCGTTGTTGGTGCTCTACAACATCCCGCACCGCGACTGCGGGCAGTTCTCCAAGGGCGGCGCCCCGGACGGCGACAGCTACCGGGGCTTCGTCGACGGCGTCGCCAAGGGCATCGGGGATCGGCACGCCACCGTGATCCTGGAGCCGGACTCGCTCCTTCACCTGGTGCAGCAGTGCACCCCGAAGGAGTTCCACGAGGAGCGGTACGCGCTGCTCACCGAGGCCGTGACGAAGCTGAAGGCGCTGAAGAACACCAAGGTCTATCTGGACGGCGGGAATCCGGGCACCGGCTCGCCCGACGCGTACTACGAGCCGCTGAAGCGCGCGGGCATCGACAAGGCCGACGGCTTCGCGGTGAACGTATCGAACTTCTTCACCACCGAAGAGGCCACCGCCTTCGGCAAGGAGCTCTCACCGAAGGTCGGCAACAAGCCGTTCGTGATCGACACCAGCCGCAACGGCAACGGCCCGTACACCGGCGGCGACGAGGCCGAGCGCTGGTGCAACCCGCCCGGGCGTGCGCTCGGTGAGGAGCCGACCACAAAGACCGGTGACGAGCTCGTCGACGCGTATCTGTGGATCAAGCGGCCCGGCGAGTCGGACGGCGAGTGCAAGGGCGGCCCGAAGGCCGGTGAGTGGTGGCCGGAGTACGCCCTGAAGCTGGCGAAGGCCGGTCGGTAGTCCGTACGTAGGTGAGGGCACCTCCCGGATCGGGGGCGCCCTCACTCGGTTACCGAAAACGTCCTCTACATAAGCTCGCGTACCGAAAACGTCCCCTACATAAGTAAGGGCTGCCAGGGGCTACTTGGGGATCTCCACCCACTGCGCCTTGCTCGGCCGCCCCTTGTCGTCCGTGACGAACAGCATGTACCAGCCGGGCTGCACCAGGTTCTTGTTGCGGGGCACCGTCACGGTCACCGAGTCCCCGGACCGCTTCAGGCCGAGCGCGATGGACCGCTGGTCGATGTCCGTGACGTGGGTGCTGGCGCTGGGCCGGATCAGGCGGGCGTTCTTGATGGACGAGGCGTTCCGGGTCTTGAAGGTGCCCGAGCCGCCGAGCTCGATCGTCTCCGGGCCGTCCTGCAGCGTCGGCCCGGTGCCCTGGTACAGGTAGGGCGGGGTGTAGATCTCGATGCGCTGCTCGAACGTGCCGGGCTTGGTGTTGGCCGCGTCCGCGAACAGCGAGTCGGAGCCGAAGACCACGACCCGGCCGTCCGGCAGGAGCAGCGAACCCGAGTGGTAGTTGCGGCCCACCAACGGGTCGGCGACGCGCCGCAGTTCATTGCTCTTGGCGTCGTACATCCGGGCTTCGAGGATGTTGGAGTCGCTGCGGCCGCGGTAGTCCTCGGAGCCGCCGGTGATGAGGATCTCGTCGTTGGGCAGGATGGACGACTGCGGGTAGCGGGTGCCCTTGTCGAGCGAGGGGCCGTCCTTGAAGGCCGGGGTGTCGTCCTTGAGGTCGATGATCCGGGTCTTGTTGCTGGACTTCTCGGATTCGCCGACGCCTCCGCCGCCGATCACCATGAACTTCTCGTCCTGCGCGGGCGGCACCATCACGGTGCCCGCGGTCTCCATCAGCTTGGCGTCGCTGAGGCCGCCGACCTTGGTGAACTTGTTCGTCCGGAAGTCCCAGATGCCGGGGTCGCGGCCGACGTCGTCGGGGCCGTACCCGGCGTTGGCGCCGGAGTAGAAGAGCTTGCCGTTCGGCAGCCCGAAGACCGCGGGGTACGTCGGGAACTGGCGGTTCTGCTTGACGTACTGCCACTTCTTGGTCTCGGGGTCGTACACCTCGTTCCGGTTGCCCGGGACGATCTGGCCGATGTCGTCGAGGCCGGAGAGGGCGAGGATCTTGCCGTTCGAGAGCGTGGTGAGCGTGGGGTACCAGCGCGCCTCGTTCATCGGGTCGACCTTGATGTACTTCTCGGCGACCGGGTCGAACTCGTAGGCGTCCTTGATGCCTTGGAAGTCCTTCTTGTCCAGCGCGAGCTTCTCGGCGATGCCGTAGGTGTTGCGGGCGTCGGCGCCCTTGAGGCCGTGTACCCGGTAGTTGTCCTGCGCGCCGGTCTCGTACTTCTTACCGCGCTTCTCGGCCTCTACATAGATACGGCCGAGTCCCGGATCGTTGCGGACGAACGCGCCGGTCTGCTTGTCGAAGACCTTTTTCGCCTTCTCGACGAGGACGGGGTCCTTGGAGACGAAGGTCTTGCCGCTCTTCTTGCCGGTGAAGCGGGTGCCCGCGGGCAGCGTGATCGGCTTGTCCGGGTTCTCGTTGTGCACCACCATCAGGCCGCCGGCCTTGGTGACGTCGCCCTTGAGCTTCTCGTACCGCTTGGTTCCGCCCGCCACCAGGAGCTTGCCGTCGGGCAGTTGGGTGTGGCCGGTGCAGAACAGGTCGTTCGGGGTGTGGATCTCCTTGAAGGTGTTCTTCACCGGGTCCCACAGGACGGTGTCGAACTTCCCCGCGTCGAAGTTCTTCTGGTTGTTCCCGGAGCCGGCGACCATCAGCACCTTGCCGGTGTGCAGGACGGCCGCGTGGATGGTGTTCAGCCGGTACTTCTCCGGGAACTGGACTATCTGCCAGTGACCGTTCTCGGCCTTGTACTCCGGTCTGTTGATCTTGTACTGGTGGTACTGCTCGGAGCCGTAGCGCCAGAGCCACGGGCCGTTCATCCCGGCCAGCGCAAGGACGACCGCCGTACCGATGGTGAGGCGGCGGGCACGGCGGCGGCTGGAACGGTCTTTCATCGGTTCTCCACGTGGTGGTGAGGCAGGCCGGTGCCTGGCAGCGGGCCGGGATGCCGGGATACAAGAAGAAGCGCGGGGCGCTGCCCACGGCCGACGCCGCGTCTCAAGGGGGAGGTGGAGGGCCGGGGCGAGTGGGTACGGCGATCTGCATGGTCTCGTCGGCGGCCCAGGTGGGCCTGCGTGCCGGGGCGTGCGCACCCGGCGCGGGTGCGGGCGCGGGCTGGGCTTGTCGGTGTCCCGGGGCCTGGTGCTGCGCGACGGGATGCGGTGCGACGGGATGCGGTGCGGTGGGTTGCGGCACGACGGGTTGCGGCACGGTGGGGTGCGGTGCGGTGGGCCCGTGGGGCTGCCCGGGGGCTCCGGCTGCTGCGGCTCGCGCTCCGACGGCTCCGGCTCCTGCCGCCGCCGCGGCGGCCTTGCGGCGCTTCTTCTCCTGGCGCCACCCGTACCGCCACGCGAAGATCGGCGCGGCCGTGATCAGCAGGGCGACCGAGGCCCAGGTGATCATCGCCGGGTGGGCGTGGTCGTACACGAAGGCCGCCGCGACCGAGCCGCCGAAGACCAGGATGAAGAAGAGATGGATACGGAAGGTCCCGAACAGCGTGTCCGGGCTGGCCGATTCGCCCTTGGGGGTCACCACGAACTTGGACTTGCGGCGCAGCACGGCGTCCATCAGGGAGCGGGCGTAGATCGGCGCGGAGAGCGCCGACATCACCATGCCCGCGACCCCGCCGGAGCCCTCCGGCTCGTGCGGTGAGACGTTGTGCCGCCGGTTCCAGATGTAGAGGCCGATCTGCAGCGCGGAGGCGTTGCCGTACAGCATCAGCCAGATCGTCGGGTCGATGTTCACACCCGAGGCGCCGAGGCCCAGGAAGAGCGCGCAGCTCAGCGCCGCGAGGATCCAGTTGAGTGCGGACATCGGGTAGAAGATGACCAGCATCGTGTAGTTGAAGAGCCGCCCGGGCGGCAGCGTGAACGGTGCCTTCCAGAACTGCTTCAGGATCGACTCGTACGTCCCGCGTGACCAGCGCAGCTGCTGGGTGAAGAAGTCCGTCCAGGCGTTGGGGCCCTCGCCGACCGCGAGCACGTCGGGCGTGTAGACCGACTTCCACTTCTTGCCGGTGGCCGGGTTGCGGTGGCGGTGGATCTCGAAGCCCGTCGCCATGTCCTCGGTGATCGAGTCGTACAGGCCGCCGATCTGCTTGAGTGCGCTGATGCGTACGGCGTTGGAGGTGCCGACGAACATGGGGGAGCGGTAGGCGTTGCCCGCCCGCTGGATCAGGGCGTGGAAGAGGAACTGCTGGGACTCGGCGGCCTTGGTGATGAAGTTGTCGTAGTTGCCGTAGACCTGCGGGCCGATCACGAAGCCCACGTCCGGGTCGCGGAAGAAGCCCAGCATCCGCTCCAGGTAGTTGGGCAGCGGCACATGGTCGGTGTCGACCGAGGCGAAGTAGTCGTAGTGGTCGCCGTGCGCGTCCAGCCAGGCGTTGTAGTTGCCGTGCTTGGTCTTGGCGCGGTGCGGGCCCTTCTTCTGGTTCCACTTCTCGACGCCCTTGCGGGAGAAATGGTGCACGCCCAGGCGCGCGCAGACCGCTTTCACCTCGGGGTCGTCGCCCTCGTCGAGCAGCCAGATGTGCAGGAGGCCCCGGTGCCGGATCTTGACGGCGGCCTCCAGGGTCTTCGTCACCATCTCGAGCGGCTCCTTGCCGGGCACGAAGGAGGTGAGGAAGGCGACGCGGGTGCCGTTCTCCGGGACCACGGGTATGGGGTCGCGGGCCACCAGCGTGGCGTGGGCGTTGGACAGGACGTTCATGCAGCGGAAGAACTCGATCAGGCCGATCGAGACGAGCATGACGACGTCGAGGTGTTCCAGATACGGGTTCGGAACGTAGTCCCGCTTGGTCCAGTGCTCCGGCTGAAGCAGCCAGGCGAGCAGCACGAGCGAGAGCAGCGGCGCCGCGCCGAGCATCAGGGCCGCGCGGATCCGGTGCGGCTCCTGCGAGAGCAGCGAGCGGTACTTGACCTTGTACGGCTTGGCCGGGTCGGGCTGCGTCAGGGGGCCCGCGAGCCTGCTGTAGTGCTCGTAGTCGTAGCGCGGCAGCGACTTCTTGATGCGTTTGAAGCCGCCGGTGAAGGAGCCGGAGCGGTGCGGCGGCACCCGGAGCTGGGTCGTCTGTGACGGGTCGAAACCCGGTTCGGGGCCCGTCGGAGTCGACGTCATTGGTCCATCCCCCCGCACGCGGGCAGCCGCGTGGTCGGTCGTCGGTCGTGTCCGCTCGGGTCCCCCTTGACCGTCCCGGACGGATCATGGCGGGTCACCGCCCCTGCCCGCCCTAAGTGACGAGTCTGGTGACCTTCCGGTTGCATGATGCCTGCCGCGGCGCTCGCGCGAGAACGGAGCCCCGATCCGTAACGATGCCGCAACCGGCCATGCGATCCCCCGCGGCGGTCCCCCAACCGCCCCGTACCGCCCGCCTCATGGGAGCCATCGGCTCCATGGCTTCAGGCAAAGATTCTACGAGCCCCTACATGATTGCAAGAGCGGTGAACCGCCCGGCGGGCACCCCCGGCGTGCGCCGCGCGTCCATGGGCGCACGCGGCCCGGCGCGCGCCGTTACATGTCAAATGCGTGCTGAGCGACCGCCGTTGGATCAGGCGATCCCAGGCGCATACGGATATTGCCGAAGTGGTCCCGAATGGCTTGTTCCGCACCCAGGACGTCGCCGGAGCGTACCGCGTCCAGGATGTCCCGGTGCTGCTTGCAGGTCACCTGCGGATCCTGCGGGGCGCCCATGAGATCGGTGCCCACCCGGTGGAAGGCGTCCCAGAACGCCTCGAGGACCTCGCCGAGCAGCGGGTTGCCGAGCCCTCGGTAGAGCGCCGCGTGGAAGGCGCGGTCGGTCTCGGCGGCCACGTCGCCCTTGGCCGCCTCGCGCTCCATCTGCTCGGCCAGGGCTTCGAGCTGCGCCAGGTCGGCGGGTGGCACCCGGCCCGCGAGCCGGGCGATGAGGCCGGTCTCCACCGCCTCGCGCAGCTCGAGGAGTTGGCGCAGGCTGTCCTCGCCGCGGTAGTGGCCCGCGACGGTACGGAAGGCCAGGCCCTCGGTCATCGGCGCCATCGACATCGGCCCGACGTAGGTGCCGAAGCCGTGCCGGATCTCCACGATGCCCATCGCCTGGAGCGCCTTGAGCGCCTCGCGCACGGAGTTCCGGCTCACGCCGAGCAGCTCCATCAGCTCCGGCTCGGTGGGCAGCGAGGCCCCGGAGGGCAGCCGCCGCTCGATGATGAGCTTCTTGATCCGCTCCTGTATGTCGCGCGCCATAGGGTTCAAGGCCATGGGGTCAAGGTAGCCGCAGGTCGTCCGGACGTGACCCCGCAGAGCGAGATCCGGGCATGCCGGAATATGGACATTGCCGAGACGCGGGCCCGCCGAGACATGGCCTGCCGAGATGCGGACATGACGAAAGGCCCCCGCTTTCGCGAGGGCCTTTCGTGTCGGTGCGCCGCCAGGGACTCGAACCCCGGACCCGCTGATTAAGAGTCAGCTGCTCTAACCAACTGAGCTAGCGGCGCGCGCTGACCTGCGAAAGCTTACCCGATCCCGAGGGGTGCCCCGGACCACCGGACCGCCGCGACGCCCTCGCGTTCGAACAGCGGCTGGGCGAACGGGGGACCGGGGCGGGCGCCTCCGTACAGCATTCGGACCGTCAACATGCGAATGGGCTGGACAGTTGAGAAACTGACGACCGTGCAGCGACGTGAATACGCAAGGGCGGGGCGCGAGCCGGGATGTGACGGGAATCGCATTCCGTCCGCTCCGGCTCCGGCGCCGGTATGGGCTACGGCTCCGGGGTCGACTTCGGCGCCGGAGGAATGCGACGGATTCGAGGGCGCGATGCCCGGCCCCGGGTTTTCCGTACGGGCCGGACTTCCGGAATTCGAGGAGCGGGAACCGGTCCCGGACTGCCCCTGCCCCGGCTGCGCCGCCGTGCGCCGCGAGACCGCCCGGTCCCCCGGGGAATCGGGGCACCGGCCCTGCGGAGTGCGCCGTGCCCTGGTGCTCGCGGCCGCCACGGGCACCGTGGTGTGCGCCGCGCACCCCCCGTCCGCGGCCGCCGCACCCCACGATCACCGCAGGTCAGCAGAGCAGATCAGCTCGGCCGGGGTACGCGCGGACGACCCCGGCGGCAGCCCGCAGGGCGGCCAGAGCGGCCTGTACGGCAGCCCCGGGCGGCCGGCCGACGGGCCCGGCACGGTCACCCGCGCGGAGATCATCGAGCGGGCCGAGGAGTGGGTCGCCGCGAAGGTGCCGTACAGCATGGACCAGTACTACACGGACGGCTATCGGCAGGACTGTTCCGGCTTTGTCTCGATGGCCTGGAATCTCGGCCGCAATGAATGGACCGGAAGTCTCGACCGGTACGCGGTACGCATCGAGCGGGACGAACTGCGGCCCGGCGACATTCTCCTGTTCCACAATCCGGCCGACCCGCAGAAGGGTTCGCACGTGACGATTTTCGGCGGCTGGACCGACGCCACGCACGCGTATTACCTCGCCTACGAGCAGGCCCGCCCGCACGCCCGCAAACAGGACACCCCGTATGCCTACTGGAATCACGCCAAGCGCTATACGCCCTACCGCTACAAGAACCTGCGCGTCGCCGGAGAACCCGTCACCGGCGGACCGGCCGAGCAGACGCCCCGCTATCCGGGCGCGGCGGCATTCGGCCCCGGCGCCAAGGGCCCGCACATCACCCAGCTCGGCCGCCTCCTGGTGCGCCGCGGCGGCGCCCCCTTCTACCGCTCGGGCCCGGGCCCGGTCTGGACCGAGGCCGACCGCAGGGCGACCCAGGCGTTCCAGCGGGCACAGGGCTGGACGGGGGCGGACGCGGACGGGCTGCCGGGGCCGGTGACGTGGGAGTACCTGGTGGCGGGGAAGGGGCGGGATATTCCGGTGGCGGGTTCGGGGGGTGCGGTCGGTTCGGGCGCCGATTCCCGTACGAGTGCGAGTGCGAGTGCGAGTACGGGTACGGGTTCTGGTTCCGGTTCCGCGGGGATGCCCCGCTACCCGGGCAAGGCCGTGTTCCGGCCCGGGCGGTCGCACCCGATGATCGAGCGGCTCGGGCGGCAGCTGGTGGCGAAGGGCTTCGGCCGCTACTACGCGCAGGGGCCAGGACCGCGCTGGAGCGAGAGCGACCGGCGCAACGTCGAGGCGTTCCAGCGCGCCCAGGGCTGGCGCGGCGGCGCGGCCGACGGCTATCCGGGCCCGGAGACCTGGCATCGGCTCTTCTCCTGACCTGCCCATGACTCGTCCCTCGCCAGGACCGGCACAGGCGACACAGCTGCATCGCGGAGGTACCGATGAGCACCACGACCGAGAGGCCCAACGACGGACCGGAGTACGAGGGGTCGTCCGAGGCTCCCGCGCCCTCGGCCGCCCGCGCCCCCCGGCTCATCCAGAACGACTCCACCACCGAGATCCCCGTCCACCTCCTCTTCCGCGACGGCACCGGCCCGGGGGCCCGTCTCCCCGGTCTCAGCGGGCCCGCGACGCCTGGCACCGCACCAACCGCATCCATCAGCGGCTCCGCGGCGGGCGCGGGCGGATGCACGACGACCGGGACGACGGACCCCGGCACCCCGCTCGCCCCCGCCGTGGTCGGCCGCCGCCGGGGCACCGGCGAGCAGCCCCGAACCGTGTCCCCCGCCAGCGGCCCGCACCGGCCGGTGCTCGGAGCCCCGCCCCGCCCCGAACCCCCCTCCGACACCGGCCCCGTGGAGCTCCGGGCGCGGTCCTGGCCGGGGGCCGCCGCCGTGGCCGCGGGCGCGACGGGGCTCGCCGGGTGTGCGGCCGGGGCCTGGTGGTCCGGGGTGCTCCCGCCGCTCGCGGTGTCCCTGGCCCGGCTTCCGGTGCCGCCGGACGGGGCCCAACTCGGGCCCGCGCAGTGGGCGGTGATGGCGGGTTCGGGCGCGCTCTCGCTCTTCGCGTTCGGCGGGCTCGGCCGGGGGCGGGTCGGCCGGGCGTGGGTGCTCTCGCTGTTCGGGCGGTACCGGGGGAGCGTCCGGCGCACCGGCCTGGTGTGGGTCAACCCGTTGCTGAAGCGGCGCCGTGTCGACGTACGACTTCGGCACTGGCGGAGCGAGCCGATGCCGGTCGTGGACGCGCACGGGGTCGCGCTCTCCGTGGTGGTCCTGGTGGTCTGGCGGGTACGGGACACGGCGCGGGCGGCGCTCGCGGTCGAGGACCACGCGGCGTATCTGCGCGCCTGCGTGGAGTCGGGGCTCGCCCGGGTCATGTCGCGGCTGCCCGCGGACCCCTCGGCCTGCGGCGCGGCCGGGCCGACGCTCCGGGACACCGAGGCGGTCGGGAACGCGCTGACCCGGCGCCTGGCCGCGGACGCGGCGCCCGCCGGGATCGAGGTGTTCTCGGTGCAGCCGACCCGGATCGAGTACGCCCCCGAGGTCGCCGACGCGATGCGCCGCCGCGGGCTCGCCGCGCTGGATGCCCGGGAGCGGGACAGCGTCCTGACACGGGTGGTCGACTCGGTGGAGGACACGGTGACGCGGCTGACCACGCGGGGCCTGGTCGAGCTCGACGACTACGAGCGCAAGGCGCTGGTGAAGGACCTCACGGTGGCGTTCTACACGGGGCAGACGGAGCGCTAGTCCCGGTCTCCCTTGTCGCCCGAAAAGCCCTCCCTCATTGGTATGGACTAGTTCAACTCTCAGTAATAATCTGTGACTTGGTCTAGACCGCAGCACTGCAGCACTTCGTACGGCTCACGGAAACACCCCCACGTTCTCCCAGGAGCACAGGAGCAGCAGCATGCGCAAACGCACCTACGCCGCGGCGGTCGGCCTCGCCACCGCCGGCGTCTTCGTCCTCTCCACCGGCGCGGCGAGCGCCCACGGCTACACGGACTCGCCCATCAGCCGGCAGAAGCTCTGTGCCAACGGCACGGTCACGGGCTGCGGCGCCATCCAGTGGGAGCCGCAGAGCGTCGAGGGCCCCAAGGGCTTCCCGGCCGCGGGCCCCGCCGACGGACGCATCTGTTCCGGCGGCAACGCCCGCTTCGGCGA
Source organism: Streptomyces sp. NPDC002851 (assembly GCF_053591935.1). Lineage (NCBI taxonomy): Bacteria > Bacillati > Actinomycetota > Actinomycetes > Kitasatosporales > Streptomycetaceae > Streptomyces > Streptomyces sp. NPDC002851. Next base: position 13,421 of record NZ_JBSFUT010000014.1, on the reverse strand, counting down.
GCTGGATTCGGCCACGAAGCCGGGCGGCGGCGCCTGGCCGACGACCAAGCTGTCCAGCGGCTCGAGCCACACCTTCCGCTGGCAGTTCACGGCCCGTCACTCCACGACCGACTTCCGGTACTACGTCACCAAGAACGGCTGGGACGACAGCAAGCCGCTCAGCCGCGCGGCCCTGGACACCGCGCCGTTCTTCACCGTCCCCTACAACAACCAGCAGCCCCCGGCCACGCTCGAACACACCGGCACGCTGCCCTCCGGCAAGTCCGGGCACCACGTCATCCTGGCGGTGTGGACCATCGCCGACACCGGCAACGCCTTCTACGCCTGCTCGGACGTCACGTTCTGACTGGACCCGATATGTCCCACCGGACCGGCGGAGCTGTCTCTTCCCCCACCCGGGCAGCCAGGTAATGTCTGCGCGCACCGCTCTGACCAGGTGGTGTGCGCAGACCTCTGACCAGGTGGTCTGCGGAGACCCAACGCGCAGACCAGCGCAGCCCACCCCCGGGGGAAGACCGATGGACTTCGTGATCGTCGCCGTACCGACGCTGCTCGCCGCCGTCGCGGCCGCGATCGGCGCGGTGATGGTGCGCCGCGTGCTGCAGCTGCGGCGCGCCCGGACCCGCGGCCGCACGGCCGAGGCCCGCTGTCTGCGCACGTACACCACCACGCGCCGGGACGACGGCCGTGCGAGCACCACGCTGCACCACGTCTACGAGTTCCGTACGCCGGAGGGCCGCGCGGTCCGCTTCGAGGAGGCGAACGGTCCGGCGAGCGTCGGTGAGGGCGACCTCGTGCCGGTCTACTACACGGCCGACCGCCCCGAGCGCGCCACCGCGCACGCACCCCGCCCGGCCGCCGACGCGGCCGCCGCGGCGGGGCTGCTGCTCGTCCTGATCCTGGTGGTGGCGCTCTGCGTCGGCCTCGCGACCTCGTCCCGCACCGAGTTCGGCCGGATCGCCGTGGAGGACGCGACCAGCGCGGCCCTGCCTTTCTGACGGTACGTCAATTATGGTGCGCGGTCATGGGACCACCTGACGTCTGCGAGAGTGCTACCGGCGTCAGCCGGTAGGTGAATCGCCCCAGCGGCCAGCGGGCTGGGGGCCAGGGTGCTCCTGGGCTTCGATGTATCGCTTGACCACGGCCAGGGGAGCGCCACCGCAGGAACCAGCGAAGTAGGAGCCGGACCAGAAGCGGCCGTTTATGATCGCCTGGTTGACGTTGTGCGTGCATTCCTGGCGGAGTCGCCTCGAGCTGACGCCTTTGAGGCTGTTCACGAGCTTGGAGATGGCGACCTTCGGCGGGTAGTGCACGAGCAGGTGAACGTGATCGCGTTCGCCGTTGAACCGCTTGAGTTCGGCCTCGAAGTCCGTGCACACGTCCCGCATGATCTCCTCGCAGCGCCCCAGCAACTCCGGGGTGAAGACGCTCCGCCGAGACTTCGTGACAAACACCAAGTGCACGTGAAGGTTGTAGGCGACATGCGCGCCCCTGCGTACATCGGGGCTCTGTTCCCATCGTGGTGACATGAACCAATGGTATGCTGCTGATCGTTCCGGCCAACACGCGGTACAGGGAGGGGAGTTGAAGCAGCTGCGTGGCCACAAGGCCCGGCTTTACCTCACCCCCTCCCAGCTCACGGCAGCCGAGGCCCAGGGGCACGCGGCCCGCACGATGTGGAACTGCCTGCACTCCTGGTGGACGATGCTCCCCAAGGACAAGCGCACCCTCGGTGCAGCCGACGAGGCGATACGCCAGGGCCGCAAAGACCTCGACTTCCTTGGCGTACTGCCCGCGCAGGCCGCTCAGCAGGTCCTCAAGACGTACTTCCGTGCCTGGGTGAACTGCTGGGAAGGCCGGGCTGATGCCCCGAACTTCAAGGGCCGCTTCCGGTCCCGCATGGCCGTCGACATCCCGCAGGGCCGTGACCTCCAGATCGTGCGGCTCAACCGCAGGTGGGGCCGGATGTGGGCGCCGAAGATCGGGTTCGTGCTGTTCCGCTGGACCAAAGACCTCCCGGTCGGCAAGCGTGCCAACAAGTCCAACAAGGTCACCGGCGCCCGCCTTGTGAAGGAGGCGAACAGCTGGCATGTCATCTTCCGCGTCCAGACCGAAGTACGCGACCCCGAGCCCCACACCGGCCCCACGGTCGGCATCGACCGCGGTATCACCAAGCCTCTGGCTCTCTCGGACGGCTCGTTCCGTGAGCACGGCCCTTGGCTGTCCAAGGGCGAGGCCGAGCGGCTGCGACGCCTGGAGAAGGCGGCAGCACGCAAGCGCCGCGCCCGCAAGAAGGGCGAGAAGCCCTCACGTCGCCTCTCCCACACGTACGACCAGATCGCCCAGCTCCGCGCAAAAGCCAAGCGTCGAGCGGTCGACTGGCAGCACAAGACCACCACCGAGATCGCTCGCGCCTTTTCGCGTATCGGGGTGGAAGACCTGGCCATCTCGAACATGGTCAAGTCAGCTCGGGGGACCGTGGAAGCCCCCGGCGCCAACGTCCGTCAGAAGGCCGGACTGAACCGCTCCATCACCGGGGAGGCATGGGGCCGTACCGTGACGATGCTTGAGTACAAGGCCGCCCAGCGTGGCGGCCAGGTCGTCAAGGTCCCGGCCCCGAACACCTCACGGCGCTGCTCGGCCTGCGGCTTCATCACCCCCGGCAGCCGGGAGACGCAGGCCCGTTTCGTCTGCAAGGCCGGATGCGGGTACGAGGCGAACGCGGACACCAACGGCTCACGCAACATCAATCACGCCGCCGGATCGGCGGTGTCAGGACGTGGAGACCTCGGGGATGCCCGGTCTGTGAAGCGTCAACCACCCACCAAGCCGCACGCGGCCTGAGGAGGGATTCCCCCTCGTTCCACGAGGGGGAGGAGATCAAGTACCCCTGAAGCCCGAACGTCGAGGATCTTCTGGAGCACTACCGGGACCACGGCCGCGAGGAGCTTCTCGGACGGTGACGCACCTGGACCCGGGGGTGGGTGGAGTGGACTACTGCTGGGCGCACGGGGACGCCGCGCCGCGCGTCTCCGGCGGCTGAAGTGCCGTGACATGGCCGCCGAGCTGGAAGCCGATACCGCGGACGGTCACGATCCAGCTGGGCGCGCCGAGCTTGTTGCGGATGCTGCTGACGTGCGTGTCGATGGTCCGGCGTGACCACGCGTCGCCCCACACCTCGTTCATGATGCGCTTGCGCGAGATGACGGCATCGGGCTGCGTGGCGAGGAGATGCAGCAGATCGAACTCCTTGCGCGTCAGGTCGATGCTGCGGCCGTCGAGCCTGACCTGACGCGCCGACGGGTCGATGAGGAGCGGCCCGTGCGAGATCACGGCCGGGGCCCGGTGCGCGGTGTGGGCCCGCGAGCGGCGCATCACGGCCTCGATACGGGCCATGAGCTCACGGAACCCGTAGGGCTTGACGAGATAGTCGTCGGCCCCGGTCTGCAGGCCGAGGACCCGGTCGAGTTCGCTGCTGCGGCCGGTGACGGCAATGATGGGAACGTCGCTACTGGCGCGAATGCGCCGACAGATCTCCAGGCCGTCGAGGTCGGGAAGATCGAGGTCGATCAGCACCATGTCGGCGCTGTCGTAGGCGCGGAGCGCGGCCGCGCCCATGCCCACCCACCGGGCCTCGTGCCCCTGCCGCAGCAGCTTCTGCACCAGGGACTCGGCGCACTCCGTGTCGCCGTCCACCACGAGCATGTGCCAGGCGACGGACGGCTGTTCGCCGTGGATCGGGGCGGTCGGCGCCGCCCTGTCGATGGGGTCGTGCCGGTACGGGAAGCCATGCCGGTCGGGTGTCACCGCCAGGTGCGGACGACGGCTGATTCCTGGAGAAGCGTTCGCCATTTCTGATCCCCCGCGTCATTGATTCAGGAAGAAAGGCGCCTGCTTCATAGTGGCCGCGGAGGAGCGGGGTGGCCAGAATTCTCCCTGTTCCACAAGTTGCAGGGCAGCAACTGGCCATCGGCTTACGGAAGTAGCGGGACCGGCTTACGGAAGGACGGCGACGGTGGCCGCGTAGCACAGGCCCGCGCCGTAGCCGACGAGCAGGGCGAGGTCACCGGTCCCGGCGTCCCCGGAGGCCAGGACCGCGTCCAGGGCCAGTGGGATGGACGCGCCCGAGGTGTTGCCGGCCGTCACGACGTCCCGGGCGACGGTGGTGGAGTCCGGCAGGCCGAGCCGGTTCGCGATCATATCGATGATGCGGACGTTGGCCTGGTGCGGGACGAAGACATCGAGCCGGTCCGCCGGTACCCCCGCGGCTGTAAGGGCCTGCTCCGCGACCCGGGCCATCTCGTAGGCGGCCCAGCGGAACACCCGCTGGCCCTCCTGGCGCAGATACGGGAACTCCTGCTGTCCGGCACCGTCCCTGAGCGCGTCCCACGGCAGGCTCTGCTCGATCGCGTCCGCCTGGGAGCCGTCCGCGCCCCACACCACGGGCCCGAATCCGGGGGTGGTGGACGGACCGATCACCACGGCCCCGGCGCCGTCCCCGAAGATGAAGGCGGTGGACCGGTCCCGGAGGTTGAGCAGGTCGGTCATCCGCTCCACGCCGACGACCAGAACGTGCCCGCCACGGCTGCGTACGCTGTCGGCCGCGAGCACCACGCCGTGGACGAATCCGGCGCAGCCCGCGGACACGTCGAAGGCGGCGGCCCCATGGGCGTCGATCCGGTGCGCTATCTCCGTCGCGACGGCCGGGGTCTGCTTGAGGTGGGTGAAGGTGGCGGCGATGACGCAGGTGATGTCGGCCGGGCTGAGGCCCGCGGCGGCGATCGCCTTGAGCGCGGCCTGCTCGGCCATCACACCGAGTGTTTCGTCCGGCTCCGCCCACCGCCGGGTGACGATCCCGGACCGGGAGCGCACCCAGTCGTCCGAGGAGTCGATGAGACGGCAGGCCTCGTGGTTGTCGACGATACGGCGGGGGCGGTAGGCGCCCACGCCCATGATCCGTGCGAAGGGGCTGCCCTGCGGGGCGACGAGCCCCTGCGTCACTGGCTCCCGGTTGTTCACTGGCTCCCGGTTCACTGTGCTCCTCCAAGGACAGCCGCGGATGGTGCGGGGACATACCGGCCGAGCACTGCCGCCAGTGCGCGCAGCAGGTCGCTCTCGTGGGAGCGGACGAAGAAGTGCCCGCCGGGCAGGACGCGCAACTCGCTCCCCCGGCCGCCGTGGCGCGACCAGGCGGCCATCGCGGGCACGGGCACGAGATGGTCCTCGCGGCCCACCAGCAGGTGCAGCGGCAGCCGCAGCGGCTCGATCGCCCGCTCGGGCGTGGTGCCGGAGCACAGCCGCAGATCGTCGCGGACCAGCGGGATGAACCGGTCCCGGAAGCGCTTGCGGCGGGCCAGCTCCCAGGGGATCCCGCCAAGGCCCGCGAGGGCGGCGGCAAGGGCCTCGTCGCCCGCGTCCGGGTCCAGGATGCCGTTGGGCGGCACGTGCGGGGCCCGGTGCGAGAGCAGGACGAGTGCCCGGGGGAGTGGTGCGCCCCGTCGCTGGCGGCGCAGGGTGAGGGCGTGCGCGACGAAGGCGCCCATGCTGTGCCCGAGAAGGACGTGCGGACGCGCGAACGCGTCGTCGAGCTGCTCGTCCAACTCCGCGGCCAGCGCGTCGCGTTCGGTGAACCGGGGCTCGTGCGCCCGCTCCTCACGCCCTGGCAGCTGCACCGGGCGCACCCGGACCCGGGCTCCGTGCGCGTCGAGGAGCTGCTGCCAGCGCGCGTACGCGGAGGCGCCGCCGCCCGCGCACGGCAGGCAGAACAGCGTCAACGTACGCTCGGCGTCGGGCACTTGGGGTTGCGCACAAGGGGCTACCACGCGTCTCCTCCTGCCTGGCGCCGCAGGCTCAGCAGCCGAAAGGTCGGCGCCGCCCGCTCCGCGGCCGGTCCGTCCCCGGTGCGTACGGCGACGGCGGCCCGGTAGCCGCCGGGCACCGGCAGGTCGACGAGGGACCAGCCCTCGGGCCCGGCCGGAGCATCCGCCGCGGCCGCCGCATAGGTCTCGGCGAAGCCGACGTACTGGGAACCGAGCCCCGCGGCCAGACCCGTGCCGATGCCCTTGAAGTACGCCTCCTTGCGCACCCAGCAGCTCAGGAACGCGTCCCGGCGCTGCCCGGCGGGGAGCGCGGCGAGGGTACGGCGCTCGTCCCGGTGCAGGTGCGCGAGCCAGCGGCTCATGCGCCCGGCGCCGTCCACCACCGAGGCCGCGACCTCGCGCGCCTCCACATCGACCCCGACCGGCGTCGCGGCAAGCGCGTACAGCGCCGCGTCCGCCGCGTGCGAGAGCGAGAACCGGACCCCGGGGTGGCCCACGAGCGCCGGACGCCCGTGGAGTTCGGCGCACCCCGGCATGCCGCAGCGCTCCCGCGTGAACGAAAGGCGCGCCGGGGCGGCGCCCACATGGCGGCCCAGGAGCACCCGAAGGCCCACGTGTGCGGTGACGTAGCGGTCCCGGGCCCGCGGGTCCTGGAAGGCCGCGGCGCGGCGGAGTTCCGCCGGATCCAGGACCTCCGCGGCCATCGCCAGAGCCGTCGCGGCGGACTCGGGGATCCTAAGGAGGTGTACCTGAACCTCGGCCGGGGCCAAGGGGGCGGGCGGCGGGACTTCCGCAACAGGCCCTAGTCGCGTCCCCCCGCCCACCACCTGCTGTCCGGCCACCGCTACCGCCCGGCGCCGCTCGCCCGGTTCAACCGGTACATCCGGGTCGCCAGGGACATCCGCCCCTCCAGGCGGAACGTCGGCGGGCGCTTGCCGTCCACGTCGTCGAAGTCGTACTCCGCCGCCAGGTCGCCGGTGCTGAGGACGCTGCCCGAACGGGCCGTCACCTCCGGGTCGTCGAGCAGGCAGGCGACGGCGCGACCGACGTACTCCGGGGAGTGGACCACGGCGGCCGGGCCGCTGCCCATGGCCTCCCAGTCCGCCGCCACGCGCTCCGTGCGCACGAACCCCGGGTGCAGCGAGACCGCCGCGATGCCCTTCTTGCGCAGGTCGGCGGCGAAGCCCCGGCACATGCGGTCGGCCGCCGACTTGAAGACGTCGTAGCCGACCTGGCCGAGGTAGATGTCGCCGTCGGTGAAGCTGATGCCCACGACCAGGCCGCGCTGCCGCGGCAGCATGAGCGGTGCGAGCCTGCGCGTGACGTCGTACTGGGCGCGCAGCGAGGCCTCGAACAACTCGTAGCGCCACATCGGCTGTTCCCAGAACGGCGCGTCGAAGCGGACCTCCGTCATCCGCTCGTATCCGGCCCACGCGTTGTTGACGAGCAGGTCGAGGGCGCCGTGGTCGGCCTCGATGCGTTCGGCGAGCGCCTGGTTGTCCTCCGGGCGCCGGTGGTCGCAGTGCACGGCGATGCCCTTGCCGCCGCGCCGGGTGACCTCGTCCGCGGTGTCGTCCACCGTGCCGGGCAGGTCTTCGGTGCGCTCGCCGTCTCGGGTGCTGCGGCCGGTCACGTAGACGGTCGCACCCGCCTCGCCGAGCGCGAGCGCGATACCTCGCCCCACGCCTCGGCTGGCGCCCGTGACCACCGCCACCGAGCCGCCGAGGTCCGGTGGGGTCCAGCCAGCGTTCCTGTCCATCATGTCCTTCCGTCCGTCGGGAGTGCCTGCGGTACCGGTACCTGCTAGGTCAGGTGGGCCGCGGCGTACTCGAGGCTTGTCAAGTAGGCGGCCGCGTCGTCGAATTGGGGGAGGCCGTAGCGCTCGCGGAGTTCGGGCATGGAGGTGGGCAGGACGCCGCCGCTGCACCGGGTGACCTCGCTGGTGTCCCGCAGCACGGAGACGTAGGAGCGGGTCATCGGGTTCAGGCGCGCGATCTCCTCCGGGTCGAGGGTGTCGGCGTCCACCAGGGGCGGTGGTTGCAGCGTGCGGCCCTGGGTGGCCGCGTGCTTGACCATCACGTCGAGGCAGGCCTGCACCCCCATGGCCTCGTCGCCGAGCGTGACCCAGAACTCGCCCTCGTCGTCGCCGAGTTCGATGGCGCGAAGAACCGCCTTCGACAGCAGGTCATGCGGTACGAAGTCCATCCGGATGCCCGGGTGCACGGCGAGGAAGGGGGCCCTGCCCCGGCCGATCCAGTCGGACATCAGCTGGACGATCTGCCCCCGCGTGGTCCAGCCGGTGACGGAGTCACCGATCAGGTTCGTGGGCCGGAACACCGTGTGCGGCACTCCGCTGTCGCGAAGCAGCCGCTCGGCCGCCAGCTTGGAGGCGATGTAGTTCCGGCACACGTTGTCCTCGCCCAGAGGCGTGGGCGCGTCGTTCATGAGCGCGGCGACGAAGGCCGTGCTGATGAAGTGGACGGTTGCCTCGGCCCGCCGGGCGAACTCGACCACCCGGCGGGTGCCGTCGACATTGACGGGCCGGTAGCGCTCGGCGGGCAGCCCCCACTCCGTCAGGCCCGCGGAGTGAATGACGACGTCGACCTCGGCGGCGAGGGCCGCGTAGGCGTCCTCGTCGAGCCCGAAGCGGTCCGCCGTCACATCGCAGTGCACCGTGGCGCCGGTGGCCGTGGGCAGCGGGGTGCTGTGGGAGGCGGCCAGGGTGCGTACGTCGCCCGCGTTGTTCTCGGCGTTCTTGGCGTTCTCGGCCTCCCGCAGGATCGACCGGCCGACCACCCCGGACGCGCCGGTGAGCAGAACCGTGGTGCGTGCACTCATGACCTGCCGTCCTTCCAGTTCATCAGGCGGGCCATCGCACGGGCACCGGCGTAGAGCAGCGGTTCGGGCGGGAAGGAGGCGGGCGGCCTGCGCTGCTCGCCGTCGACGAACAGGAGCCGGGAGTAGTCCGAGTCCTTGCCCAGGAGCAGATCCCTGAGGACCTTGCCGCCGGTGTGGGTGGCGGCGATGCCGTTCCCGCAGTAGCCGTAGCCGTACAGGATGTTGCCGCCGATGGTGCCGAAGTGCGGGGCGAAGTCGCGTACGACGTCGATCGTGCCGCCGTAGGCATAGCCGAACTCGACATCGCTCCACATGGGGAAGAACCGCAGGAACTCCCGGTGGATCTCGCGGTACACCTCGGACCGGTTCATGTTCCGCTGCCGCTTGTCCCGGCCGTAGTAGTACGGCACCGGGCCGCCCGCGAACATGACGCGGTTGTCGTGCGTGAGCCGGGCGCAGGTCAGCAGGGACCTGGCCTCCACCAGACCCTCCCGGCCCGCCCAGTTCACCCGGGACAGCTGCCGGTCGGTGAGCGGCTCGCTGACCATCGCGTACGTCCAGACCGGGATGACCTTGCGGCGGAACGGCGGGAAGGCGTCCATGTGGACGTTGGTGGCCAGGACGACCTTGTCCGCCGTGACGCGCCCGCCGGCGGTGACGACGGTGGGCCGCACCCCGCGCTCCACCCGCAGGCAGGGCGAGTCGTCGTACACCGTCACGCCCTGCTCCCGGACCACCCGGGCGATGCCGCGGGCCAGGCGGAACGGGTTCACCAGGGCGCCGCCGGTGCGCATGCTGCCGACGATCGCGGGCGAGCCGACGATCTCCTGGGACGGTGCGGCGGGCAGGATCTCAGGCTGCGCCGCCCCCATCCGCTCGGCCAGGGCCCGGTCCTGGCGCAGCCGCTTCAGCTGCGCCTGGTCGGTGGCGACCATCAGGTAGTCGTTGGCCTCGTACTCGGCGTCGATCTTGTTCTTGCGGGTGAACCGGCCGATCTCCAGGATCGAACGGCCCACCGCCTGGGAGGCCTTCAGCGCACGCTGCGCGCCGAACTCCTGTACAAGGGCCTGGATGTCCTTGCCGATGGTCGGCGTGACGAAGCCGTCGGCGCGGCCGGACGCCCCGAATCCGGAGTGCCTGGCCTCGACGATACGGATGTCCAGGGCCGGTTCGGCCTGCTTGAGGAAGTAGGCGGTCCACAGGCCGGTGAATCCGCCGCCGACGATGCAGACGTCGCAGTCGACCGCCCCGCGCTGGGGAGGACCGGCCGTGACCTGCTCGGTGTCGTGCCAGTAGACGACATGCTTGTACCCGTTCAATGGGTGCTCCTTGGCATGTGCGCCGCCGCGTGGGAGGCAGATCACACGGCCTCGAGGATGATCCTCGCGAGGCCAAGATGACGGTTTCTGAAGTGCCCCACGGAGGCGTTGAGATACCTTTCGTAATCCGCGGTTATGGACTCTCCCGCGCATTCCACAGCGGCTTCCCGGCACTGTCGCAGCCGGTCGAACCATTCCTGGCAGGTACGGCTGTAATGGTCCGGGTCATTGCGCAGGCCGACCACTTCGAAATTCTTCTCGCTGCCCTCGATCACTTCGGAGAGTGCCGGAATCTCGGACTCCGGGAAGATGTGGTCGATGATGAACATCAGGTCCCGCACGGTCTGTTTGTCCATGCGGTTGTTGTTTCCCTTGACGATGGTCTGCAGGGCGAGCCGGCCGCCTTGCGGGAGCCAGCGCCGACAGTGCTCGAAGAACTCCCGGTAGGCCGCGACCCGTTCGTCCCTGGACAGGCCCATGCGGGCGAAGTGCTCGAAGGCGCCGATGGAGATGATGGCGTCGTAGGGCTCATCGGGGGCGTGGTCGCGCCAGTTCTCGACGCGTACCTCGGCGCGCGGCAGGCGCAGCTCGCGGACATGCTCGGCCTGACTGTCGCTGAGCGTCAGGCCGACCGCGTGCCCCACGTCGTACCGCTCGACCAGGTTCTTGAGGAGACTGCCCCAGCCGCAGCCGACGTCGAGGACCCGCCGGGCACCGGAGACCTTCGCCCCCTCGGCGAGATGGTCGAGCTTGCGCTGCTGCGCGGATTCGAGGGTGTCGCCCTCGGCCCAGAGGGCGCACGTGTACGTGCGGTTCCGGTCGAGCCACAGGGCGAAGAAGTCGTTGGAGACGTCGTAGTGGTGCCGGATGGCTTCCGCCGTGGCGCCCTGGTATCCGCCGCTCACGCGCTGGCGCTCTGTTCCATGGAGGCGGCCTCGGCGAGCCGCACCAGATCGCCGACCGTCTTGACGCTCGCGGCCTTGGTTTCGTCGAACTCGATGTCGAGGTCATCCTCGATCGAGTAGACGATGTCCGCTATCTGCAGGCTCGAAAGGCCGACCGCGTCAAAGGAAGTGTCGGCGTCGAGGCGGTAGGAATCCGCCTTGCTGCCGAGCTTCTTCGAAATACGGCTGCATACATCCTCGACCGTGATCACGAGTGGTACCTCTCTATCGCTCTGCTGTTGCTCTTCAAGGGGTACGGCGAGTCTCTGCCGGTAATCGGCCTTCAGGCAACAGCGGTTGATTCAGGACAAGGTCAGGGACTGTCACCTTCGCGCGCCGCTTCGGCCGGTTTTCTGTCCGACGTCAGACGCATGTCAATTCTTTGACAGATCGCGGGTATGGAACGCGAGTGCGCGGCGCCGATCGTGGAGGATCGGCTCTGCGTGCGGAGGTACGAGCGAAGGCCCGTGCCCGGATGTGGCACGACGACACTGGGAGATTCCCGTATGACTGAGGTGCAACTGTCCGCAGGTACCGTCGAATACGAGGACACCGGCGGCGACAAGCCGGTCCTCGTGCTCGTCCATGGCGTGGCCATGGACGGCACTCTGTGGCGCGATGTGGTGGCACGGCTGCGCGAGGACTTCCGCTGCGTCGTGCCGACGCTTCCCCTGGGCGGGCACCGTCGGCCGATGGACCCGGACGCCGACCTGACCGTGCCGGGAGTGGCGCGGCTGCTCGCTGAGTTCCTCGACCGTCTCGACCTGCGGGACGTCACCCTGGCCATGAACGACTGGGGCGGTCCGCAGGCCCTGGTGGCCCTGGGCCTGGACCAGCGGATCGGGCGGCTCGTCATCACCTCCTGTGAGGCGTTCGACAACTACCCGCCCGGGCTTCCCGGAAAGAACCTGCTCATGTCGGCGCGGATGCCCGGCGGCCTCAACTTCGCCTTCAAGACACTGAAGTTGAAGTTCATGCGGGGCGCGCCGATGACCTGGGGCTGGATGAGCAAGGGCGGCGTCCCGCACGACGTGATGGACGGCTGGCTCACGCAGCTCTGGCAGTCCGCGGAGATCCGCCGCGACCTGCGCAAGTACATCCTGGGCGTGCCGCCGCGCGACGAACTCCTGCGCTGGGCCGAGAAGTTGCGGGACTTCGACCGCCCGGCCCTGGTCGCCTGGGCCGCCGAGGACAAGGTCATGCCGCCCGAGCACGGGCGCAAGCTCGCCGAACTGCTGCCCCACAGCGAGCACGTGGAGATCCCGGACAGCTACACCCTCATCCCCGTGGACCAGCCCGAGCAGCTCAGCGCGCACATCAGGTCGTTCATTCTGACGGGCTCGGCCCTGAAGTCCTGAACTCAGCGGTGCGGTCCTGAATTTCAGCGGTGAGGAGACGAGACGACAATGGAGTTCGACATCGTGGCGCGGCTCGCGGACATCCCCGAGTCCGACCGCTACCCGGCCGTGCTCGACCTGGTGCGTGAGCGGACGGCGGACCTGCTCGGCCGGAGCACCCAGGAGATCGACCCGGATGTGGCCTACGTCGACTACGGCGCCAGTTCGCTTGCCGCGGTCGAACTCACCGGCCGCCTGTCCAAGGCGACCGGCCTCGAGCTCCCCCTCACCCTGCTCTTCGACCACCCGACCCCCGCGGCCGTCGCGGACCACCTGCTGGCCCGCCTCGGCTTCCCGGGCCGGGACGCCGCCGCTCCGGCGCGGGACGAGGGCCGTACCGGGACGGCCGTCGACGACGACCCGATCGCGGTGGTGGGGATGGGCTGCCGGTATCCGGGCGGCGCGGAGTCACCGGCCGCGCTGTGGGAGCTCGTCACCGCCGGGCGCGACGCGGTCTCGGACTTCCCGCGGGACCGGGGCTGGGATGTGGCGGGCCTGTACGACCCGGACCCCGACCGGCCCGGAACCACGTATGCCCGGGCCGGCGGGTTCGTGGCGGACGCGGCCGGGTTCGACGCCGAGTTCTTCGGCGTCGGACCCACCGAGGCCCTCGCGATGGACCCGCAGCAGCGGCTGCTCCTACAGACCGTGTGGCAGACCCTGGAGGACGCGGGCCTCGACCCGGCAAGGCTCCGGGGCTCGCGGACGGGGGTGTTCGTCGGCGCGGCCGGTCAGGACTACGAGCAGCTGGCCCGCTCCGGGCCCGCCGAGCTGGAGGGCTACAGCGCCATCGGCTCGGCGGGCAGCGTCCTTTCGGGCCGGGTGGCCTACGCCCTGGGCTTCGAGGGCCCGGCCCTGACCGTCGACACCGCCTGTTCCTCGTCCCTCGTGGGTGTGCATCTGGCGGTACGGGCACTGCGCCAGGACGAGTGCTCCCTTGCCCTCGCCGGTGGCGTCACGGTGATGTCCACACCGCGGATCTTCACCGAGTTCGCCCGGCAGCGGGCCCTGTCCCCGGACGGCCGCTGCCGGGCGTACGCCCAGGCCGCCGAGGGCACCGGCTGGGCCGAGGGGGTCGGCGTCGTACTCCTGGAACGGCTGAGC